>NZ_JBFRHD010000022.1:0-127749 GCF_052115685.1 Cupriavidus sp. 2KB_3
GAACCACCCCTTCCCATCCCGAACAGGACCGTGAAACGACTTTGCGCCGATGATAGTGCGGACTACCCGTGTGAAAGTAGGTCATCGCCAGGCTCTTATACCCAAAACCCCCAGCCCCAAAAGGCTGGGGGTTTTGCTTTTGCGGCGACGATTTTGTTCACGCCGCCAAGTCCTCGTCATTTCCGCATCGTATCGCTGTTGTTTTCAGGGTACCGGAGTATTCCTCCGCGGATTTCGATCTGATATGTTCCCTACAAGCGCCGGGTCTAGGCGCGATGCAGCGACGAGAAATTGGGTTTAGGGGGTTACATGGCGGCCACGAAGTTATGGCCCGCGCTTGCCAGCATGGCAGGCGTGTTGTTGTTGGCGGGATGTGCATCGAGCGGGGGAAGTCCTCCCATCGAACCGACGAAAATGGTCCCAGTGGCCGAAGTGGATTGCAAGACGTTCGCGGCGAAAGCCGGCATGAAGTCGGCTGTTCACGTCGATGCACTGGAGGCGGCGAATATCGCATCCGTACTGACCACGCAGCGGAATGCCGATGCTGAGGCCGGCGGCGACCCCGAAGTGGAGGGCGAAACCAGTACTGCCGCACCTGTGGCGCTACCTGAGCTTCCCCCATTTTCAGCGTCCGCGTCGCTCGCGAATCTTCCTGCGGGCTGGCAGCCCTGGACCATCAACCGCAACAAGACTCCCACGCGTTATACGCTGACCGAAATGGATCAGCGTCTGGTGCTACATGCTCAGGCCGACAGCTCCGCATCCGGACTCTACGTGCCGCTGACACAGCGCGACCCTGGCATGCTCCGCTGGATGTGGAAGACCCGGGACGTCATCCGTAGCGCCGACAACGCGATGGGCCAGCGGGAAGACGCGCCGCTGCGCATCTTCGTCGCCTTCGATGGCGACATGGCCAAACTGCCACTGCGGGACCAACTCATGTACGAGATGGCCCGCATCACTACCGGCCGTGAGATGCCGTACGCCACGCTGATGTACATCTGGGGCGGTCGACGTCCCGCGGGCGCCGTGTTGAACAACCCCCATACCGATCGCGTCCGCATGATCGTGGTCGATTCCGGCACGCGCCATGCCAACAGCTGGCGTTGCCATGAGCGGGATCTGCGCGCCGACTACCGCAAGGCGTTTGGGACCGATCCTGGCAAGGTTATCGCCGTAGGGCTGATGACTGATACGGACAATACCAAGAGCCGCGCCGAGTCCTGGTACGGCGATATTGTCCTCGATTGACCCGGGACTAGTTCTGGTCGAGTGAACACGCGGCGGCCTGGCTTGGCGCCGTGTCCTCGAGCGCGAGCAAGGCGAACGTCGCCAGCCAATGGGTGGCGACATAGTGGCCGCCCACCGCCTGCGGGAGCGACGCTTCCAGGTGATCGGACCACGCCCGCACCGCCAGCGGCTGGAGCGTCGGGGGCAGGGCGGGGCCCAGCAGCCGCCAACACCATGCACGGGACAGGTTCAGGCCGTCCAGGTGCGACATCTTCGGGTCCGTACGATCCGCCACCGTCACCGGCGTCAGCCAGGTCGCCAGCTCGGCCTGCCCCGGCGAGAATATCTCCCACCAGTCGGCGAACGAGCAGTCGTCGTCGGTCACCTGCTGCATCAGAACCGCTTCGATCAATCCACCCGACAGGAACTCGTCGCCGCCCGGTTCGTAGCGGGCGGGATACCGCTGGTCGTGTCCGAACCAGCGATGTGCGCGTCGGACGATCGCCTTGCGCAGCGCCAGATGCTGCGTGCTTCGCGCAAAATGCAATGCCATCACCAGTGCGAACGCGCTGTTGAAATGGGTGCCGGTCCGTACCGGGAAATCGGCGATTTCGATGGTATCGATGAGGCGCAGCGCAAGGTGATCGGCCAGCGGCGCGCAAGCCGCGGCCCATCGCGCCGCCTGTGGGTCGCCGGCGCCCAGCAGCGTCAGTTCGGACTGGAGCCTTAGCACCCACGCCCAGCCATATGGGCGCTCGAACGTCCGCGAACCTGGACGTTCGAAGTAAGCCAGTTCCGTCGCCAACGCCTCGGGCCGCAGTTGCGCGTCGAGCGTCTGCCGGATTTGCGGCGCGATCGGCAGGCCCGGGCGCGTCGCCAGCAGTCGCACCAGCAGCCAATGCATGTGCACCGACGAATGCCAGTCGTAGCTGCCATAGAAGACCGGATGCGCCACCGCCGGCTCGGCGAGATCGCCGGCGCGTGTCATCAGGTGGTCGAGCTTGTACGGATAGGGACGGACGATGTTATCCAGCGCCACCCGGGCGAAGCCTTCCGCCGTGTTGTCGTCCAACAGCGTATGCGTCATCGCCGGTCTTTCCTATGATCGGATTCTGAAAAGCTGCCGGCCTCAGGCGGCAGCGAGCCACTTCTCCACGAGTTTCACGAAGAACGTCGAGCCCACAGGCAGCAGTTCGTCGTTGAAGTCGTAGCTGGGGTTGTGCAGCATGCACGGTCCCATGCCGTGGCCGGCCTCGCGGTGCGTGCCCTCGCCATTGCCGATGAACAGGTAGCAGCCCGGCCTTTCCAGGAGCATGAACGAGAAGTCCTCGGCGCCCATGGTCGGCTCGACGTTCCCGTCCACATGATCCGCGCCCACCACCTCGCTGGCCACGCCGACCGCGAACTCCGCCTCGGCGGCGCTATTGATCGTCGGCGGGTAGTTGCGGCGGAATTCGAACTCGATGGTGCAGTCGAACGCAGACGCCACCGCACGCGATACCTCCTCCATGCGCCGCTCGATCAGGTCCAGCACCGGCACCGTGAACGTCCGCACGGTGCCGCCGATCCATGCCTGGTCCGGCACGATGTTCGTGGCGTCGCCGGCGTGGAACTGGGTCACCGAGATCACCGCGGTGTCGATCGGCCGCTTGTTGCGCGTGATGATGCCCTGCAGCGCCGAGACGATCTGCGAGCCCGCAAAGACCGGGTCGAAACCGTTGTGCGGCATGGCCGCGTGCGCGCCCTTGCCCTTCACGACGATGCGGAATTCATTGCTCGATGCCATCAGCGGGCCGGCCGTGGTGCCGAACGAGCCCACCGGCATGCCCGGCCAGTTGTGCATGCCGAACACGGCGTCGCACGGAAAACGCTTGAACAGGCCATCCTTGATCATCTCGCGCGCGCCGCCGCCGCCTTCCTCGGCCGGCTGGAAGATCAGGTTCACGGTGCCGTCGAAATTGCGGTGCTCGGCCAGGTAACGCGCCGCGCCTAGCAGCATCGCCGTGTGGCCGTCATGGCCGCAGGCGTGCATCTTGCCGTCGTGTTGCGAGCGATGGCCGAAGGTATTGGCTTCCTGCAGCGGCAGCGCGTCCATGTCGGCGCGCAGGCCGATCGAGCGGCCGCTGCTGCCGTTGCGGATCACGCCGACGAGCCCCGTCGTGCCAAGCCCGCGATGGACCTCGATGCCCCACGATTCCAAGCTTCTTGCGACCAGATCGGCGGTGCGCTGTTCTTCGAAGCAGAGTTCGGGATGGGCGTGGATGTCGCGGCGGAGGGTGCGGATTTCGGCTTGCGCCTGGAGGATTTCTGGGATGAGCTTCATGGTGCCGTACCGGGCAGTGGGATACCCCGATCATACCTGTCCGCCCGCAAAGCGCCAAAGACGCCCCTCGGCGCCCCGACTTGGCGCAGTGCAGCACGGCATCTCCCGTCGCCCCGCACCCCCCGCCGGGTGGGTTTCCCCGCATGGCGCAGCCGTTCCACTGCTGGAACAGTTCATGCTTGAAGTGCCTGGCCGGTCGCGCCGGGTCCGCGATGCAGAATGGACCGCACCAAAATGCGGCGATTTCTTATTGCGCCGGCGACGACTGCTCCTTATTGTCATTTCAGACTTCCCACAGGGAGAAACGCGCGATGTCCCTTCGCACTGTCAACAAGGTCAAGATCGCCATGGGCAAGACGGTCAGCAACGCCGCCGCCGCCGTGCTGCTGGCGAGCGCCCTCGGCCTTGGCCTGGCCGCGCCCGCCCAGGCGGCCGACCTGAAGATCGCCATGAGTTCGCCGCCGACCTCGATGGATCCGCATTTCTATAACCTGTTCTCGAACATCAACGTGTCCGAACACGTGTTCGACTCGCTGGTGAAGCTCGACCCGGACAGCCGCATCATTCCGGGGCTGGCCGAGTCCTGGAAGCTCGTGAACAACCTCACGTGGGAATTCAAGATCCGCAAGGGCGTGAAGTGGCACGACGGCACCGAACTGACCACCGAGGACGTGGTCTGGTCGCTCGACCGCCCCGCCACGATCCTGAACAGCCCGGGCAAGTTCGACGTCTATACCAAGGCGATCATCAACAAGAAGGTGATCGACAAGTACACGATCCAGCTGACCACCAACCAGCCGTATCCGTTGATGCTGAACGACCTGACGTCGATCTTCATGGTGCAGAAGAAGGCCACGCAGGGCCTGACGTCCGACGACTTCGCGCAGGGCAAGGGCATGGTCGGCACCGGGCCGTTCAAGTTCGTGAGCTACGCCCGCGACGACCGCGTCGAACTGGTCAAGAACCCGGACTACTGGGGCCCGAAGCCGGCCTGGGACAAGGTCACGCTGCGCTTCATCCCGAACCCGGCCACGCGCCTCGCCGCGCTGCTGTCCGGGGACGTCCAGGCCATCGAGAACGTGCCCACCCCGGACCTGCCCAAGGTGCGCCAGGACCCGAAGCTGTCGTTCTTCAGCAAGATCTCGCACCGCGTGATCTACCTGTATTTCGATGCCAAGCGCGACAAGTCGCCGTACGTCACCACCAAGGACGGCCAGCCGATGGATAAGAATCCGCTCAAGGATGCGCGCGTGCGGAACGCCATCAGCATGGCCATCAACCGGCAGGGCATCAAGGACCGGCTGATGGAAGGGCTGTCCGAGCCGACCAACAACCTCGTGCCGCCGACGCTGTTTGGCTACAACCCGGCCCTGAAGACGGTGAAATACGATCCCGAGGGCGCCAAGAAGCTGCTCGCGGAGGCGGGCTACCCGAACGGCTTTGGCGTCACGCTGCACACGCCGAACAACCGTTACGTCAACGATGAGAAGATTGCCCAGACCATCGCCCAGAACCTGACGCGGATTGGCATTGCCACCAAGGTGGAAGGCATGCCGATGGCCACTTATTCGTCGAAGGGCATCAAGCACGAGTGGTCGTTCGGCCTGCTGGGCTGGGGCGCCCAGACCGGTGAGGTCAGCTCGCCGCTGCGTGCGCTGCTTGCCTGCGAGGACTCCAAGAAGGGCTTCGGCACGACCAACTGGGGCGAGTACTGCAATCCGAAAATGGACGTCATCCTGGAGAAGGCGCTGGCCACGGTGGATGACACCGAGCGATCCAAGCTGCTGCAGGAGGCTACCGCCATTGCCATCAACGACGGCGGCATCATCCCGATCCACCAGCAAGTGACCACGTGGGCCACGCAGAAGGGCATCACCTACGTGCCGCGTACCGACGAGCGCACTTATGCGCACAACTTCAAGCCGCAATAAGTCGGCTGGGGTCAATCGGCTGCACTAAGCTAGCAGCGGATGCCGTCGCGCAACGGTCCCTGACCTGGGGACCGTTGCCGGCGAAAGGATAGTGTCTCCAACATGCTGGTCTTCATCATCCGGCGCCTGATGCAGAGCGTGGTTGTGCTCCTCGTCATGTCGCTGCTCGTCTTTCTTGGCGTTTTTGCGATCGGCAACCCGGTCGACATCCTCATCAGTCCGCAGGCGGACCAGGAGGACATCAAGCGCACCATCGCCGCGCTCGGGCTCGACAAGCCGCTCTGGGAACAGTACTGGATCTTTCTGCAGAACGCCTTGCACGGCAACCTCGGCACGTCGTTCGCGCATGGCACGCCGGCGCTGAAGCTGATCTTCGAACGCATGCCGGCGACCATGGAACTGGCCATTACGGCCATCCTGCTGGCCATCGTTCTCGGCATTCCGCTAGGTCTCTGGGCCGGGCTCCGGCCCACCGGCGTGGCTGGCAAGTCGATCATGACGATATCGATCCTGGGCTTCTCGTTACCCACGTTCTGGGTCGGCCTGATGCTGATCATGGTGTTCGCGGTGCAGTTGGGCTGGCTGCCGTCGAATGGCCGGGGCGAGACCGTGCGGGTGCTTGGCATTCCGCTCAGTTTCCTGACCGTGGATGGCATCCGCCACCTGATCCTGCCGGCGGTCACGCTTTCGCTGCTGAACATCGCCATGGTGATCCGGCTCACGCGCGCCGGCACGCAGGAGGCCATGCTGCAGGACTACGTGAAGTTCGCGCGGGCCAAGGGCTTGTCGAACTCCCGCATCGTCGGGGTGCACGTTCTTAAGAATATTCTGATCCCGATCGTGACCGTGATCGCGCTCCAGTTCGGCTCGATCATCGCGTTCGCCATCGTGACCGAGTCGATTTTCGCCTGGCCCGGCATGGGCAAGCTCATCATCGACTCGATCCAGCTGCTGGACCGCCCGGTGATCGTGGCCTACCTGATGGTGATTGTGACGCTGTTCATCCTGATCAACCTCGTGGTGGACATCGTCTACAGCATGCTCGATCCGCGCGTGCGCATTGCTGACAACAAGGGCTGAGCCATGAGCGCGAGCACTGTACCGACCCAAACCAAGGAAACGGCCAGCCCGGCCGTGCCGGCGAAGGAGCAGACGCCGTTCCGCCGCTTCGCCCGGCAGTTCCTGGAGAGCAAGCTGGCCGTGGTGGGGCTGGTGACGCTCGGCCTCATCATCCTGATTGCGATCTTCGCGCCATGGCTGGCGCCCCAGAACCCGTACGACCTGGCCACGCTGGACGTGCTCGACGCGCGCATGGCCCCAGGCGAGCAGGCCGGCAGTGGCATGACCTTCCTGCTGGGCTCGGACGAGCAGGGGCGCGACATCCTCTCCGCCGTGATGTACGGCCTGCGCATCAGCATCGGCGTGGGCGTGCTCAGCACGGTGATCGCGCTGCTGCTGGGGGCCACGCTCGGCTTGCTGGCCGGCTTCCTGGGCGGCCGCACCGAGGCGTTCATCATGCGCGTGGCCGATCTCCAGCTGTCGTTTCCGCCGATCTTGCTGGCGCTGATCCTGCTGGCCTTCCTGCGGCCGGGCCTCGGCAACATCGTCATCGCGCTGGTGGCGGTGCAATGGGCCTACTACGCACGTACCACCCGCAGCGCGGCGCTGGTGGAGCGGCGCAAGGAGTACATCGAGGCCGCCACCTGCCTGGGCCTGCCGCCGGGGCGCATCATGTTCCGCCACCTGCTGCCGAACTGCCTGCCGCCGCTGATCGTGATCGCCGCGCTGCAGGTGGCGTCGGCCATCACGCTGGAGGCCACACTGTCGTTCCTGGGGCTTGGCGTGCCGGTCACGGAGCCGTCGCTTGGCTCGCTGATCTCGAATGGCCAGCAATACATGCTGTCCGGCAAGTACTGGATCAGCTTTTTCCCGGGCATCGCGCTGGTAGTGACCATCGTGTCGATGAACCTCGTGGCCGACCAGTTGCGCGACGTGCTGAACCCGCGCCTGCAAACGCAATGACCCCCCAGGAGCGCGCATGAGCCAACCCACCCTGGTGGTCGAACACCTGAAAACGCAGTTCTTCACGCGCGCCGGCGTGGCCAAGGCCGTGGACGACGTGTCGTTCTCGGTCAACCGCGGCGAGATCATGGGCCTGGTCGGGGAGTCCGGCTCGGGCAAGTCGATGACCGGCTACTCGATCATGGGCCTGATCGATGCGCCCGGCAAAGTGGTCGACGGCCGGATCGCGCTGACCAGCCGCGACGGTGTGACGCGCGACCTCCGCGCGCTCACCCCCGCCCAGCAGCGCGACGTGCGCGGCAACCGCATCGCGATGATTTTCCAGGACCCGATGATGACGCTGAACCCGGTCCTGCGCATCGACACGCAGATGATCGAGGCCGTGCGCGCGCACGACAACGTCAGCAAGCCGGTCGCCCGCGAGCGGGCGCGCAATGCGCTGGCCCGCGTCGGCATTCCCTCGCCGGACGAGCGCCTGACCGCCTACCCGCACCAGTTCTCGGGCGGCATGCGCCAGCGCGTGGCCATTGCCATCGCGCTGCTCAACAAGCCGGACCTGATCATTGCCGACGAGCCGACCACGGCGCTGGACGTGACCATCCAGGGCCAGATCCTCTATGAGATGCAGACGCTGTGCCGCGAATCGGGCACCGCGCTGATCTGGATCACGCACGACCTGTCCGTGGTGGCCGGGCTCGCGGACAAGGTCTGCGTGATGTACGCCGGCAAGATCGTGGAATCGGGCGATGTGCGCCAGGTGCTGGAGCATCCCGAGCACCCGTACACGCACGGGCTGATCGGTTCGGCGCCGTCACGCAACCCGCGCGGCACGCCGCTGCGGCAGATTCCGGGCATGACGCCGTCGCTGCTGAACCTGCCGGCCGGATGCTCGTTCCGCGAGCGCTGCCCCTACGCGACCGATATCTGCAAGACCGAACCGCCGCTCGGCACCTCGCCAGACGGCCGGGAACTGCGCTGCTTCCACCCGGTACTTGCCCAGCAGGAGGCCGCATGAGCCAGTCCGTGATCGATACCCCGGTGAGTGCCTCCAACATCACGCAGCCCGAGCCCGCCACGCCCCCCGCGCCGCTGCTGGAGCTGCGCGCGGTGTCCAAGCGCTTCGTCAAGACGCTCGACGTGGCGGCCAAGATCGCCAATCTCTTTGGCGCAAAGCAGCGCGTCGAGGTGGTGCATGCGGTGGATCGCGTGGACCTGGCGATCCGCGCGGGCGAGGTGGTCGGGCTGGTGGGCGAGTCCGGCTGCGGCAAGTCCACGCTGGGCCGCATGGCGGTGGGGCTCCATACGCTGACCGAGGGGGAGCGATTCTGGCGCGGCGTGGATCTGGACCGCCTGCCGCCGGACAAGCGCCGCGAGAAGCAGCTCGCCATCCAGATGATTTTCCAGGACCCGTACGCGTCCCTGAACCCCCGGCTGCGCGTGCTCGATATCGTCGGCGAGGCACCCGTGGTGCACGGCATGGTCGAGAAGGGCGCCCAGAAGACCTACGTGGAAGACATGCTCGTGCGCGTGGGCATGGACCCGACCGTGCTGCGCCGCTTTCCCCACCAGTTCTCGGGCGGGCAGCGGGCGCGCATCGGCATCGCCCGGGCGCTGGCCGTGAAGCCGGAATTCCTGGTCTGCGACGAATCGGTGGCGGCACTCGATGTCTCGATCCAGGCCCAGGTCCTGAACCTGTTCATGCGCCTGCGGGAAGAGCTGAACCTGACCTACCTGTTCATCAGCCATGACCTGGGCGTGGTCAAGCACATCAGCGACCGCGTGGTGATCATGTATCTGGGGAGGGTGGTGGAGTCGGCCCCCACCGAAGACGTGTTCGCGGCGCCGAACCACCCGTACACGCAGGCGCTGCTGGCCGAGGCGCCCAAGCTGGAGGTGGGCAAGAAGACCTATGTGGCGATCCGGGGCGAGATCCCGTCGCCGCTGAACCCGCCGCTGGGCTGCCACTTCCACCCGCGCTGCCCGCACGCAATGCCGCGTTGCCGGGAGGAACAGCCGATGCTGAAGGAGATTGCGCCGCTACGCTTCTCGGCGTGCCATCTGAACGATATGGCTTGAAAGGGCGGGGGGGCCTCCCGACCGGGGAGGGGCGCCCCCCCGCGCTTCAGCGAATCACCACCCCGCGCGAATTGATGATCGTCATTTCAACGAATTTCGATCCCACGTGGTTGTCGGGCGAGTACTGGACGATGAAGCCGCCCAGATCCACATTGCGCATGCTTTCCACGGCAGTGACGAACTTCTCGCGCGTGACATCGCGCCCGGTGCGGCGCAGCCCTTCCACGAATGCCTTGGCGGCGATGAAGCCTTCGATACTGGCGTAGTCGAACTCGTTCTGCTTGCCGGACGCCTGCAGCAGGCGCAGGTATTCGCGCACCACCGGCAGCGTGGCGTTGCCCGGGTGCGGCATCACCTGCGAGATGATCACGCCGCTGCCCTGCGCGCCCACTTCCTTGGCCAGCGCCTGGGTGCCGACAAAGGACACGTTGTAGAACTGGCCGCTGTAGCCGCGCCGCAGCGCTTCCTTCACGAACGCACCCACGGTGCGGTAGGCGCTGATCAGCACGATGGCATCCGGGCTGGCCTTCATGGCGCCCTGCATCGCGTCGCCGATCTCCACCGTGTTGCGGATCACCGACTCCTGGGCAACCAGCTTCACGCCGCTGTCGGCAGGGAGCGACTTGATCGCCTGCTCCACCCCGGCGATGCCGGCCTTGCCGTAGGCGTCGTCGTTGTAGACCACGGCCACGCGCTTCAGGCCCGTGGTGCGGATCTGGCGCACGATGGCGGCGGTTTCCTCGTCGTAGCCGGCGCGCACGTGGAAGACGTAGCGGCTGCGCGGGTCGCGCAGCGACTGCGCACCCGTGAACGGGGCGAAGAACGGCACGCGCGCCTGGTTGGCCAGCGGCACGGCGGCCTGGCTGGTCGGCGTGCCCACGTAGCCGAACAGCGCGAAGACACGGTCTTCCTCGATCAGCTTCCTGGTGTTCTTGACGGCCTCGTCGGGCTCGTAGGCATCGTCCAGCGCCTTGAGTTCGATCTTGCGGCCGAACACGCCGCCTTGCTGGTTGATGTAGTCGAAGTAGAGCCGTGCGCCCGAGTTCATCTGCTTGCCGAGCACCGCCGTGGAGCCGGTCAGCGCGGCGGACTGGCCGAGCAGGATGGTGTCGGCCGTGACGCCGGTCTCGCCGGCCGTGGTGTTGGCCGCGCCAGCCGCGCCGGATGCAACGACGGCGCACGCCGCCAGCAGGCCGGCAAAGCGCCGGCGCGTGACCCCAGAATGCAAAACCATGTGAATCCCCGTCAAAAAATCCAAAGTGTTCTTGTGCTTCTGTACCCCGCGGCCCCCGCCCGGTCTGTTGCCGGTGAGGGGGTTCCGGCACGGGGGCCGGACGGTCGGGCGGGTTTGCCCGGCAGCGCCGGAACATCATAATCGAATACAATCGGAGCCAAACAATTTCTCCCGGTTCGGGACCTTCCGGCGAGGCGCTTGCGCCACAGTCATGCCCGCAGACATGACGGCCGCCAGGCCCGCGCCGCCGGCAGAATCCTTTGCCCCAGGCCCCAAGGCCACCCAGCCGCCCCACGTCCCGACATCACCATGGCCACCCGAATCGTCCGCGCCGCCTGCCCCCACGATTGCCCCGACACCTGTGCGCTGCTCGTCACCGTCGAGGACGGCCGCGCCATCAAGGTGGCCGGTGACCCCGACCACCCGGCCACCCAGGGCGTGCTGTGCACCAAGGTGTCCCGCTATACGGAACGCACCTACCACCCTGACCGGCTGCTGACGCCGCTGCGCCGCGTCGGCAAGAAGGGGGAGGGCAAGTTTGAGCCGATTTCCTGGGACGAGGCGCTCGACGAGGTGGCCCGCCGCCTCGGCGCCATCGCCGCGCGCGACCCACAGGCCATCATCCCGTACAGCTACGCCGGCACCATGGGGCTGGTGCAGGGCGAAAGCATGGCCGCGCGCTTTTTCCACAAGCTCGGGGCCTCGCTGCTGGACCGGACGATCTGCGCCAGCGCGGGCGCCACGGCGCTGCGCTATACCTATGGCGCCAGCGTGGGCATGGACATGGAATATGTGGCCGATGCCAAGCTGGTCATCATCTGGGGCGGCAACCCGATCGCCTCGAACCTCCATTTCTGGACCCGCGCCCAGGAAGCCAAGCGCCGCGGCGCGACGCTGGTCGCCATCGACCCGTACCGCTCGCTGACGGCCGAGAAGTGCCACCGCCACATCGCGCCGATGCCCGGCACCGACGGCGCGCTGGCGCTGGCGATCATGCACGTGCTGATCCGCGACGACCTGCTCGACCACGACTACATCGAACGGCACACGGTCGGCTTCGCCGCGCTGCGCGAGCGGGCGATGGAATTCCCGCCGGCCCGTGCCGCCGAGATCTGCGGCGTGCCGGTGGAAGACATCGAATGGATTGCCGGCCTCTACGGCCAGCTGGCGGTGCGTGAGCGCCAGCCGGTGGCCATCCGCCTGAACTACGGCATGCAGCGCGCCCACGGCGGCGGCCAGGCCGTGCGCGCGGTGGCGAGCCTGCCGTCGCTGGTCGGCGCCTGGCGCCACCCGGCGGGCGGCTTGCAGCTGTCGACCTCGGGCTTCTTCCCGATCGACAACGCCGCGCTCCAGCGGCCAGACCTGCTGCCGAACTGGCCGCAGGTGCCGCGCACCGTGAACATGAGCACGATCGGCGATGCGCTGCTCGACCACGGCACCGGCGACCAGGGCCCGAAGATCGAAGCCGTGGTGGTTTACAACAGCAACCCGGTGGCCGTGGCGCCGGAGTCGGCCAAGGTAGCCGCCGGCTTCGCGCGCGAGGATCTGTTTACCGTGGTGCTGGAGCACTTCCGCACCGATACGGCGGACTACGCCGATATCGTGCTGCCGGCCACGACCCAGCTCGAGCATGTGGACGTCCACAAGGCCTACGGCCACACCTACTTCCTGGCCAACAACCAGGCCGTGGAGCCGATGGGCCAGGCGCTGCCGAATACCGAGATATTCCGCCGGCTGGCCGCGCGCATGGGCTTTACCGAGCCGTGTTTTGCCGACAGCGACGAGGCCATCGCCGCGCAGGCCATCCTGCGCCAGGACAAGCGGGCCGAGGGCATCAGCTGGGATTCGCTGCGCGAGCAGGGCTGGCAGAAGCTGAACCTGCCGGCGGCGCCGTTCGCCGAGGGCGGCTTCCCCACCGCATCGGGCAAATGCGAGTTTTACTCCGAGGCGATGGCCCGCGACGGTCTCGATCCGGTGCCGGCCTATGTCCCGCCTTACGAGGCGCCGGCTTCGGCGCCCGAGCTGGCCGCCCGCTATCCGCTGGCGATGATCTCGCCGCCGGCTCGCAATTTCCTCAATAGCTCCTTCGTCAACGTGGACAGCCTGCGCGCCACGGAGGGCGAGCCGCACCTGGACATCCATCCGCTGGACGCCGCCGCGCGCGGCATCGTCCACGGCACCATGGTCCGCGCCTTCAACGACCGCGGCAGCATGCTCGCCCGTGCCCGCGTGACGGACCGCGCGCGGCAGGGCCTGGTGGTGGGTTTGTCGATCTGGTGGAAGAAGCTGGCCTCCGATGGCAAGAACGCCAACGAACTGACCAGCCAGCGCCTGACCGACCTGGGCCGCGCGCCGGTGTTCTACGACTGCCTGGTCGAGGTGGCGCCCGCGCCGGCCGAGGAGGCCGTGGCGTCATGACGCGCTGGCCGGCCCGCTGGCGCGTGGCGGGCACCCTGGTGGTGCTGGCCGTCGCGGCGCTGGCGGCCGGCTGCGACACGCTCGGCTATTACTATCAGTCGGTCGGCGGCCATCTCGGCGTAATGGCCCGCGCCGAGTCGCTCGACGACGCCATCGACGCCGCCCGCAACGCCAACGACACCCGGCTGGCCCAGCGGCTCACGCTGGCACGGCAGATGCGCGACTACGCCTCGCGCGAGCTGAAGCTGCCGGACAACGGCAGTTATCGCCGCTACGCCAACCTGCATCGGCCCTATGTGGTGTGGAGCGTGTTCGCCACGCCGGAACTGTCGATGGAGCTGCGCAAGTGGTGCTTCCCGATCGTCGGCTGCATCGCGTATCGCGGTTATTACGATCCCCAGGACGCCGAGCACTACGCGAAGGATCTGCGCCGGGAGGGCTTCGAGACCTACGTGGCCGGCATCCCGGCCTATTCGACGCTCGGTTATTTCGACGATCCGCTACTCAACACCTTCGTCTACCAGCCCGAGGGCGAACTGGCCCGGCTGATCTTCCACGAACTGGCCCATCAGGTGGTCTACGTGCGCAACGACACCGCGTTCAACGAGTCGTTCGCCACCGCCGTGGAGACGGCCGGGGTGGAGCAATGGCTGGCGCAGGCCGCCTCGGCGGACGCCCGCGCCAGCTACCAGATCTACGACAGCCGCCGGCGCGACTTCCGCGCCATGCTGCTGCACACGCGCGACAAGCTCGTGGCGCTGTACCGCGCCCCGCTGGACGAGGAGGCCAAACGCCAGGGCAAGGCGCGGATCTTCACCGAACTGCGCGAAGACTACGCGCAGAAGCGCGCCGCGTGGGGCAACTACAGCGGCTACGACCGCTGGTTCGACCAGCCGCTGACCAATGCCCACCTGGCCGCCGTGGCCACCTACCAGCAATGGGTGCCCGCCTTCACCGCGCTGCTGGCCAGGTCGGACGGCGACTGGACCCGTTTCTACGCCGAGGCGCGCCGCCTGGGCGACCTCCCGCCGGCCGAGCGCGACGCCGCGCTGCGCCGGCTGGCGCCGCCGGCCACCGAGGTCACGCCACCGTCGCCGCCGCAGCCTCCGCCGCCCAAGCCCCTGTCGGCACAATCCCCAGACAAGGGCGATACCGGGCGGTAGAACCCGCCGCCTTCCCGCCCAATCCGTCAAGCCGCGTGTTTCCCGATGGTGGAGCGCGCGCCGCATGAGAAAATTGCCCTATGCCACCCCCCTCCAGGAAAACCGGCGCCGTGCCGCGCGCCGATGAAGCCGCCACGCTGGCCGACGACGGTCCGGCGCGCTCGCACGTTGCCGAGCGGCAGGAAGCGCGCCGCCGCCAGATCCTGGATGCCGCCGCCCAGCTCTTCTACACCAAGGGCTACCCCGGCATGACCATGAACGACCTGTGCCGGGCGCTCGGGGTGACCAAGCCGGCGGTCTATTACTACTTCGCTGACAAGTACGAGATCTTCGACATCCTGTGCCGCGAGTCGGCCCAGACCTGCCTGCCGGTGATCCGCGAGACAGCCGACCCGGCACTGCCCGTGCGCGAGCGCCTGCACGCCTGCCTGCTGGAGATGGCACGGCGCTGCGTGCGCTGCCACGTGGCGGCGGCGCTGAGTTTCCGCGACAACCAGTACCTGAGGCCGGACACCGTGGCGTGGCTCAACACCATGGCGCGCGATTTCTACCGCGACCTCTACGGCCTGCTCGAGGAAGGGCGCGCCACCGGCGTGTTCGCGTTCGGGGATGCCCGCGTGACCGCGCATTCCATGGGCGGCGTGATCGGCTTCATGTACACCTGGCACGAGCCCGGGCGCATGGACGAGGAAACCCTCGCCCAGGAGCTGGCGTCCAACATGATGAAGCTGGTACAGCCGAGCTGAGGGCGAGCCGAAGCCAGCAGCGTCGCTGGGTTTCAGGGCGCTAGGGGTATTCCCTCGCGACTCGCGCCGAGTGGCGCATAATTCACGATTTCACGATTCCGGTGGGTGGAGGACTTCGTCTAACGTGTTGTCTGGCGGGGCGTGCACGTTTAGCATTCCCAAAAAATCGAACGACCATTCAGAAATTCAGGAGACGGTATGGAAAAGCTGTGGCTGAAACATTATCCGGCGGGCGTACCGGCAGAGATCGACGCCAGTCAGTTCCGTTCGCTGGCCCAGTTGCTCGAGGAATCGTTCCGTACCTACGCCGACCGTCGCGCCTTCATCTGCATGGACCGCGCCATTACCTATGGCGAGCTGGACCAGCTGTCCAGGCATTTCGCGGCCTGGCTCCAGTCGCGCGGCCTGCGCCCCGGCGCACGCGTGGCCATCATGATGCCGAACGTGCTCCAGTACCCGGTGGTGCTGGCCGCCGTGCTGCGCGCCGGCTACGTGGTGGTCAACGTCAACCCGCTCTACACGCCGCGTGAACTGGAGCACCAGTTGAAGGACAGCGGCGCCGAGGCCATCGTCATCCTCGAGAACTTTGCCGCCACGCTCCAGGCCGTGCTGCCGGCCACGCCGGTGAAGCACGTGGTGGTGGCGAGCATGGGCGACATGCTCGGCACCGTGAAGGGCGCCGTGGTCAATTTCGTCGTGCGCAACGTCAAGAAGATGGTGCCGGCCTGGGAGCTGCCGCACTGCGTGCGCTTCAACGACGTGCTGGCCGAAGGCGCCAGGATGACGCTGAAGCCGGTGGACACCGGCCCGGACGACATCGCCTTCCTGCAATACACGGGCGGCACCACGGGGATCTCGAAGGGCGCCACGCTGCTGCACCGGAACATTGTGTCGAACGTGTTGCAATCCGAAGCCTGGATGCAGCCGGCGCTGGCCAAGGGTGCGCCGATCGACCAGGTCATCACGATCACCGCGCTGCCGCTGTATCACATCTTCGCGCTGACGGTCTGCTGCCTGCTGGGCATGCGCAGCGGCGGGCTGAGCATCCTGATTCCGAACCCGCGCGACATCCCGGGCTTCGTCAAGGAACTCCAGAAGTACAAGTTCAACATGTTCCCGGCGGTGAACACGCTCTACAACGCGCTGCTGAACCATCCGGACATCGGCAAGGTCGATTTCTCGGGCCTGCGCGTGGCCAACGGTGGCGGCATGGCGGTGCAGGAGGCGGTGGCCAAGAACTGGCTGGCCAGGACCGGCTGCCCGGTCATCGAGGGCTACGGGCTGTCCGAGACCTCGCCGTCGGCCACCTGCAACCCCACGGACACGGACACCTTCTCGGGCACCATCGGCCTGCCGCTGCCTTCCACCGAGGTGTCGATCCGCGACGACGACGGCAACGAACTGCCGCTCGGCCAGCCGGGCGAGATCTGCCTGCGCGGTCCGCAGGTGATGGCCGGCTACTGGAATCGCCCGGACGAGACGGCCAAGGTCATGACGCCGGACGGCTTCTTCAAGACCGGCGACATCGGCATCATGGACGAGCGCGGCTACACCAAGATCGTCGATCGCAAGAAGGACATGATCCTGGTGTCGGGCTTCAACGTGTATCCGAACGAGGTGGAAGGCGTGGTCGCGGAGTGCCCGGGCGTGCTGGAAGTGGCTGCTGTCGGGGTGCCGGACCAGCATTCGGGCGAGGTGGTGAAGCTGTTCGTGGTGAAGAAGGACCCGGCGCTGTCCGAGGCCGATGTCATCGCGTTCTGCAAGGAACGGCTCACCGGCTACAAGCGGCCGAAGTACGTCGAGTTCCGCACCGAGCTGCCCAAGACCAACGTCGGCAAGATCCTGCGCCGCGAACTGCGCGACAGCCGCAAGGCGGCGTAATCCGCTTCGATCAGCCGGGCGCCCTCAGCACTCGCTCGAGGGCGCGATCAGCGGCTGGGGCGCGCCGTCCGGATAGATCACCCGGGCGCAGGCGCCAGGCTCCAGGCCGGCCAGCGCCGGCGCGTTGACGTTCACCACGGTACCGTCCGCGGCCTGCACCTTGTACAGGAACAGGTCGATCTGCTGCGGCGGCCGGCGGTTGAACAGCTGCGTCAGGTCGATCGAAAATCCCAGTCCCACGGCGCCGCCGCCATGCCCGCCTCCGCCGCCGACACCGGCGGCTCCCACACCCACGCCATAGCCGGGGTAGCCGCCCCCATCGGGCACCTCCACACGGGTCAGGTACGTTCTCTCGATCACGCGGCCCAGCTTGATCGTGGCATTTATCGGCGTCACCTGCGGCGCCACCTGCGGGGCGGCTGGTGACGTCGGGGCGCAGCCGGACAAGGCTGCCGCCACGGCGGCCGTGGCAAGGGTCAGGATCGGGCGGAACAGGGTTTTCATGGCATCTCAGCCGGTAAGGCTGGTTTTGAGCCGGCCCAGCAGGCGGAACAGCGCGCGGCGGTCCGTCTCGGCCAGTCCGGAAAACAGTTGTTCCACCCAGGCCTCGTGCGCGCGGGCCATGCGCGAGAACGCCTCGCGGCCGGCAGGGGTCAGGCGGATCAGGTAGGCGCGGCGGTCCGTGGGCAGCGCCTCGCGCGTGACCAGGCCCTCCTGCTGGAGCTGGTCGGTGATGCCGGTGACGTTGCCGCCGGTCACCATCATCCGGCGGGACAACTCGCCCATCTTGAGGCCCTCGGGGTGGCGGTCGAGCTGGGACATCAGGTCGAAGCGCGGCAGCGTGACCGCGAACTCCTGGCGCAGCCGCGAGCGGATGTCGCCCTCCACGAGGTTGGTGCAGGTCAACAGGCGCAGCCAGAGGCGCAAGGCCTCGTGGCTGGTCTCGCCGACGCGGGTCTCGAGGTCTACCGGCGCAAGGTCGGCGCTCGGGGGCGCTGCGTGGGCTGTGGGCGAAGTGGGCATTGCGATACCAGGACAGGCAAAACGTTTGACGCCTCAAGTATATGCGCTGGCCCGGTGCAATGCCCCGGAGATCGACGCCCTTTGTCGACGTCCTCTGTCGGCGTCCTTAATCGACGTACTTAATCGACGTACTTAATCGACCTTGGCGCCCGAGTCCTTCACCACCTTGGCCCATTTGGTCGTTTCGGCCCGGATGAACGCGGCGAACTGCTCGGGCGTGTTGCCGACCGGATCGGCGCCCTGGGCCAGCATGCGCTCCCGCACGGCCGGCGTGGCCAGGCTCTTGGCCACTTCCTGCTGGATGCGGTGGACGATGTCGCCTGGCGTGCCAGCCGGCGCCAGCAGGCCGAACCACGAGCTGGCCTCGAAGTTCGGCAGCTTGGCCGCCGCCGCCACGGTCGGCAGGTCGGGCAGGGCCGGCGACGGCTTGGCGCTGGTCACCGCCAGTGCCTTGAGCTTGCCGCTCTTGATGAGCTGCATCGACGAGGGCAGGTTGTCGAACATCAGCTGCATGGTGCCGCCGGACAGGTCGGTCAGCGCCGGGCCGCTGCCACGGTACGGGAAGTGGACCATGAAGGTCTTGGTCTGGGTCTTGAACAGCTCACCGGCCAGGTGGATGGACGTGCCGTTGCCGCTGGACGCCATGTTCAGCTTGCCCGGATTGGCGCGCGCGTAGGCGATCAGGTCATTCACGCTGTTGATCTTGTTCTGCTGCGCGAAGGCCGGGTTCACCACCAGCACGTTCGGCACCGACGCCACCTCGGTGATCGGCACGAAATCCTTGATCGGATCGAACGGGAGCTTGGCGTAGAGCGACTGGTTGATGCCGTGCGTGCCGACGGTGCCCATCAGCAGGGTGTAGCCGTCCGGGGCGGACTTGGCGACGATGTCCGTGCCGATATTGCCGCCCGCGCCGGGTTTGTTGTCGACCACCACGTTCCAGCCGGGCAGCTTGGACAGCTCGGCGGCCACGGCCCGCGCGAGGATGTCGGTGGTGCCGCCGGCCGGGAAGGGCACCACGAGGCGGATCGGCTTGTTCGGGTACGGATCGGCGGCAAACGCGGTGGACGCGGGCAGGGCGAGGGAAGCCAGGGCGGCGGACAGCAGCAGCGCAAGGGCGTGCCGGCGGGGGTGGTGCATGAGGGTCTCCTGTTGGCGGCCGGCTGTCTGGTCTTCCGGTCTCGGGGCCATTCTAGTCTCGCCAGCGCCACTTCGCGGATGAGGTGAAGCCCTTACCGGCCATGCCACAGTCATGCCACGGTCATGCCACGGTCATGCCACGGTCATGACACCGAAACGAAAAAAGGCGCCCGCAGGCGCCTTTCCTCCCCAACCTGCCTCAGGTCAGAACTTGTGGCGGATACCGAGTGCCACGCCGATCTGGCTGTTCTTGCCCTGTTGCATGAAGTAGCCGTTGGCGAAGCTCACGGCCGAGGTGTCGAAATTCAGGCCCGAGTTCTTGGCGTAGCCGGCCGTCAGGTAGACGTCGGTGCGCTTCGAGAAGTTGTAGTCGGCGATGAAGCTGACCTGCCACGGGTTGGCCGGGTTGTCAGCGACGAAGGCGTTGGAAGCGCGCAGCGTCTTCAGGTCGTCATAGTAGTACGCCAGCGTCAGGCCCAGCGGCGCGGTGACCTGGTAGTTCAGGCCGGCCCAGTAATAGTTGTCGCGCTGGAGCGTGTTGCCGCCGTTGTCCTCGATCATGCCGTAGCGGTAGCCCAGCATCGCCTTGAACGGACCGAATGTGTAGCTGCCGGCGCCGCCGACTTTGCGCGACTTGCCCGGCGAGCCGATCGTGGTGGTCGGACGCCATTCGTCATAGGCCACCGTCAGGCCGAACGGGCCGGAGAGGTACAGCAGGCCGGCGCCGCCGCCCGCATTGTTGTTGAAGTTGCCGGCGGCTTCGCCAGCGCCCGCGTTGGCCAGCGGCACGGGGCCGATGGCGCCCACGCCGGTGCCGAAGCTCCAGTGCGCCTCGGCCGTGACCGGGCCGAGCACGGCGGTGTATTTGACCGTGTTGTCCGAACGGAAGTTGGTACCCAGCTGGGCCACCACCGGTTCGTAGATCGTGGCGTAGCCGGTCGGCGAGAAGTTCGCGAACATATCGAACATCGTCGTGTACTGGCGGCCGAAGGTCAGGCGGCCGAGCTTGTCGCTCTGCATGCCCACGTAGGCCTGACGACCGAACAGGCGGCCGCCTTGCTGCGAGCGGCCATCGTCGAGGCCAAAACCGGATTCCAGCACGAACAGCGCCTTCAGGCCGCCACCGAGGTCTTCGGTACCGCGCAGGCCCCAACGCGAGCCGGACAGGCCGCCGCCGGTCTGCAGGCCGACGCGGCTGCCGCCACCGGCCAGCGAAGGCGGGCGGCCATTCGGGCCCCACGTCGCCGGATTGGTGTTGAAGCCCGGTGCCAGGTGGTTGTTATATTCGATCGGCACGTCCACGACGCCGTACAGCGTCACGCTCGTCTGGGCGTTTGCCGCGCTGGCAAACGCGCCCATCGCGGCAAGCGCGATTAGCGACTTTTTCATGCTGGGTTATCTCCACTTAAGAATTATTAGATGAAGCGCCGAAGAACCTCCTGAGCCCTCTCTCCACTCTTCTGCGCTTAACTTCCATGGAAGCTGTCGGTCACTCTAGCAAAAGCGCGCATTTTGTTGACCCTGAGGTAAACGTCTTGTCTTGTTTTCACAACTCAGGGTTTCTGGGTACGGAAATCCAGTCCAGGCGTAGCGTTGCGGGCTGCTCGCGGCTTGCCGCCGGGGGCGTGCGGACAGGCGCCGGGTACAATGCGGGGAAATCCCGAGGCGCGGCCGGCCCCGGCCTCCCCCGTTGGTGGGGGATCGGATCGGCGGCTTGGAATGTGGCTCAAACGGGTGCTTGAAGCTTGACGCATCACTGATTGACCGAATCGATAGACATCGCAGACATGGATACGCTGATCCAAGAATTCGACGTGGCGCTGCGCGCCATCGCGGGCGCGACCCGGGCCGGCCGGCCGAACCCGGCTGACCGCCTCGCGCCGGACACGGACGAACTGAGCGCGGATGCGCGCCGGCATGTGGCCGGGCTGATGCGTATCAACCATGTCGGCGAGGTCTGCGCGCAGGCCCTGTACCAGGCGCAGAAGATCACGGCGCGCACCGCGCCGGTAAGGGCGCAGATGGATGCCGCCGCGCGCGAGGAGGAAGACCACCTCGCCTGGTGTGCCGAGCGCCTGCGTGAACTTGGCTCGCGCCCGAGCCTGCTGAACCCGGTCTGGTACGCCGGCGCGTTCGCCATCGGCTTTCTGGCCGGCCGCGCCGGTGACCGCGTGAGCCTGGGCTTCGTCGCCGAGACCGAGCGACAGGTCGAGCATCACCTGACCGGCCACCTCGACCAACTGCCGACCGCCGATGGCCGCAGCCGCGCCATTCTCGAACAGATGCGCGACGACGAAATCCGCCACGGCGATGCCGCGCGCGATGCCGGCGGCCTGCCGCTGCCCGCCCCGGTGCGTGCGCTGATGCGTGCCGCCTCGCGCGTGATGACCACCACCGCCTATCGCATCTGAATTCCGGCGGCCGACCTGACCGGCTGCCCGCCCGGCCTGTGGAAAAGTCCCGTGAGCCCTTGTGCAATCGGGGCTCGCGGCAAAACGTTGTATCCTTCGCGACAACGCGGAACGGAATTCGCCCAGCGTTGTCGGCAGTCCCTCCCTCGGCAGTTCTCAGGTGGTTTCTCTGCTTTGCTCCCTAAGATCTTCATTTCATTAAGGATTCCCTTTCGTGGTGCGTGAAGTCAACGCGCTAAGTCTTTGTTCTGATTCAAAAAACCCCGTTTTTCGCCCGATGGCGAGCCTTGACCCGCTATACCGCTTCCTCTAAAGTGGGAAATAGTGTGAGGAAGTGTATTTTTGTGTGATAAAGCGGCCCGCGTCTGCGATGATTCGAACAGACCGGACAGGATGGTTCGACCTGCCGCACGGCGCGTAAGCCGGCGGCAATCGGGGGGCATAGCTTGTTTCAGGGAGCATCTGCGCTGTCGCTCGATGCCAAGGGTCGGATGTCGATTCCGGCCAGGCACCGCGAAGCGCTGCAACAGCAGGCCGAAGGCCGGGTGACGCTGACCAAGCACCCGGATGGATGCCTGTTGCTCTTTCCCCGCCCCGAGTGGGAGACCTTCCGTAGCCGTATCGCGGCACTGCCGATGGATGCGCACTGGTGGAAGCGGATCTTCCTGGGCAACGCCGCCGACGTGGAAATGGATGGCGCGGGCCGTGTGCTGATTGCACCGGAGCTGCGCAGTGCCGCCATGCTCGACAAGGAAGTCATGCTGCTCGGTATGGGCAGCCATTTCGAAGTCTGGGACGCCGCCACCTACGCCGCCAAGGAACAGCAGGCGATGGCACAAGGCATGCCGGACGCATTGAAGAATTTCTCTTTCTGAAGAGGTCATGAGCCCTACCGGAACGCCGGGGTCCACCACCCTGCGCCATCGCACCGTGTTGCTGGACGAGGCCGTCGAGGCGCTCGTCTGGCGGCCCGACGGCGCCTACGTGGACGGCACGTTCGGCAGGGGCGGGCACAGCCGGGCGATCCTGGCCCGGTTGGGGCCAGCCGGCACCCTCGTCGCATTCGACAAGGATCCGGCAGCAATCGCAGAAGCGGGCACCATCGGGGATGCCCGCTTCTCCATTGAGCACGCAAGCTTTGGCGACATGGCCGGGCGGCTGGCCGGCCGTGGTCCGCTGGCGGGCGTGCTGCTCGACCTGGGAATCAGCTCGCCCCAGATCGACGAGGCGGCGAGGGGGTTTTCCTTTCGTTTCGAGGGCCCGCTGGACATGCGCATGGACACCACGCGCGGCATGACTGCCGCCGAGTGGCTTGCACAGGCGGACGAGCAAGACATTGCCAGGGTGATACGAGACTATGGGGAAGAACGGTTTGCTGTACAGATTGCAAAGGCGATTGTTGCTCGCCGGAGCGAACCCGGCGATGGCGGAGCACTCGTCACTACTTCAGACCTTGCCGCGCTCGTGGCGAAAGCCGTCAAAACACGCGAGAAGGGTCAGGACCCTGCGACCCGCACCTTTCAAGCTCTACGGATTCACATCAATCAAGAGCTTGCGGACCTCGAGGCCGGGCTGAAGGCGGCTTACGAGCTGTTGCAGGTGGGGGGCCGCCTCGTGGTGATCAGTTTCCATTCGCTGGAGGACCGCATCGTCAAGCGGTTCATGCAGGCGCACGCGCGCCCGCAGCAGGACGCTGACCCCGCGCTGCGCCGCGCGCCCCTGCGCGCCGCCGACCTGCCGCAGCCCACGCTCAAGCTGCTGGGCCGCTTCAAGCCCGGCGCCGATGAGGTGGCCGACAACCCGCGCGCCCGCTCCGCCGTGATGCGCGTGGCCGAAAAGCTGCCGGAGGCCCGCCCGGCATGAATCGCCTGACCTTCTTCCTCCTTGCCGCCCTCCTGCTCTGCGCGCTGTCCCTGGTCAGCGCGCAGCACCAGGCGCGCACGCTGTTCGTGGCGCTGGAGCGCGCGCAGTCCGAGGAGAAGCAGCTCGATATCGACTGGTCGCGCCTGCAGTACCAGCAGAGCGCGCTCGGCAAGAGCGCGCGCATTGCCGATGCCGCGCGCACCCAGCTCAAGATGGCGCCGGCGCTGGCCGGCCGTACCCAGTACCTGCAGGGCGTGGTGCTGCCCAACACGCCGCCTGATGCGGAAAAGCCGGCCGAAAGACCCGCCGCCGGGGGAGCCGCCAAATGAGCATGGCCCGCCCCTCGCTGAACCGCGCCCGCACTGGCCGCCAGGCAGCTGGGGGCGCCGCGCGCCCGCGCACCGGCCAGTTCTCCGCCAGCCCGGTGCTGGGACTGCGCCTGCCGATGTGGCGCTCCAAGCTGGTGGTGTTCCTGATGTTCGCCGCGTTCCTGGCGCTGGCCGCCCGCGCGCTGTGGATCCAGGGCCCCGGCAACCAGTTCTATGAGGCCGAGGGCAAGAAGCGCTTCCAGCGCACGCTCGAGCTGCCTGCCACGCGCGGCAAGATCCTGGACCGCAACGGGCTGGTGCTGGCCACCAGCCTGCCAGTCAAAGCGATCTGGGCCGTGCCCGAGGACGTGTCGAGCGACATCGAGCCGCAGCGCATCCGCCAACTGGCGAAGCTGCTGGAAATGTCCGAGAAGGAACTCAAGGCCAAGCTCTCCGAAGACAAGAGCTTCGTCTACCTGAAGCGGCAGGTGCTGCCTGACGCCGCCGACAAGATCGCCGCGCTCAAGATCGAGGGCGTGCACCAGACGCGCGAATACAAGCGGTTCTACCCGGAAGGCGAGGCGATGGCGCACATCGTCGGCTTCACCAACGTCGAGGACAAGGGCCAGGAAGGCGTGGAACTGGCGCGCGAAGGCGTGCTGGCCGGCCGCTCGGGCGCACGCCAGGTCATCAAGGACCGGCTCGGCCGGGTGGTGGAAGACGTCGGCATCCTCAAGACCCCGCGCGACGGCGAGGACATGCAGCTGTCCATCGACGCCAAGATCCAGTACCTGGCCTACAACGAGGTCAAGGCCGTGGCCGAGCGCAGTAAGGCCAAGGCGGCCAGCGCGGTGGTGCTAGACGCCCAGACCGGCGAGGTGCTGGCGCTGGCCAACTGGCCCACCTACAACCCGAACGACCGTACGCGCCTCTCCGGCGAGCAGCTGCGCAACCGGGTGCTGACCGATACCTTCGAGCCCGGCTCGATGATGAAGCCGATCTCGATCGGGCTGGCGCTGCAACTGGGCCGCGTCACGCCGTCCACGGTGGTGGCCACCACGGGCAAGTACCAGTTCGAGGGCGCCACGATCAGCGACACCCACAACTACGGCGCGCTGACGGTGTCCGGCGTGATCCAGAAGTCGAGCAACATCGGCACGACCAAGATCGCGATGCTGATGAAGCCGCAGGAAATGTGGGATATGTATACCAGCGTTGGCCTGGGGCAGGCGCCGAAGATCGGCTTCCCAGGCGCCGTGGCCGGCCGCGTGCGGCCCTGGAAGAGCTGGCGCCCGATCGAACAGGCGACGATGTCGTACGGCTATGGCCTGTCGGTGTCGCTGTTCCAGGTGGCGCACGCCTACACGATCTTCGCCCATGACGGCGAGCTGATTCCGGTGTCGATCTTCAAGACCAACGGCCCGGCCACCGGCGAGCGCATCCTCAAGCCACAGGTGGCGCGCGATGTGCGCGGCATGCTGGAAACCGTGACCGCGCCGGGCGGCACCGCGCCAGAGGCCCAGGTGATGGGCTACCGCGTGGGCGGCAAGACCGGTACGGCGTACAAACACGTGGGACGCGGCTACGACCGCAGCAAGTACCGGGCATCGTTCATCGGCCTGGCGCCGATGTCCAACCCGCGCGTGATCGTGGCGGTCAGCGTGGACGAGCCGACCGTCGGCAGCCACTACGGCGGCGCAGTGGCCGGCCCGGTCTTCGCGGCGATCACCGGCGGGGCGCTGCGAGCGCTGAACGTGCAGCCCGATTCGCCGATCCGCCAGCTAATGGTGACGGACAAGGTGCAGGAGAGCGAACCATGGGCCGCGACGCCATGACGGCCAAGCCGCTGCTCCCCCTCGAAGTCTCCGCCCAGGCCAGCAACGCGCTGGCCTGGCTGCGTACGCACGCACCCGCTGCGGCCCGGCTCACCGGCGATACGCGCCGCCTGCAGCCCGGCGATGTGTTCTTCGCCTACGTGCTCGGCAACGACCGGCTGGCCACGGACGGCCGGCCGCATATCGACAAGGCCATCGCCGCTGGCGCCTCGGCCATCGTCCATGAAGCCGATGACTACGCTTGGACGCATGGCGATACCGTGCCGCACCTGGCGATTTCCCAGTTGCACGAACTGGCCGGCCCGATTGCCGCCGGCTGGCATGGCGTGCCCGCGCGCGGCCTGACCGTGACCGGCATCACCGGGACCAACGGCAAGACCTCGTGCGCGCAATGGCTGGCTCGCCTGCTCCAGGCCACCGGCACGCGCTGCGCCACCATCGGTACGCTCGGCACCGGCTTCCCCGATGCCCTGCAGGCCACCGGCTTCACCACGCCGGACGCCGTCCAGCTTCAGGCCAGCCTGGCCGACCTCCACGATGCCGGCGCGCGCGCCATCGCCATGGAAGTGTCGTCGCACGGCCTGGAACAGGGCCGCGTGGCCGGCACCGGGTTTGCCGTGGCCGTGCTGACCAACCTGACGCAGGACCACCTGGACTACCACGGCACGATGGCCGAGTACGAGGCGGCCAAGGCGCGCCTGTTCCAGTGGGATGGCCTGCGCGCCGCCGTGATCAACCGCGATGACGCCATGGGCCGCCGTCTGCTGGCCGGCAACGCCGCCGCCGTGACCGCGCCGCAGGTGATCGAATATGGGATCGACGGCGCCGCCGGTGCCTCCGCCGCCCGCGGCCAGTGGCTGCGCGCCTCCGGGGTGCGCGCCACGGCCACCGGCACCGCCTTCCACGTCGACGGGAGCTTCGGCAGCGCCGACGTCACCACGCCGATGATCGGCAAATTCAACGTCAGCAACCTGCTGGCCGTGCTCGGCGCCGCGCTGGCGCAGGGCGTGGCGTGGGATGCTGCGCTCGCCGCGCTGCGCACCCTGACGCCGGTGGACGGCCGCATGGAACTGTTCGGCGGGCAGGATGCCCCGCTGGCCGTGGTTGACTATGCCCACACGCCAGACGCGCTCGCGCAGACGCTGGCCGCGCTGCGCCCGGTGGCCGAGGCCCGTCAGGGCCGGCTCTGGTGCGTGTTCGGCTGCGGTGGCGACCGCGACGCCACCAAGCGCCCGCTGATGGGCGGCGTGGCCGAGCGCCTTGCCGACGACATCATCCTGACCAGCGACAACCCGCGCAGCGAAGATCCGCGCGACATCCTCGAGGCCATCGCCGACGGCATGCAGGACCGTGCCCGCGCCCGGCTGGTCGAGGATCGCGCCGCCGCCATCCTCTATGCCATCAAGCACGCGGCCACGGCCGACGTGGTGCTGGTGGCCGGCAAGGGCCACGAGGCCACGCAGGAGATCCAGGGCAAGAAGCGCCCATTCTCCGACCGCGAGCACGTGCGCCTGACGCTGGGCACCCGGGGGGTGTCGGCATGAACCAGACCACGATGACCAATTTGCAGCAAGCCGCCGGCTGGATGGCCGGCGCCCGTGTGGTGGGTGATGCCTCGCGCACGTTCACGCGCGTACACACCGACAGCCGTACCGTCGAGCCCGGCGACCTGTTTGTCGCGCTCCAGGGCGAACGCTTCGACGCCCATGATTTCCTGGCCGATGTGATCGCGCGCGGTGCGACCGCCGTGCTGGTGAGCCGCGAGACCGGCCTCGATGTGCCGGCCATCGTCGTCCCGGACACGCGCATCGGCCTGGGCGAACTCGGCGCAGGCTGGCGCCGCCAGTTCACGCTGCCCACCGTGGCCGTGACCGGCAGCAACGGCAAGACCACGGTCAAGGAAATGATCGCGGCGATCTTCGCCGCCGCCGTGGGCGAGTCGGACCGGCTGGCCACGGGGGGCAACCTGAACAACGATATCGGCCTGCCGCTGACGGTGCTGCGCCTGCGCGCGCACCACAAGCTGGCGGTGCTGGAACTCGGCATGAACCATCCGGGCGAGACGGTCTACCTGGCCGGCATCGCCCAGCCGACCGTGGCCGTGATCACCAACGCCCAGCGCGAGCACCAGGAATTCATGGTCAGCGTGGAGGCGGTGGCGCACGAGCACGCCAGCGCGCTGGCCGCGCTGCCGGCCGATGGCGTGGCGGTGTTCCCGGTGGATGCCGAGAGCGGCGGCGCGCATGCACAGATCTGGCGCCAGGCAGCGGCCGGACGGCGGGTGATGGCTTTCGGGACCGATCCGTCGGCCGACGTGCGCGCCACGGTGTCGCTCGATGACGGCGTGCAGGTGCTCCATGTGACCGCGCCCGGCCAGACTTTCGACCTGCGCCTGCAACTGCTGGGCGCCCACAACGTGCGCAACGCGCTGGCCGCCACGGCCTGCGCGCTGGCGGCGGGCGTGGACGTGGCCGCCATCCAGGCCGGCATCGTCGGCTTCACGGCCGTGAAGGGGCGCTTGCAGGTCAAGCACACGGCGGCCGGCACGGTCCTGATCGACGATACCTACAACGCCAACCCGGATTCCATGCGCGCCGCCATCGACGTGCTGGCCGGGTTTGCCGCGCCGCGCCTGCTGGTGCTGGGCGACATGGGCGAGGTCGGCAACCAGGGCCCGGCCTTCCACGCCGAGATTGGCGACTACGCACGTACGCGCGGCATCGAGGCGCTCTGGGCCACGGGCCAGCTGGCGCCGCACGCGGTGCAGGCCTACGGGCCGGCGGGCCGCCAGTTCGACAAGGCGGAAGACCTGGCGCAGGCGCTGCGCGAAGACAAGGAGGGCACGGTAGCCGGGGCATCGGCCGTGCTGGTGAAGGGATCGCGCTTCATGCGCATGGAACGGATGGTCGATGCGCTGGTCGCAACACTTTCCGCTCACTAACTGAAGACACACGATGTTATTGGCTCTGGCCCAGTGGCTGCAAAACGATTACAGCTTCCTGCGGGTCGTCAACTACCTGACCTTCCGCGCGGTGGCGGCCAACCTCACCGCGCTGGTGATCGGCCTCGGCTTCGGGCCGTGGGTGATCCGTCGCCTGACCGAACTGAAGATCGGCCAGGCCGTGCGCACGATCGGCCCGCAGACCCACCTCGTGAAGTCGGGCACGCCGACCATGGGCGGGGTGCTGGTGCTGCTCTCCATCGGCATTTCCACGCTGCTCTGGTGCGACTGGGGCAACCGCTTCATCTGGGTAGTGCTGCTGGTGACGGTGGGCTACGGCGCCATCGGCTGGGTGGATGACTACCGCAAGGTGGTGTATCGCGATCCGCGTGGCATGTCGAGCCGCGAGAAGTTCTTCTGGCAGACGCTGATCGGGCTGGTGGCGGCGGTCTACCTGGCGTTCTCGGTATCCGAGGCCAGCAACGTGCGCGTATGGAGCCTGTTCCTGAGCTGGATCGAGGGCGGCATGTGGGCCGACGTGCCGTACAAGACCAACCTGATCGTGCCCTTCTTCAAAGAAGTCAGCTACCCGCTGGGCGTGATGGGCTTCATCGTGCTGACCTACCTCGTGATCGTCGGCTCGAGCAACGCCGTGAACCTGACCGATGGCCTGGACGGCCTGGTGATCATGCCGGTGGTGCTGGTAGGCGGCGGCCTGGGCGTGTTTGCCTATGTGATGGGTAACACGGTCTACAGCAAGTACCTGCTGTTCCCGCACATCCCGGGCGCGGGCGAGCTGCTGATCTTCTGCTCGGCGATGGCCGGGGCGGGGCTGGCGTTCCTCTGGTTCAACGCGCATCCGGCCAAGGTGTTCATGGGCGACGTGGGCGCGCTGGCGCTGGGCGGCGCGCTCGGCACCATCGCCGTGATCGTGCGGCAGGAAATCGTGCTGTTCGTGATGGGCGGCATCTTCGTGGTGGAAACGGTGTCGGTGATGCTCCAGGTGACCTGGTTCAAGTTCACCAAGCGCCGCTACGGCGAGGGCCGGCGGCTGTTCCGCATGGCGCCGCTGCACCACCATTTCGAGCTGAGCGGCTGGAAGGAAACGCAGGTCACCGTGCGGTTCTGGATCATCACGATGCTGCTGGTGCTGATCGGGCTGTCGACGCTGAAGCTGCGTTGACCGGATCCACTCTCTAATTAGTAAAGGCGGGAAATCGAAGTGTTTGGCGTGTTGCAGAAACCTCATGTGCTGGTACTGGGCCTCGGCGAGTCGGGGCTGGCCATGTCACGCTGGTGCGGCCTGAACGGCTGCCGCGTGCGCGTGGCCGACACCCGCGAGGCGCCCGCCAATCTCGCCTTCCTGCAGGCGGAACTGACCACGGCCGAGTTCGTGGGCGGGCCATTTTCCGAGTCCTTGCTCGACGGCATCGGCCTGGTGGCGATCAGTCCGGGCCTGTCGCCGCTGGAAGCGGGCACGAAGGCCGTGCTCGACGCTGCCGCCGCGCGCGGCATCCCGGTCTGGGGCGAGATCGAACTGTTCGCCCAGGCGCTTGGCTATCTGGAAAGCACGTCCGGCTACGCGCCGCGCGTGCTGGCCATCACCGGGACGAACGGCAAGACCACCACCACGGCGCTGACCGGGCGGCTGGTCGAGCGTGCCGGCAAGACCGTGGCCGTGGCCGGCAATATCAGCCCGTCCGCGCTGGACAAGCTGTCGGCCTGCATCGCCAGCGCCACGCTGCCGGACGTCTGGGTGCTCGAACTGTCGAGCTTCCAGCTGGAAACCACCCACACGCTGGCGCCGCACGCGGCCACCGTGCTCAATGTCACGCAGGACCACCTCGACTGGCACGGCAGCATGCAAGCCTACGCTGCCGCCAAGGCGCGCATCTTCGGGCCGGCCGACAAGGCGTGCGTGCAGGTGCTGAACCGCAATGACGCTGCGACGATGGCGATGGTGCGCGAGGGTGCGCCGCTCATCACCTTTGGCACCGATCTGCCCGAGACGGCCGGCAGCTATGGCGTGCTGCGCGAAGGCGGCATGCCCTGGCTGGTGCTGGCCGAGCCGGACACCGAGGCGGATGCCGAGCCGAAGCCGCGCCGCCGCAAGGGCGCGCAGGTCGCCGAGGAAGCCGTGCCGGTGCGCCACAAGCGCCTGATGCCGGCCGACGCGCTGCACATCCGCGGCATGCACAACGCCACCAATGCCATGGCGGCGCTGGCCCTGTGCCGCGCCATCGACCTGCCGATGAACGCGCTGCTGCACGGCCTGCGCGAGTATCGCGGCGAGCCGCACCGCGTGGAATGGGTGGCGACGATCGACGAGGTCGAGTATTTCGACGACAGCAAGGGCACCAACGTGGGCGCCACGGTGGCCGCGCTGTCCGGGCTGGACAAGCGCGTGGTCCTGATCGCCGGCGGCGAAGGCAAGGGTCAGGACTTCTCGCCGCTGGCGGCGCCGGTGGCGCAGTACGCGCGTGCCGTGGTGCTGATCGGCAAGGACGCCGCCGAGCTGCGCGCCGCGCTGGCTGACACCGGCACGCAGCTGGTGGACGCCGCCACGCTCGAGGAAGCGGTCGAGAAATCGTGCCATCTGGCCGAGACCGGCGACGTGGTGCTGCTCTCGCCCGCGTGCGCCAGCCTCGACATGTTCCGCAACTACGTCCACCGCGCCGAAGTGTTCCGTGGCGCGGTGGAAGAACTGGCCCTGTCCCGGGGGATCCTGCCATGAGCGATACGCAGGTCAAGCGCAGCGGTTTCATCGGCGCCACCATCGGCAACGCCTGGGGCGGGCTGCGCGACGCCGTGTCCGGCGTCAAGCCCACGCGCTCCCGGATGATGGAGTACGACCAGCCGCTGCTCTGGGTGGCCATCGTGCTGCTGACGCTCGGCCTGGTGATGGTCTATTCGGCATCCATCGCGCTGCCTGACTCGCCGCGCTACGCCAACTACCGCGAGAGCCACTTCCTGGTGCGCCACGCGTTCGCGCTGTTCATCGGGCTGTCGGCGGGGCTGGTGGCCTTCCAGATTCCGGTCAAGGTCTGGGATAAATACGCGCCCAAGCTGTTCATCGTGGCGCTGCTGCTGCTGGTGATCGTGCTGGTGCCGTTCGTCGGCAAGGGCGTGAACGGCGCGCGGCGCTGGATTCCGCTCGGCGTGATGAACTTCCAGCCGTCGGAACTGATGAAGCTGGCCGTGGTGCTGTACGCGGCCAACTACACCGTGCGCAAGCAGGAATGGATGCAGACCGTGTCCAAGGGCTTCCTGCCGATGGGCGTGGCCGTGGTCCTGGTGGGCATGCTGCTGCTGCTCGAGCCGGACATGGGCGCGTTCCTGGTGATCGCGGCCGTGGCGATGGGCATCCTGTTCCTCGGCGGCATCAACGGCAAGCTGTTCGCCGGGCTGGTCGGCGTGGCCATCGGCGCGTTCGCGCTGCTGATCACGGCCTCGCCATGGCGCCGCGAGCGGATTTTTGCCTACCTGAGCCCGTGGGAAGAGAGCAACGCGCTGGGCAAGGCGTACCAGCTCACGCACTCGCTGATCGCGTTCGGCCGGGGCGAGTGGACCGGCGTGGGCCTGGGCGGCAGCATCGAGAAGCTGCACTACCTGCCCGAAGCGCACACCGACTTCATCCTGGCCGTGATCGGCGAGGAATTCGGCTTCGTCGGCGTGCTGGTGATGATCGTGCTGTTCTACTGGCTCGTGCGCCGCGCCTTCGACATCGGCCGCACGGCGCTCCAGCTCGACCGCACCTTCGCCGGGCTGGTCGCCAAGGGCATCGGCGTGTGGATTGGCTGGCAGACCTTCATCAACATGGGCGTGAACCTGGGCCTGCTGCCGACCAAGGGGCTGACGCTGCCGCTGGTCAGCTATGGCGGCTCGGGCATCCTGATGAACTGCATCGGGCTGGCGATTGTGCTGCGGATTGACTACGAAAATCGAGTGTTGATGCGTGGAGGGAAGGTATGAGCGCTCCGCGCACGCTGCTCGTGATGGCTGGCGGCACCGGGGGCCACGTGTTCCCGGGGCTGGCGGTCGCGCACGCGCTGCGCGATGCCGGCTGGCGCGTGGTCTGGCTCGGCAACCGGACCGGCATGGAAGCCACGCTGGTGCCGAAGCACGACATCCCGATGGAATTCATCCAGTTCGGCGGGCTGCGCGGCAAGGGGCTGGTCACCAAGCTGCTGCTGCCGCTGAACCTGCTGCGCGCCTTCTGGCAGAGCATTGGCGCGCTGCGCCGGGTACGCCCGGACGTGGTGCTGGGCATGGGCGGATACATCACCTTCCCGGCCGGGATGATGGCGTCGCTGCTGGGCCGCCCGCTGGTGCTGCACGAGCAGAACTCGATTGCTGGCCTGACCAACAAGGTGCTGGCCAAGGTGGCCGACCGCGTGCTGTGCGCCTTCCCGGACGCGCTGCCGAACAGCGAATGGACCGGCAACCCGGTGCGCGAGGAACTGGCGAGCCTGCCGGCGCCCGAGGCGCGCTACGACCATCGCACCGGCCCGCTGCGCGTGCTGGTGGTGGGCGGCAGCCTGGGTGCGGCGGCGCTGAATGACGTGGTGCCGAAGGCCATCGCGCTGCTGCCCGAAGGCCAGCGCCCGGTGGTGCGGCATCAGGCCGGTGCCAAGCAGATCGACACGCTGCGCGCCAACTACGCCGCAGCCGGCGTGGCGGGTGACACCGTGCCGTTCATCGACGACATGGCGGCGGCCTATGCCGACGCCGACCTGGTCATCTGCCGCGCAGGCGCGATGACGGTTTCCGAAGTGGCGGCCGCCGGTGTGGCGGCCCTGTTCGTGCCGTTTCCGCACGCGGTGGACGACCACCAGACCACCAACGCGAAGTTCCTGTCGAAGCAGGGCGCCGCGTTGCTGGTGCAACAGAACGCATTGACCGCGGAGGGGCTGGCGCAGACGCTGGCCAGCCTGTCGCGGTCACAACTGAAAGACATGGCGCGCCTGGCGCGCGGCCTGGCCAAACCTGAGGCAACCCGGCGTGTCGCCGAGATTTGCCGCGAGATGGCGGGCCACTGACATATATGAATCAATGAAGCACATCGTCAAGAACATCCACTTCGTAGGCATTGGCGGGGCCGGCATGAGCGGCATCGCCGAGGTCCTGCTGAACCTGGGCTACAAGGTCTCGGGCTCGGACGTGGGCAGCAACGCCGCCACGCGGCGGCTGGCCACGCTGGGCGCGCGCGTCTTCCATGGCCACGACGCCGGCCATGTGGAAGGTGCCAACGCCGTCGTGGTCTCCACGGCGGTCACCAATGACAACCCCGAGGTGCTGGCCGCCCGGGCGCGCCGCATCCCCGTGGTGCCGCGCGCGATCATGCTGGCCGAACTGATGCGCCTGAAGCAGGGCATCGCCATTGCCGGCACGCACGGCAAGACCACTACCACGAGCCTGGTGGCGTCGGTACTGGCCGAGGGCGGGCTCGACCCGACCTTCGTGATCGGCGGGCGGCTGAACTCGGCCGGCGCCAACGCGCGGCTGGGCACGGGCGATTTCATCGTGGCCGAGGCGGACGAGTCGGACGCCTCGTTCCTGAACCTGTTCCCGGTGATGGAAGTCATTACCAACATCGACGCGGACCACATGGACACCTACGGGCATGATTTCGCCCGGCTCAAGCAGGCGTTCGTGGAGTTCACCCAGCGGCTGCCGTTCTACGGCATTGCGGTGCTGTGCGTCGATGACCCGAATGTGCGCGAGATCCTGCCGTTCGTCTCGAAGCCGGTGGTGCGCTACGGCTTTGCCGAGGACGCCCAGATCCGCGCGGTCAACGCGCGCCCGGTGGACGGCCAGATGCATTTCACCGTCCATCGCCAGCTGAACGGCCATGCCGAGCCGCCGCTCGACGTGGTGCTGAACCTGCCCGGCCTGCATAACGTGCAGAACGCGCTGGCCGCTATCGCCATTGCCACCGAGCTGGAGGTGCCGGACGCCGCCATCGTCAAGGCGCTGCGCGAGTTCCACGGCGTGGGCCGCCGCTTCCAGCGCTACGGCGAGGTCTCCACGGCCGACGGCCAGGGCACCTTCACGCTGGTGGACGACTACGGCCATCACCCGGTGGAAATGGCCGCCACGCTGGCCGCCGCGCGCGGTGCCTTCCCGGGCCGCCGCCTGGTGCTGGCCTTCCAGCCCCACCGCTTCACGCGGACGCGCGACTGTTTTGAAGATTTCGTGAAGGTGCTTGGCACCGTGGACGCGCTGCTGCTGGCTGAGGTCTACGCCGCCGGCGAGGCGCCCATCGTGGCCGCCGACGGCCGGGCGATGACCCGCGCGCTGCGCGTGGCCAACAAGGTGGAGCCGGTCTTCGTCGAGCAGATCGAGGACATGCCGCAGGCCATCCTCACCGCCGTCCGGCCCGGCGACGTGGTCGTGACCATGGGCGCCGGCACGATCGGCGCGGTGCCCGGCCAGCTTGTATCGCAACAGACAACCCAGGCAAATCCGGCAGGAGGCCAGGCATGAGCTTCGTCGCCCATCCCAATATCGACCCGAAATCGCTGGGCAAGGTCGGCGTGCTGCTGGGCGGCCGTTCGGCCGAACGCGAGGTGTCGCTGATGTCCGGCAACGGCGTGCTGGCGGCGCTGCGCGCGCGCGGCGTGGATGCCCACCCGTTCGACCCGGCCCTGCAACCGGTGGCCGAACTGGCCGCAGCCGGCTTCGACCGCGTCTTCATCGCGCTGCATGGCCGCTACGGCGAGGACGGCACGATTCAGGGCATGCTCGAGATGCTGGGCATTCCGTACACCGGCAGTGGCGTGCTGGCGTCCGCGCTGGCCATGGACAAGCCCGCCACCAAGCGGCTCTGGATGTCCCACGGCCTGCCCACGCCGCGCTTCGCGGTGCTGCGCCCCGATACCGATTTCAACGCCGTGGTGGCGGATCTCGGCCTGCCGCTGATCGTCAAGCCGGCCCGGGAAGGGTCGTCGATCGGTCTGACCAAGGTCACGGACGCCGCCCAGATGCGCGAGGCCTTCGAGCGCGCGGCGGTGCTGGATGACGACGTGCTGGCCGAGAGTTTTATCGACGGCGCGGAGCTGACTTGCCCCATCGTGGGCGAGGGCGCGACCGCCGAGGCGCTGCCGGTCATCAAGATTGTCGCGCCCGAGTCGAACTACGACTATCAAAATAAGTACTTTACTGACGTTACCCAATATCTGTGCCCCTCGACCTTGCCTGAGGCGCTCGAGAACGAGGTGCGCGCCCTGGCCGTGGAAGCGTTCCGAGTGCTCGGCTGCCGTGGCTGGGCCCGCGCCGACGTGATGCTGACCCGCGACGGCAAGCCTTACCTGCTGGAAATGAATACGTCCCCCGGCATGACCGGCCACTCGCTGGTGCCGATGGCGGCGCGCGCGGTGGGCATCAGCTATGAGGACTTCGTGATCCAGGTGGTGGCGCAGGCCACGCTGGACCTGCATCCGAACGAGCACTGGAAGCCCTGATAACCGTAATTCGACGCAAGCACAGCTCCTGAACCCGACCCATGTGGCATAACGCGCGCCTCCTCAACCTGATCGCCTCCGTGCTCTACGCACTGGTGGCGCTGATGGCGCTCGGGGCGGGCCTGCTGTGGCTGGCCCAACGGCCGGTGTTCGCCATCACCCATGTGGAACTGCACGCCATGGACGGACAGGCGCTGCGCCACGTGAACGGGCCGAGCGTGCGCGCCAACGCGCTGGGCAAGCTGTCTGGCAATTTCTTTACGTTGGACCTGAACGCGGCGCGTCAGGCGTTCGAGTCGGTGCCGTGGGTGCGGCACGCGAGCGTGCGCCGCGAATGGCCGAACGGGCTGGCGGTGGAGGTGGAGGAGCACGAGGCGCTGGGTACCTGGGGCAGCCCGGACAGCGGCCGGCTCCTCAATACCTATGGCGAGGTGTTCGTGGCCAATACCGCCGAGGCCGAGGAAGATGCCCAGCTGCTGGCGCTCGACGGGCCGCCGGACAGTGAGGCTGATGTGGTCGAGAAGCTGGAAGTCATGCGGCAATGGTTCAAGCCGCTGAAGGCCGAGCCGCTGTCGGTGGCGTTGTCGTCGCGCTATGCGTGGCGCACGCGGCTGTCGAACGGCATGGTGATCGAGCTGGGCCGCGAGCAGACCGATGAGGATCGGGCAGCCATGGAGGCGCGGGTCAAGCGCTTCGTGGCCGCCTGGCCGCAGGTGACCGAGCAGGTGGGCAAGCAGGTGGAGTACGCCGACCTGCGCTATCCCAACGGCTTCGCGATCCGCGCGGCCAACGTCAGGTTCCTGACCGACGCCCAGGCTGCCGCGGCAGCCAAGGCAGCGGCCAAGGCCTCCGCAGGACCGGCCCCGGCAACGGTGCCGGCAGGCAATCCCAATAACAATCCGACGCGACTCAAGAGCAAGAACGCGGAGAAAACCCGATGAGCAAGGAATACAAGGACTTACTGGTCGGTCTCGACATCGGCACCTCGAAGGTGGCGGCGGTGGTCGCGGAACTGCGCCCCGACGGCAGCTACGAAGTGATCGGGATGGGCCAGTCCGAGTCCAAGGGTCTGAAGAAGGGGGTCGTGGTCAATATCGAGGCCACCGTGCAGTCGATCCAGCGGGCGCTGGAGGAGGCCGAGCTGATGGCCGACTGCAAGATCGCCGAGGTCTTCACCGGCATTGCCGGCAGCCATATCCGCAGCTTCAACTCGAGCGGGATGGTGGCCATCAAGGACAAGGAGGTCACGCAGACGGACGTGGCCCGGGTGATCGAGACCGCCAAGGCGGTCAACATCCCGACCGACCAGCAGATCCTGCACATCCTCACGCAGGAATTCATCATCGACGGCCAGGAGGACGTGCGCGAGCCCATCGGCATGAGCGGCATCCGCCTGGAGGTCAAGGTCCATATCGTCACCGGCGCGGTCAGCGCGGCGCAGAACATCGTCAAGTGCGTGCGCCGCTGCGGGCTGGAAGTGCATGACCTGATCCTGCAGCCGCTGGCGTCTAGCCTGGCCGTGCTGACGGAGGATGAGAAGGAACTGGGCGTGGTGCTGGTCGACATTGGCGGCGGCACCACGGATATCGCCATCTTCAGCGAGGGCGCGATCCGGCATACGGCCGTGATCCCGATCGCCGGAGACCAGATTACCAACGATATTGCGATGGCCCTGCGTACGCCGACGCCGGACGCCGAGGACATCAAGATCCAGTACGGCATTGCCAAGCAGGCGATTGCCGACCCGGACGACATGATCGAGGTGCCGGGCGTGGGTGACCGTGGCACGCGCACGCTGAGCCGCCAGGCGCTGGCGGCCGTGATCGAGCCGCGCATCGAGGAACTGTATTCGCTGGTGCACCAGGTGGTGCGCGAGTCCGGCTACGAGGAACTGCTGTCGTCCGGCGTGGTGATCACCGGTGGCACGGCGATGATGCCGGGCATGGTGGAACTGGGCGAGGACATCTTCCTGAAGCCGGTGCGCGTGGGCGTGCCCGAGTATCGCGGCAATCTGCACGAGGTGGTGAAGAGCCCGCGCTATTCCACCGTGATGGGCCTGCTGCTGGAAGGCCGGGTGCAGCGCATGCGTGGCCGCAAGGTGGCCGTGCAGAGCGGTTCGGTGAAGCAGGTGTGGACGCGCATGAAGGAATGGTTTGTCGGCAACTTCTGACGCCGGATGTGGTCAGGTTGTTTTAGGGATTTTTTCAGGCGTTTTACGAGTCAGCCATGCGTCGCGGTCAGCGAATCGCACGATGGCACGTTGAGCAGGTTTCTTCTTCTATTTTGGTTTCTTGTTCAGAAACCAAGGGTTGCGGCGGGGAGGCTGCAGCGTTTGGGGACTGATTTTTCACGGAGGCAGTGATGGACTTTGACATGATCGAATCGGAGATGCAGGACGGCACCATCATCAAGGTGGTGGGCGTGGGTGGTGCGGGCGGCAACGCCGTGCAGCACATGATCAGCCGTGGCGTGCAGGGCGTGGAATTTATCTGCATGAACACCGATGCCCAGGCGCTCAAGCGCTCCACGGCATCGCGCGTGCTGCAACTCGGTAACACGGGTCTGGGCGCCGGCGCCAAGCCGGAGGTGGGTCGCAACTGCGCCGAACAGGCACGCGAGCAGATCGCCGATTCCCTGCGCGGTGCGCACATGGTCTTCATCACTGCCGGCATGGGCGGCGGCACCGGTACCGGCGCCGCCCCGATCGTGGCGCAGGTGGCCAAGGAAATGGGCATCCTGACCGTGGGCGTGGTCAGCAAGCCGTTCGACTTCGAAGGCGCACGTCGCGCCAAGGTGGCCGAACATGGCTCGGGCGAGCTGGAATCGTCGGTGGACTCGCTGATCGTGGTGCTCAACGAGAAGCTGTTCGAGGTGATGGGCGACGACGCCGAGATGGACAAGTGCTTCCAGTGCGCCGACGACGTGCTGCACAACGCGGTGGCCGGCATTGCCGAGATCATCAACGTTGACGGCCTTGTGAACGTCGACTTCGAAGACGTGAAGACGGTGATGGGCGAGCAGGGCAAGGCCATGATGGGCACGGCTACCGTGTCCGGCGTGGACCGCGCCCGCCTGGCTGCCGAGCAGGCCGTCGCCAGCCCGCTGCTGGAAGGCGTGGACCTGTCCGGCGCGCGTGGCGTGCTGGTCAACATCACGGCCAGCCGCTCGCTGAAGCTGTCGGAAACCAAGGAAGTCATGAACACCATCCGCAGCTACGCCGCGGAAGATGCCACGGTGATTTTCGGCACGGTGTACGACGACTCGATGGGCGACGCGCTGCGCGTGACCGTGGTGGCAACGGGCCTGGGCCGTTCGGCCAAGAAGCAGCAGCCGATGACGCTGCTGAAGACCGGCACGGACAACATCCCGATGCAGATGATGGGCGGCATGACCGCTGCCCCGGCGCATGCCTCGCCGGACTACAGCGGCCTGGATACGCCAGCCGTGTGGCGCAGCTCGCGTGAGTCGGCATCGGCTCACGTGGCGGCGCTGCAGGAAAAGGGTGTGGACACGTACGACATCCCGGCCTTCCTGCGCAAGCAGGCGGACTGAGTTGGCTACCGGCAGGGCGGCGGCTGCGGCCGTGCGCCTGGCGGGTTGCACGTGGTCTGATCCGCGAAGCCTGAGCGCTCCCTATCCGCTCGGCATTCGCCAGGACTGACGTAACCCGTCAGCGCGCCCGGCTGCGCCGCGCCCGCGTCGGCACTGTCTCCGCCCGCATCCCGTTGCCGGGACAGGCGTGCCATCGGCCGCCTCCCCGGACTGTTACCCGCCTTCCCGCGGCGGGATGCCTCGTCGTCCGCGCGGCGTGCCGAACCGGTGCGCCGCGTAGTCGTTTTTTGTGGCCTATGATTGCAGTCAGGGTTTTTACCAGCCCCGACTTTCGTCTGTTCGGTCTTTAGGAAATCGCCCCCATGATCAGTGTTGGCCAGCGCGTCCCCGACGCCACCCTGTACGAATTCTTCGAAGCCGAGACCGGCAGTTGCGCGCTCGGTCCCAATGCCTTCCCGGTGGCCGAGTTGGTCAAGGGCCGCCGCATCGTCGTGTTCGGCCTGCCCGGCGCCTTCACGCCAACATGCTCCGCCAAGCACGTGCCCGGTTTCGTGCAACTGGCCGACCAGTTCCAGGCAGCCGGTGTGGACGAGATCTGGTGCCACGCGGTCAATGACGCCTTTGTGATGGGCGCCTGGGGCCGTGAGCAGCAGACCGGTGGCAAAGTCCGCATGATGGCCGACGGCGCTGCACAATGGGCTCGCGCGCTCGGGCTGGACCAGGACCTGAGCCAGCGCGGCCTGGGCGTGCGCGCCAAGCGCTACGCGATGGTGCTGGATGACGGCGTGGTCACCCACCTGTTCGTGGAAGCCCCCGGCGAATTCAAGGTCAGCAGCGCCGAAGCCGTTCTTGAGGCGTTGCGCGCCTGACACGGATTGGCCCAGTCGGAGTGATGTTCGGTCGACTTTGGTAACACCGGTTAACACCCCGACACAAAGTGGTGCAGCGCAATACACCAAGCGGTGGTAGTATCGCGTTATTAAAATTTGCGCCCAATAGCTTTTTATAATGTGGGCCACCTAAGAGATTGAGGCTGTCATGCTCAAACAGCGCACCATCAAATCCCTGGTGAAGACGGTTGGCATCGGTTTGCACTCGGGTCGCAAAGTGACGCTGACCCTGCGACCGGCCCCCGTCGACGCAGGTATCGTGTTCACCCGTGTCGATCTGCCGGAACCGGTGGAGATCCCCGTGGCCGCCAGCGCCATTGGCGACACGCGTCTGGCGTCCGTGCTCCAGAAAAACGGCGCGCGCGTCTCGACCGTGGAACACCTGATGTCGGCCTGCGCTGGCCTGGGTATCGACAATCTCTACGTGGACGTGGATGCCGAGGAAATCCCGATCATGGACGGCAGCGCAGCGTCGTTCGTGTTCCTGCTGCAGTCGGCGGGGATCGAGGAGCAGTCGGCGGCCAAGCGTTTCATCCGCGTGAAGCGCGCCGTGGAAGTGCGTGACGGCGACAAGCTGGCCCGCCTGGAGCCGTATTTCGGCTTCAAGCTCTCGTTCACGATCGACTTCCGTCATCCGGCCGTCGACAAGACCGGCCAGGTGTTCTCGATCGATTTCGCAGACACGAGCTACGTGCGCGAGATCGCCCGGGCCCGTACCTTCGGTTTCGCCCACGAGGTGGAAGCGCTGCGCGAGATGGGCCTGGCTCGTGGCGGCAGCCTGGACAACGCCATCGTGCTGGACGAGCACCGCATGCTGAACAACGAGGAACTGCGCTACGGCGACGAGTTCGTGCGCCACAAGATCCTCGATGCGATTGGCGACCTGTACGTGGTCGGCCATCCGCTGATCGGCGCCTACGTGGCCAACAAGTCCGGCCACGGCTTGAACAACCAGCTGCTGCGCGCGCTGCTGGCGGACCAGGAAGCGTACGAAATCGTGACCTTCGACAAGCTGGAGGAAGCGCCCACCGCCTTCCTGCCGCAGGTGCAGCCGGCGTTTGCCTGAGCATCCGCCCACCGGCGCAAACGACAACGGCCTCCCTTGGGAGGCCGTTTCTATTTAGTACGGCGGCGTCAGCGGTTGCGATGCCGCGCCAGCAGCGCCTCCACCGCTTCCTTCAGCGGCGAGGATTCCAGGCTTTGCGCCAGTTGATCCATGCTGGTCAGTCCCAACGGCGGCAGGTTGGCCGTGCGCGGCTGCCGCGTGACCGGGCCAGTGTCCCAATCCCCGCGCCCGACCTCAGGTTGTACCCGTACCCGGATTGCGGTAACCTGCGAGCCCCGCTGTTGCAGCCGGGTAAGCAGGGTCGGCACCACTTGCCGCACCCGCGCGGCCGCCGCGCCATGCGCGGCCAGCAACAGCAATGTCGCTTCCGGCTGCGGGCCCCGGTTGTCATGTTTGACACCGGCCACGGCGATCCCGTCCTGCAGGCCACGTGGCAGGAGCGACAGGACTTCCGCTTCCAGTGACGCCAGTTCGCGCGCCGTCTGCATCAGCGCCGAAACCGGCCCGGATTTGGTCAGCCAATCGTTGAGTGGCTTGGCAACCGGCGTCTGGAGAGCGTGGTGAGTGAACATGCGCATGCGCGCATTCTAGCGCGCAATCCTGGCCACCGAGAGCCGGGATGCCACGCCCGCATGCGCGACGAGGCCGGTCGGCCTCTTTTTGTCGGCGAAGGGGTAGGTCATGCAAATCATCGTGCTGCATCCGCGCGCGCCGCGGGTGTTCCGTCTTCAGCTCACGCCGCTGCGCGCCGGGCTGCTTGCCATCGTGGTGTGCCTGCTCGTGGCCGCCGCATCATCCGCGATCACCTGGTATGTCGCCCGTGCCCAGCCGGGCGGCGAGGCCTCCGGGCAGGCGCGCGACAACGCCTACCTGCGCGCCAACCTTGCCGTGCTGGCCGCCCGCGTCGGCGAGCTCCAGGCCCAGATGGTCCGGCTCGATGCGCTCGGCGAGCGCGTGTCCGGGCTGGCCGGCATCGCCCCCCAGGACTTCGACTTCCGCCATCGCCCGGCCCGGGGCGGCCCCGCCGCCGCCGAGCGATCCACCGCGCTGACGCTGCCCGACCTGCGCGACGAACTGGCGCGGCTTGGCAAGCAGGCCGAACATCGCGTGGATTTCTTTGATGTGATCGAAGGGGCGCTCATCGACCGCCAACTGCGCGAGCGCCGCACGCCGAGCGTGATGCCGGTGGCGGTAGGCTACGATGGTTCGAGCTTCGGCACCCGCATCGATCCGTTCTTGGGCCGGCGCACCCGGCACGACGGCGTGGATTTCGTCGCCCCACCCGGCACGCCGATCGTCGCGGCGGCCGGCGGGGTGGTCGTGGCGGCCGAGTGGCACCCCGAGTACGGCAACATGATCGACATCGACCATGGCAACGGGCTCAAGACCCGCTACGCGCATGCGTCGAAATCACTGGTGAAGGTGGGCGATCTGGTCCGCGCCGGGCAGGAGGTGGCGCGCGTGGGCAGCACGGGCCGGTCCACCGGCGCGCATCTGCACTTCGAGGTCCATGTCAACGGCGTGCCGCGTAACCCGATCGGGTTCCTGACCGCCGCCGCGCCGAACCCGGCCCCGGCACCGGCGATTGCCACGGCGCCCGCGCCGACCGATCGCACCGCCATCCGCTAACGGCGCGGAACATTGAAGGCGGCGGGATAGTCCCAACCTGTCGAAGGTGATCTGGCGGCTGTTGCGCCAGCGCAGAAGGAGCCCGTTTGGGCCCCGGCCACGACACCGCCACATGATAAACTCGGCGTTTTGCGCCAATCCACCCATTCCTCGCCGTCGTCCAAGCCGTATCCGGGCCGCGCGCGCAGGGGAAAGCACTCGATGATCACGGGCCTTCTCAAGAAAGTCTTCGGCAGCCGCAACGAACGGCTGATCAAACAATATCGCGGCATGGTCGCGAAGATCAACGCGCTCGAGCCGAAATTCGAACAGCTTTCGGATGACGACCTGCGCGGCATGACCGAGACCTTCCGCCAGCGCCATGCGGGCGGGGAGTCGCTCGAGGCGCTGCTGCCGGAGGCGTTCGCTGTCTGCCGCGAGGCCAGCAAGCGCGTCATGAAGATGCGCCACTTCGACGTGCAGCTGATCGGCGGCATGGTCCTGAACGACAACAAGATCGCCGAAATGCGTACCGGCGAGGGCAAGACGCTGACCGCCACGCTGGCCGTGTACCTCAATGCCATTACCGGCAAGGGCGTGCACGTGGTGACCGTGAACGACTACCTGGCCCAGCGCGATGCCGAGTGGATGGGCCGCCTGTACAACTTCCTCGGGCTGTCGGTGGGGGTCAACCTCTCGCAGATGCCCCATGACGAGAAGCAGCGTGCCTATAACGCCGACATCACCTACGGCACGAACAACGAGTTCGGCTTCGACTACCTGCGCGACAACATGGTCTACGACCCGTCGCAGCGCGTGCAGCGCCCGCTGCACTACGCGATCGTCGACGAAGTGGACTCGATCCTGATCGATGAGGCGCGTACGCCGCTGATCATCTCGGGCCAGGCCGAGAACCAGACCGACCTCTACCAGCGCATGAACGGCATTCCCAAGCTGCTCGTGCGCCAGATCGGCGAGGAAAAGGCCGACGGCACCGGCGTGGAGACGCCGGGCGACTACTACGTGGACGAGAAGGGCCATCAGGTCTACCTGACCGAGGCCGGCCACGAGAAGGCGGAAGAGATCCTGGCCCAGCAGGGCCTGATCGGCGAGGGCGAATCGCTCTACGCGCCGCAGAACATCACGCTGATGCACCACCTGTACGCGGCCCTGCGCGCGCACAGCCTGTTCCACCGCGACCAGCACTACGTGGTGCAGAACGACGAAGTGGTGATCGTCGATGAATTCACGGGCCGTCTGATGACGGGCCGCCGCTGGTCCGACGGCCTGCATCAGGCCGTGGAAGCCAAGGAAGGCGTGACGGTCCAGCAGGAAAACCAGACGCTGGCGACCATCACCTTCCAGAACTACTTCCGCATGTACGAGAAGCTGGCCGGCATGACCGGCACGGCGGACACGGAAGCGTACGAATTCCAGGAAATCTACGGCCTCGAGGTCGTGGTGATCCCGACCAACCGCCAGGCCCAGCGCAAGGACCTGCAGGACCAGATCTACAAGACGTCGAAGGAACGCTACGACGCCGTGGTGCGCGACATCCGCGACTGCTACGAGCGTGGCCAGCCGGTGCTGGTGGGCACGACGTCGATCGAGACGTCCGAGTACCTGTCGGACCTGCTGAACAAGGAAAAGCTGCCCCACCAGGTGCTGAACGCCAAGCAGCACGAGCGCGAGGCCGAGATCGTGGCCCAGGCGGGCCGCCCCAAGATGATCACGATCGCCACGAACATGGCCGGTCGCGGTACCGACATCGTGCTGGGCGGCAATGTGGAGAAGCAGGCCGGCTTCATCGAGATCGACGCAAGCCTGTCGGATGCCGACAAGGCCGCCCGCATCACCCAGCTCAAGGACGAATGGCAGTCGCTGCACGACCAGGTCAAGGCGGCCGGCGGCCTGCATATCGTCGGCACCGAGCGCCATGAGTCGCGCCGGATCGACAACCAGCTGCGTGGCCGTGCCGGCCGCCAGGGCGACCCAGGTTCGTCGCGCTTCTACCTGTCGCTGGACGACCAGCTGCTGCGTATCTTTGCCGGCGACCGCGTGCGCGCGATCATGGAACGGCTGAAGATGCCCGAAGGCGAGCCGATCGAGGCCGGCATCGTCACGCGCTCGATCGAATCGGCGCAGCGCAAGGTGGAAGGCCGCAACTTCGACATCCGCAAGCAGTTGCTCCAGTACGATGACGTGGCCAACGACCAGCGCAAGGAGATCTACAAGCTCCGCAACGACGTGCTGGAATCCAACGACGTCGGCGAGATGGTGGGCAACCTGCGCGAGAGCGTGCTGGTGGAACTGTTCCGCGACCACGTGCCGGCCGAGACCATGGAAGAGCAGTGGGACATCGCCAGCCTGGAAGCGCGCCTGCGCGACGATTGGGGCCTGGACGTGCCGCTGGCCAAGACCATCGAGGGCGCCCAGAGCATCGAGGACGAGGAACTGCTGAACCTGGTGATGACCACGGCGCGCGAAACCTACGACGCCAAGGTCAACCAGGTGGGCCGGGAATCGTTCGCGGGCTTCGAGCGCTCGGTCATGCTGCAAAGCATCGACACGCACTGGCGCGAGCATCTGGCCGCGCTGGACCATCTGCGCCAGGGCATCCACCTGCGCGGCTATGCGCAGAAGGACCCGAAGCAGGAGTACAAGCGCGAGTCGTTCGAACTGTTCGCGCGCCTGCTGGACGTGATCAAGAGCGAAGTCACCCGCGTGATCTTCAATGTGCAGATCCAGTCGCCGGAGCAGCTCGAGCAGGCTTCGGAGCAGATCGAGGAAGGGCTGGCGCACCTGGAGAACGTGCAATACAAGCACGACGAGTTTGCCGAACGCGCCGAGCCGGTGGAAGACGCCTCGCTGGCGCGCCGCGGTACCGCGCAGGCTGCCATGGCCGCGATGGGCGCGGACGTGGCGGTGGCCGGCATGCCGAAGGTGGGCCGTAACGATCCGTGCCCGTGCGGCTCGGGCAAGAAGTTCAAGCAGTGCCACGGCAAGCTTAGCTGAGCCGGGGACCCTCTCCCTCTCCCGCGACATCGTCCGGGAGAGGGAAGTCACAGACCGCACAATGCCCGCGCAAGCGGGCATATTTGTCAGATGCAACCAAGGAGCCGCACATGCCCGTGAACCTGCCGCTGCCCCAGGCAGAGAATTTGAAATCCGTTGCCGGCGTGGAGCTGGGTTGGGCCGAAGCGGGCATCCGCAAGGCCAATCGCAAGGATGTGCTCGTGGTCCGCGTGGCCGAGGGCAGCACCGTGGCCGGCGTGTTCACGCAGAACCGCTTCTGCGCCGCGCCGGTGCAGGTCTGCCGCGAGCACCTGGCCACGGGCCCGGGCATCCGCGCGCTGGTGGTCAACACCGGCAATGCCAACGCCGGCACCGGCGAGCCGGGCCTGAAGGCCGCGCGCGCCACGTGCGACGCGCTGGCCGCCCAGCTTGGCATCGCCGCCAACCAGGTGCTGCCGTTCTCGACCGGCGTGATCCTGGAGCAACTGCCGGTCGATCGCCTGACCGCCGCGCTGCCCGCCGCCATCGCCAATGCGCGCGCCGACAACTGGCTGGCCGCCGCCGAGTCGATCATGACCACCGACACGCAGCCCAAGGCCGCGTCGCGCACGGTGCAGATCGACGGCAAGACGGTCACGATGTCCGGCATCAGCAAGGGCGCCGGCATGATCCGCCCGAACATGGCGACCATGCTCGGCTTCATCGCGCTGGACGCCGCCGTGGCGCAGCCGGTGCTCCAGGCGCTGGTGTCGCACGCTGCCGACCACTCGTTCAACAGCATCACGATCGATGGCGATACGTCCACCAATGACTCGTTCGTGCTGATTGCCACGGGCAAGGCCGGGGTATCCATCGACCGCGCCGACGGCCCGGCCTTCGCCGCGCTGCGCGACGCCGTGACGTCGCTGGCGCAGGAACTGGCCCAGATGATCGTGCGCGACGGCGAGGGCGCCACCAAGCTGATGACGATTCGCGTGGAAGGGGGCAACAACGTGGCCGAATGCCGCCAGATCGCCTATGCGGTGGCGCACTCGCCGCTGGTCAAGACCGCGTTCTACGCCTCGGACCCCAACCTGGGCCGCATCCTGGCCGCCGTGGGCTACGCCGGCGTGAACGACCTTGATGTCGATCGCGTGAACCTGTGGCTCGATGACGTCTGGGTGGCCCGCGACGGCGGCCGCAACCCCGACTACCGCGAGGAAGACGGCCAGCGCGTGATGAAGCAGGCCGAGATCACCGTGCGCATCGCGCTGGGCCGCGGCAACGCCGAAGCCACCGTGTGGACCTGCGACCTCTCGCACGACTACGTGTCCATCAACGCCGACTATCGTTCGTAATTTCCTGAATTCGCCCCTGCCATGTCTGACCTTGCTGCCCGCCTCGATAGCTTTCTCGCCCGACTGGAACAATGGCTGCCGCCGCAACTGAGCGACGCGGACTGGCAGGAGGCGGTAGCGTTCCGCTGGCGCAAGCGTCAGAGCCTGTTCGGCAACATCGGCTATCTGCAGGCGATCAAGCAGCTTCCGCCGATCCATCTGGACGATCTCAAGAACATCGAGCGCCAGAAGGACGCCATCGTCGCCAATACGCGCCAGTTCGTGCAGAAGCTGCCGGCCAACAACGTGCTGCTGACCGGCGCGCGCGGTACCGGCAAGTCGTCGCTGATCAAGGCCTGCCTGAACGCGTATGTGAAGGAAGGGCTGCGGCTGGTGGAGGTGGACAAGGACGACCTGGGCGACCTCGGCGATATCGTCGAACAGCTGGCCCAGCGGCCCGAGCGCTTCGTGATCTTCTGCGATGACCTGTCGTTCGAGGACGGCGAGTCGGGCTACAAGTCGCTGAAGTCCGCGCTGGACGGCTCGGTGGCCGCCCAGTCGGACAACGTGCTGATCTACGCCACGTCCAACCGCCGCCACCTGCTGCCCGAGTACATGAAGGACAACGAGACCTACCAGCACACGGCCGATGGCGAAATCCATCCGGGCGAGGTGGTCGAGGAGAAGATCTCGCTGTCCGAGCGCTTTGGTCTGTGGCTGTCGTTTTACCCGCCCAAGCAGGACGAGTACCTGGCCATCGTCGGCCATTGGCTGGGGCACTTCGGCTGCAGCGCCGAGGACATTGCCGCCGCGCGTGGCGATGCGCTGGTCTGGGCGCTGGAGCGCGGTTCGCGCTCGGGCCGGGTGGCGTGGCAGTTCGCGCGCGACTGGGGCGGCAAGCACGGCAAGCCGTTCGTGGCCGACGTGGAACCCCAGGCATGAGCGGCGCTGGCACGGTGGTCTCCGCGGACGGCCAGGCGCGTCCGGTCACCGAGGTGGCCGTCGGCGTGCTGGTGCGGCCCGATGGCCGCTTCCTGCTGGCGCAGCGCCCGGCGGGCAAGCCGTACGAGGGCTACTGGGAATTCCCGGGCGGCAAGCTCGAGCCGGGCGAGACCGTCGAGGCCGCGCTGGCGCGCGAACTGCACGAGGAACTCGGCCTCGACGTCACGCGCAGCGAGCGCTGGCATACGCTCGAACATGACTACCCGCACGCCTATGTGCGGCTCTATTTCTGCAAGGTCACCGACTGGGTTGGCCAGCCGGTCGGCCGCGAAGGCCAGGCGTTCTCGTGGCAGTACGCCCCGGTCGATGTCGGCCCGCTATTGCCGGCGACGATCCCGGTCGTGGCATGGCTCGCGGAGGAGCGCCCCACGCCCTGAGTGGCCGCATGCCGGTCCCGTCGCCCCCGTCACCAGAAGCTGAACCATGAACACTGGAGGCCTAATGCAACGTGTCGACCGCATCGACGATGCCATCTCCCTGCCCGAGCTGACGCTGCGCGGCATCATCCTGGGCGCGCTGATCACCGTGGTGTTCACCGCGTCCAACATCTACCTCGGCCTGAAAGTCGGCCTGACCTTCTCCTCCGCCATTCCAGCCGCCGTGATCTCGATGGCCGTGCTGCGGCTGTTTCCAGGCGCCAATATCCTCGAGAACAACATGGTGCAGACGCAGGCGTCCGCCGCGGGCACCTTGTCGTCGATCATCTTCATCCTGCCAGGGCTGGTCATGCTCGGGCACTGGCAGGGCTTTCCGTTCTGGCAGACGCTGTCGATTTGCGCGGCGGGCGGCATGCTCGGCGTGATTTTCAGCATTCCGCTACGTCACGCGATGGTCGTGAAGAGCGATCTGCCGTATCCCGAAGGCGTCGCGGCGGCCGAGATCCTGCGCGTGGGCAGCGCCAGCCAGGCGCCCGGCGAGACCCGGCAGGCCACCGGACTGGCCGATCTGCTAGCCGGCGGCGTGGCGGCGGGCCTGTTCAGCTTCGCGGCGGGCGGGCTGCGCGTGCTGGCCGAAGGGGCCAATGCGTGGCTGGCTGCGGGCGCATCGGTGGTGCGGTTGTCGATGGGGTTCTCGCTGGCGTTGGTCGGCGCCGGGTATCTGGTCGGCATCGTCGGCGGGCTGGCCATGCTGCTGGGCCTCGTGCTTACCTGGGGCGTGGCCGTGCCATGGCTGACCGCGATCACGCCGATGCCGGCCGGGGCCACGCTGGCGAGCTTCGGTACCTCGGTCTGGAGCACGCAGGCACGCTTTATCGGTGCCGGCACCATCGGGATTGCCGCGATCTGGACGCTCGCCACGCTGTTCAAGCCGATGGTCGAGGGCGTGCGGGCGTCGATGGGCGCGCTGCGCGGGAACGGTAGCGGGCCAGGCGCGGCGCAGGGCGGCGAGATGCCCCGGACCCAGCGCGACCTGCCGGCGGTCTGGATCGGCGCCATCACGCTGGTGCTGCTGGCCGTGCTGGCGGTCACGTTTGGCCATTTCCTCGCCCCGTCGCCGCTCGATGCCGGCGCGATGTGGCGGCTGGTGGCCTGCGCCGTGCTGTTTGCCTTCGTGTTCGGCTTCCTGGTGGCGGCGGCCTGCGGCTATATGGCGGGGCTGGTCGGCTCGTCCGCCAGCCCGATCTCGGGCATCGGCATCATCGCCGTGATCCTGGTGTCGCTGCTGATCCTCGGCGTGGGCACGCTCGACGGGCTGATGGGCACGCCGGAAGGCGGCAAGTTCGCGATTGCGCTGGCCATCTTCACCACGTCGGCGGTAGTGGCGGTGGCGTCGATCGCCAACGACAACCTCCAGGATCTGAAGACGGGCTGGCTGGTCGGCGCTACGCCGTGGCGCCAGCAGGTGGCGTTGCTGATCGGCTGCGCCGTGGGCGCGGCGGTGATTCCGCCGGTGCTGGAGCTGCTCTATAACGCGTACGGCTTTGCCGGCGCGCTGCCCCGGGCCGACATGGACCCCGGCCAGGCACTCGCAGCGCCGCAGGCCACGCTGATGACGGCCATCGCCACGGGCATTTTCACGCACCAGCTGAACTGGACCATGATCCTGATCGGCGTGGCGCTGGGCGTGGTGCTGATTGCCATCGACGAGATGCTGCGCCGCCGGGGCGGCGTGGCGCGCCTGCCCGTGCTGGCGGTGGGCATCGGCATCTACCTGCCGCCGACCATCAGCTCCGCGCTGGTGGTGGGCGCGGTGCTGTCGTGGTGGCTGCTGCGGGCCGAGCGCCGCCGCGCCGAGGCGCGTGGCGATGACGTGACGCTGGCGGTGGCGCACGCCGAGCGGCGCGGCACGCTGCTGGCGTCGGGGCTGATCGTCGGGGAAAGCCTGGTCGGCGTGGCGCTGGCGGGCATCATCGGCCTGTCCGGCAAGGAGGCGCCGCTGGCGCTGGTCGACGCAGGGTTTGCCACCACGGCCGAGTGGCTGGGGCTGGCGGTCTTCGTGCTGGTCTGCGTGGGGTTTTGCCGGCGCGTGCTGACGGCGCGGTAGTCAGGAGAGGCCGGGCGGCGGGGCGCCGCTCAGTCGTCCTCGTCCTCGGGCAGGTCCGCCGAGGGCGTCTCGCCGGGCTTGCCGCCGATCACATACTTCTCGGCCGCCCAGGCGCCCAGGTCGATCTGCTTGCAGCGGTCGGAACAGAAGGGACGGAACTTGTTTTCCTGCACCCACGGCACATCCTTGCCGCAGGTGGGACATTTGACGACGGCTGGCATCGGGAAGACTTCAGAAATTGCAGAGCTTGAGCAGGAACGGGATGTCGGCATCGACCGAACGCGGTCGCATGTCGCCGTCCTGCTGGGTGAAACGGACCCAGAGCATGTACTTGTTGGCGCTCATCTCGGGGATGAAGGCCAGCAGCGAGTCGTCGAGGTAGACCTGCATCAGCTGGTAGCTGCGGCCGGACAGCATCTGCTGGTAGCTGCCCCCCGTGGCGATGACCTTGCCGCTCTGGCCGGACTCGCGCAGCAGCCGCAGCACGATCGACGTGCCCATGCGCAGCGACGTGAGCGGGCGCGCCCACTTGAGGATATCGGCCTGGCGGTCCTCGGCGGGACGGTGCTGCCACGCGAAGTAGGCCGGCAGGTCGAACTCGCAGGTGCCGCCCGGGATGATGGCGCGGCTGCGGATGCTCGTAAGCCACTCATTGTCGGCCAGCAGTTGGCCGGCCTTGCCCACGGTCTGGTTCAGCGCGGTAATGCCCTGTTCGATCTCGGCGATGACATTGGCCAGCGCGTCCTGGTCGATCTGCGGATTGGCGCGCAGCGGCGAGAGCGCCTGGCGCTGGCGCTCCAGTTCCTTGATCAGGTCGGTCTTGAGGTCGGCGCGGCCGGCCACGTCGATGATCTCGAAGATCGTCGTAATGGCCACGTGATGCTGCTGCGGGTGAACCTGCCCGAGGAAATAATCCAGCCGATCGAACAGGTCTTCCAGGCGCAGGAGCGTCCTGATGCGTTCGTTGAAAGGATATTCGTACAGGATCAAGGGAGGTATCCGTGCTGCGCGCCGAGGGGCCGGAAGCCGAAGGGCAGTTTCAATCGAGTGTCGGAGGTCGGCGGTCTGGCGGAACTTCGGAAAATCCGTCAGTTAGCACGCTTTTCCCGGCATGTTCAGCGCATTCTATGCGAGTCGCGCCCCGAGGACAAATGCAATCTGCCCGTGCGGCGTACTCGGGGCGTGCCTCGCTAGCCGGCGTACTGACGATACTGGGCGTCGAGCCTTGCCACCTGGGGCGCGAGGGCTTCTGGCGGGCCATCGTTGTCGATCACATCGTCGGCCACGGCCAGCCGTGCGGCGCGCGTGGCCTGCCGGGCCATGATCGCCAGCACCTGCGCGCGCGTGAAGCCGTTGCGCGCCATCACGCGGGCGATCTGGGTCTCTTCCTGGCAATCGACTACCAGCACGCGGCCCACGCGGGCGCGCCAGGTGCCGGATTCCACCAGCAGCGGCACCACATAGATCAGATACGGATGCTGGCCGCCCGCGCGGACGGCGGCGGCGCGGGACTCTGTCAGCGAACGGATCAGCGGATGGGTGATGCCCTCGAGCGTGGTCTTGGCCGTGGGGTCCGAGAAGACCAGGGCGCGCATGGCGTCGCGGTCCATGGCGCCGTCCGGCCGCAGGCAGCCGGGGCCGAACGCCGCCACGAGCGGGCCGATGGCGGCGCCGCCGGGCGCGGTGATTTCATGCGCGAGCAGGTCGGTGTCGATCAGCGCGGCGCCGCGTGCGGCAAACATGTCGGCAACGCGGGTCTTGCCGGAGCCGATGCCGCCCGTGAGTCCGATTTCCAGCATGGAGAAGCGTGTCGGTAGCGTGGAGGAATGGCGCCAACGATACCAGCTTTCCGGTCAGCGGCTGAAGGTTAGCCCAAGCGGCAGCACGTCGGCGCCGAAGAACAGCACGATCAGCCCTGCGCCGGCGATGAACGGCCCGAACGGGAACGGCGTCTCGCGGCCCTGGCGCCGCACGACCAGCAGCACGATGCCGAACATCGCGCCCACCACCGACGACAGCAGCACCAGCGCCGGCAGCGCCTGCCAGCCGAACCAGGCGCCCAGCGCGCCCATCAGCTTGAAGTCGCCATAACCCATGCCTTCCTTGCCGCGCAGGAGCTTGAACAGCCAGTAAATGCTCCACAGCAGCAGGTAGCCGGCGGCGGCGCCGATCACGGCATCGGCCAGTGGCGCGAAGGCGCCGTTCAGGTTCAGCAGCAGCCCCAGCCAGAGCAGGGGCAGCGTGATCTGGTCCGGCAGCAGCTGGGTGTCGGCGTCGATCATGGTCAGCGTGACCAGGCTCCAGACCATGACGATGGCGGCCAGCGCCTGCACGGTCGCGCCGAAATGCCACATCGCCAGCGCGCTCAGCACGGCCGTGGCCAGTTCCACCAGCGGATAGCGGATGCTGATCGGCGTCTTGCAGGCCGAGCATTTCCCGCGCAGGAACAGGTAACTGATCACCGGCACGTTTTCCCACGCGGCGATCTGGTGTCCGCAGTGCGGGCAGGCCGAGCGCGGCACCATGAGGTTGTAGCGGTCCGGGTGGGGCAGCGGTTCGTCTCGGAGTTCGGCCAGATAGTTGGCCTCGTCGTGCTCCATCATCCGGGGCAGGCGATGGATCACCACGTTGAGGAAACTGCCCACCAGCAGGCCCAGCAGGCCGGCCGCCACGACAAGCAACAGCGGCGGCACGGCTTCAAGCGCGGATACAGCCTGCATCGGTTACACCACCTGGCCCAGCTTGAAGATCGGCAGGTACATCGCCACCACCATGCCGCCAATCAGCACGCCCAGGATCACGATGATCAGCGGCTCGATCAGGCTGGAGATGGCTGCCACGGCGTCATCGACCTCGCGCTCGTAGAATTCCGCCACCTTGAGCAGCATGTTGTCCAGCGCGCCGGACTCCTCGCCGATCTGCGTCATCTGGAGCACCATGTTGTCGAACACGTGCGTGGCCTGCATCGCGTTGGTCAGGCTGGTACCGATCCGTACGGCCTGTTCGATTTCCCGCGTGGCATCGTAATACAGCCAGTTACCGGCGGCGCCGGCCACGGATTCCATCGACTCCACCAGCGGCGTGCCGGCGGCGAACATCGTGGCCAGCGTGCGGGTCCAGCGTGCGATCACGGCCTTGCGGAACAGGCTGCCGAAGATCGGCAGCTTCAGCAGCGCCTTGTCGTGCCAGCGCTGGACCTTTTCGGAGGTCTTGCGCGCCCGGAGGTAGAAGATGATCGAGGCAATCGGTATCCCGATCACCAGATACCAGTACGTGACGAAGAAGTCGGACATGTTGATCACGACCATCGTCGGCGCAGGCAGGGCGGCGCCGAAGCTCGAGAACACGCCCTTGAACGCCGGAATCACGAACAGCATCAGCACCACGGTCACGGCGAAGGCCACGCAGAGCACCGAGATCGGATAGATCATCGCGGACTTGATCTGGCTCTTCAGCGCGATGGTCTTTTCCATGTAGAGCGAAAGGCGCTCCAGCAGGGCATCGAGAATACCGCCCTGCTCACCGGCATCGATCAGGTTGCAGTACAGCGTGTCGAAGTACTTCGGCTGGCGCCGGAACGCCGTGGCCATGCTGCTGCCGGCCTCGATGTCGAAGCGGATGTCGGACAGCAGTTGGGTGAAATTGGGGTTGGCGTGGCCGCGCGCAATGATGTCGATCGATTGCAGCAGCGGAATGCCGGCCTTGAGCATGGTCGAGAGCTGGCGCGTGAAGTACGCAATGTCCTTCTCGGTGATCTTCTTGCCGCGCGCCGCCTTGCGCTTCTTCATCTTGACGACGGTCAGCCCCTGCTTGCGCAGCGTGGCGACGACCTCCGCCTGGCTTTCGGCCCGTTGCTCGCCCTTGAAGGCCTTGCCCTTGCGGTCCTTGGCTTCCCACTCGAAGATGTATTGCGTGGGCGCCTTCCGCCCTGATTTGGCCCGCGACGGCGCTGCCGTCCGGGCGCCCGCCGCTGGTGCGCGCGTCGCCATGATTTGACCCCCGACTAATGTCTATTGACTATTGTTTTACGTATTGGTGGTCGCCAGCACTTCTTCGAGTGACGTGACGCCCTGTTTGACCTTGAGCAGGCCAGATTCCCGCAAAGATAGCACGCCGTCCCGGCGCGCCTGCTCGGCGATTTGCAGCGCCGTGCCGTGCGACAGAATGATCTGCTGCATGGCTTCCGTAATCGGCATGACCTGGTAAATACCGCAGCGGCCCTTGTAGCCGCTGCCATTGCAGCGCTCGCAGCCCACCGGGTGGTAGGGCTGCCAGCTGCCGTCGGTGTCGGCCTCGGTGAAGCCGGCGTCGAGCAGGGCCGGCTTGGGAATGTCGCCCGCACGCTTGCAGGTGCAGAGCCGGCGCGCCAGCCGCTGCGCCGTGATCATCAGCACCGACGACGCGATGTTGAACGGCGCCACGCCCATGTTCATCAGGCGCGTGAGCGTGGTCGGGGCGTCGTTGGTGTGCAGCGTGGAGAGCACCAGGTGGCCCGTCTGGGCGGCCTTGATCGAGATATCGGCGGTTTCCAGGTCGCGGATTTCGCCGACCATGATGATGTCCGGATCCTGGCGCAGGAACGACTTCAGCGCCGCCGCGAAGGTCAGGCCGGCCTTGTCGTTCACGTTCACCTGGTTGATGCCGGGCAGCTGGATTTCCGCCGGATCCTCGGCCGTGGAGATATTGATGTCGCCCTGGTTCAGCATGTTCAGGAACGTATAGAGCGACACCGTCTTGCCGCTGCCGGTGGGGCCGGTGACCAGCACCATCCCGTACGGCCGCTTGATCACCTCCAGCAGCAGCGCCTTCTGCGCCGGCTCGTAGCCGAGCTGGTCGATGTCCAGCTTGTCGGACGAGGATTCCAGAATCCGCATCACGATCTTCTCGCCGAACAGCGTAGGCAGCGTGGAGACACGGAAGTCGATCGCCTTCTCGATGACTTCCTTGGCGTCCTTGTCCTTGGGCAGCGAGAGCAGCAGCTTCATGCGGCCGTCCTGCGGCACGCGCTTTTCCGAGATGTCCAGGCGCGACAGCACCTTGATCCGGGTGGCGATCTTGTCGCGGATGTCGAGCGGCGGACGCGCCACTTCCTGCAGCACGCCGTCCACGCGGAATCGCACGCGGTAGAAGAACTCGAAGGGTTCGAAGTGCAAGTCCGATGCGCCGCGCTGGAATGCCTCGGTCAGCAGCTTCTGGAGGAAGCGCACCACGGGGGCATCGTCGATTTCGTTGCCCGGCGTGCCCTTGCGGGCGCCGGCCGCAGCGGCCACCGGGTCGTACTCGATCATCTTGGTGGCGGTGGGCGTCACGGGGGAGATGTTCTTCATCGTCCCGAGCGCCTCGCCGGCGGCGCGCACGTGCTTCATCAGCTTGTCGTGCTCCACCACCACGGTTTCCACCGGCAGGTTGAACTTCTGCTTGATGGCGTCCACGCCGGCCTGGTTGGTCGGGTCGGACAGCGCCACGATGAGCCGGTTCTCACGGCGGCCCAGTGGCAGCAGGCGGTGGGCGTGGAATTCGCGGTTGCCGGCCAGCGCGGGCGGCACGCGGTTGAGGTTGTACTGGGCCAGGTCCAGCAGCGGCAGCTGGTACTTGTCGGCGGCGAAGATGGCCACGTCATGGGCAGACATGGTGCCGCTGCCGATGATCTCGTCAATCAGCTGCGACTTTTTCTCCCGGGCCGATTGCTCTAGCTGCGCGAGTAGCGCGGGGGCGATCCGTCGGCTCTGGGCGAGCGCAAGGCCTAGTGTCATGGCGAAATACGAGCGATAAGCGCACGATCGGATGAAGCCGGCCGGCGGCGCGTTTGACTGCGGCGGGATCGGGTGCAAAGGGTCCCGGACCGGGGCAGTTTGCCGTCGGGGTCACTTTTTGTAAAGCGACGGGGCGGGCGCGTTGGCGTTTGCGCGACACGTCCGCAACCCTACTTGCGCGGGGGAGGGAGAAGGGGGCGGGAAACGAAAAAAGCCGCACATTGCTGTGCGGCTTTTTCGTGGACGTCACGCGAAGCATGACATCGAAATCTGGTCGGGGTGAGAGGATTCGAACCTCCGGCCTCTACGTCCCGAACGTAGCGCTCTACCAGGCTAAGCTACACCCCGATTTCTTGGTACTGCTAGGGTTTTTTCGCGCTGACTTGTCGGTTCGTTGTTACGACTGACGTTGCAGCGAGAAAGCACACAAGTGTATCAGCGTTTCCTTCAGTTGGGAAGAGGGAAATTGCATTGCTGCCTTTTCCGCGGCTTCCGCTTCGCGCTGGGCGGCGGCGAACGTCACCTCCAGTGCGCCGCTGGCGTGGATGGCCGAGAAGACTGCATCAAAGTGTTCCGTGCCGCCCTGGACGATGGCCTCGCGTGCGAGTTCGCGCTGTTCCGCCGTGCCGTGCTCGAGCAGGTGCAGCAGCGGCAGCGTGGGCTTGCCCTCGCGCAGGTCGTCGCCGGCGTTCTTGCCCATCTGCTCGGCGCTGGCCGTGTAGTCGAGCATGTCGTCGATCAGCTGGAATGCCGTGCCGATGCGGCGGCCGTACTCGGCTGCTGCGGCTTCCATGGCGGGGTCCGCGCCGGCCAGCACCGCGCCCAGTTCCGCGGAGGCTTCGAACAGCTTGGCGGTCTTGTAGCGGATGACCTGGAGGTAGCGCTCCACGGTCACGTCCGGGTCGTGCATGTTCAGCAGTTGCAGGACCTCGCCCTCGGCAATCACGTTGGTTGCATTGGAGAGGATCTCCATGATGCGCATGCTGCCGGCTTCCACCATCATCTGGAAGGCGCGCGAATAGAGGAAGTCGCCCACCAGCACGCTGGCCGCGTTGCCGAACACCGCGTTGGCGGTCTGGCGGCCACGGCGCAACTCGGATTCGTCCACCACGTCGTCGTGGAGCAGCGTGGCGGTGTGGATGAACTCCACCACCGCAGCAAGTTCGTGATGGCGATGGCCGTCGTAGCCGAACGCGCGCGCCGAAAGCAGCAGGATGACCGGACGCAGCCGTTTGCCGCCAGCACCGATGATGTATTCGCCGATCTGCTCGATCAGGGGTACTTCAGAGGACAGGCGGCGCCGGATGACGGCATCGACGGCGCGCATGTCGGCAGCGACCGGGGCAAGCAAGGCAGTGGCGGAAGACTGGGACAAGATGGAATCACCGGTTCGCAAAACCGGAGGATTATATGCGATCGCGGTGTCGCCATGGCCGCTGGCATGCGGCCGGAGCGGCCCGGAAGGGGCGGCGCCTCTCTATAATGACGGCATGAACAAGGTCCCTGCCTCCCGTCGGCAGGTCCGCCGCACTGCCTGGTGGGTGGCGTTTGCCGCCCTTGCCGGGTTCCTGCTCGCCGACCTGACCTGACCCGCACCCCCGGCGCGAAGTGCGCCAGTCGCCGCTGCGCAACGCTCCGGCGGGCTATCTATTTGTTTCCGTTGGCTTTTCTTTGACCTTTCCGTAGCACGCCCTTTGCGCTTTCTGGAAAACTGGTCTACAATCGCCGGTTCCTTCGGTTGGTTTGCGCTGTATACGGGTGAATCGCCGGACGGCAAAGCAGCAAGTCGGCGCACGAAACGGCGCCGGTCCCGTGAGATACCGGGGCAGCATTCAACGTTTCATTCACATCGAGAGGTTCGACAATGTACGCGGTCGTAAAAACCGGCGGCAAGCAATACAAGGTTGCTGCTGGCGAAAAACTTAAAGTAGAACAGATACCGGCAGACATTGGCGCAGAAATCACGCTGGACCAGGTGCTCGCAGTGGGCGCCGGCGACCAAATCAAGTTTGGTACGCCGCTGGTGAGCGGGGCTTCCGTCAAGGCTACCGTGATCTCCCAAGGTCGTCACGACAAGGTGAAGATCTTCAAGATGCGCCGTCGCAAGCACTACCAGAAGCGCCAGGGCCATCGTCAGAATTACACCGAACTGCGCATCGAAGCCATCGTTGCCTGAGCATTGCTCGGACATCAGGCATTCAACGCAATCAGGTAAACAGGAGTTAAGACATGGCACAGAAAAAAGGCGGCGGTTCCACGCGGAACGGCCGTGATTCGGAATCGAAGCGTCTGGGCGTGAAGGTGTACGGTGGCCAGGCCATCAACGCCGGCGGCATCATCGTTCGCCAACGCGGCACCCGCGTGCACGCTGGTGACAACGTGGGTATCGGCAAGGACCACACCCTGTTCGCACTGGTGGACGGTCACGTGCAGTTCGCCGTCAAGGGCGCTGCCAAGAAGCAGCAAGTCAGCGTCGTTCCGGCGGCCTGATAACAGCCTTTGCAGCCCGAAGGCCCCGCAACACTTGCGGGGCCTTTTCATTTCTGGCATGAATAAAGCCGGCCCGATCCATCTGGGAAGACCAATATGAAGTTCATCGACGAAGCCCGAATCGAGGCGATTGCCGGCAATGGCGGCAACGGGAGTGCGTCGTTCCGGCGCGAGAAGTTTGTGCCCTTCGGTGGCCCCGATGGCGGTGACGGCGGGCGGGGCGGCAGCGTGTTCGCGCAGGCCGACCGCAATATCAATACCCTGATCGACTACCGCTATTCCAAGAAGCACGTGGCGCGTAACGGCGAGAACGGCCGTGGCTCGGACTGCTACGGCGCTGCCGGCGAGGACGTCACGCTGCGCATGCCGGTCGGCACGCTGATCATGGACATGGACACCGGCGAGGTCATCGCCGACCTGACCGAGCACGGCCAGACCGTGTGCCTGGCCGAAGGCGGCATGGGCGGCTGGGGCAACCTCCACTTCAAGTCGAGTACCAACCGTGCGCCGCGCCAGCAGGTGGACGGCAAGCCCGGCGAGCGCCGCATGCTGCGGCTCGAACTCAAGGTGCTGGCCGATGTGGGCCTGCTCGGCATGCCGAACGCGGGCAAGTCGACGTTCATCTCGCATATCTCGAACGCGCGGCCCAAGGTGGCCGACTATCCGTTCACGACGCTGCATCCGAACCTGGGCGTGGTCCGCGTGGATCACGAGCAGTCGTTCGTGGTGGCGGACATCCCCGGCCTGATCGAAGGCGCCGCCGAAGGCGCCGGGCTGGGCCACCAGTTCCTGCGCCACCTCCAGCGCACAGGGCTCTTGCTTCACATTGTGGACATCGCCCCGTTCGACGAGAACGTCGATCCGGTGGCGGAGGCGCGCGCCATCGTCAATGAACTGAAGAAGTACGACGAAACGCTGTACGAGAAGCCGCGCTGGCTCGTGCTGAACAAGCTCGACGTGGTGCCCGATGAAGAGCGTGCTGCGCGCGTGAAGGACTTCGTCAAGCGCTACAAGTGGAAGGGACCGGTATTCCACATTTCGGCGCTGACCGGCGAGGGATGCCGCGAGCTGATCTATGCGATCAAGGACCACCTGGCCGCGATCAAGGCCGAAGAGGCCGCCGCGCTGGCCGAGCCCGACATCCGCCTGGACGACCGCCTGCACAACGTGGCGCCCGATGCCGGCGCCGGCGATCAAGGCAACCAGGCCTGACGCCTTGCGGCGAGGGCCAGCCAGCACCGCAAAATAACCAGAACACCCCCGGCACCCGGAGACAGGATCCTCGCCATGCAATCGGTTATCGCCCAGGCAAAACGCATCGTCGTCAAGGTAGGCTCGAGCCTGGTCACCAATGATGGGAAGGGGCTGGACCACGACGCCATCGCGCGCTGGGCGGCCCAGATCGCCAAGCTGCGCGGCGCCGGCAAGGAGGTGGTGCTGGTCAGCTCCGGCGCCATCGCCGAGGGCATGCAGCGCCTGGGCTGGGTGCGCCGGCCCAAGGAAATCCACGAATTGCAGGCCGCCGCCGCCGTTGGGCAGATGGGGCTGGCCCAGGTCTATGAGAGTCAGTTCGGGCGCTATGGCATCCGCACCGCCCAGGTGCTGCTGACCCACGCCGACCTGGCCGATCGCGAGCGCTACCTGAACGCGCGCTCCACGCTGCTGACGCTGCTCTCGCTCGGCGTGGTGCCGATCATCAACGAGAACGACACGGTCGTGACCGACGAAATCAAGTTCGGCGACAACGACACGCTGGGCGCGCTCGTCACCAACCTGATCGAAGGCGATGCGCTGGTCATCCTGACCGACCAGCGCGGGCTGTACTCCGCCGATCCGCGCAAGGACCCGAACGCCACCTTCGTGGACGAGGCGCTGGCCGGTACGCCGGAGCTGGAAGCCATGGCGGGCGGCGCCGGGTCGTCAATCGGCCGGGGGGGCATGCTGACCAAGATTCTGGCGGCCAAGCGCGCGGCGAAGTCCGGCGCGCACACCACCATCGCCTCGGGCCGCGAGGCCGACGTGCTGGGCCGGCTGGCCGAAGGCGAGGCCATCGGCACCCAGTTGCTGGCGCCGACGGGCCGCCTGACCGCGCGGAAGCAGTGGATGGCAGATCACTTGCAGTTGCGTGGCCGGGTGGTCATCGACACTGGCGCAGTGGAGAAGCTGACCAGCGGCGGCAAGTCGCTGCTGCCGATTGGCGTGGTGGAAGTGCAGGGCGAATTTGCGCGTGGCGAGGTCATCGCCTGCGTGAGCCCGGCCGGCCATGAGGTGGCGCGCGGCATCACCAATTATTCGAGCGCCGAGGCGCGGCTGATTGCCCGCAAGCCGTCGTCCGAGATCGAATCGGTGCTGGGCCACCTGAACGAGCCGGAGCTGATTCACCGGGACAACCTCGTACTCGTCTGATTTCAACGAGGCCTGAAGCAAAACAAGGCAAGACCAAGCAAAACGGCGAGGCCCCAGGGGCCTCGCCGTTTTGCATTCCAGCCTTGCCGGGGTGCCGGGTTGGCGGCTTAGCGGCTGGGCGCGTAGGCGCGCAGGTCCTTGATCATCTTCTCCGGGCTGCCGGCCACGGTGCGGCCTTCGCAGAAGAAATCGGTCGCCAGCGTGGCCGAGTAGGCGTTGCGGGAGCGGGTTTGCATCCGGCTCCAGGTGTCGCGGTCGTCAGCGCGGTTCGGAATCCACTCGGTGGCGCCCTGTGGCAGGGTGGCGTAAAGCTTGCGCTCGAAGGCGTCGCAGCGCATGCCCTCGTAGTTCACGTTGCGGCCGCCGCCCGGGCTGGTGATGACCACGGTGAAGCGCACCACCCTGTCCGGGCCCACGCTGATGGACTTGCTGTCCACCGCGAAGCGGAAATCCCCGCTGCCGTTGACCGAGAACGGAATCAGGTCCGCTTCCTTGGGCAGCGGCGGCAGGCCGATCTCGGACTCCTTGAAGGCCCTTTCCTCGAACGGATTGACAAAGGCGGACTCTTCCTCGGGCAGGCCCTTGCTGGTGGTCTTGCAGCCGGCCAGCGCCAGGCAGGCTGCGGCGAGCAACAGACCGGCGCGTACGCGCCGGCCGGTGAAACTAGTCATCGGAACTCCGTTGGGTAGGTGCCGGGCTGGCCGGCGAAGCGGGCACGGCTTCCTGGATCGCCGTGGCGGCGGTCTCAGGCACGGCACCGGACACGGTCACTGGCTGCTCCGGGCGTGGCGCGTCCCCATGCCGGCTTTCGCCGCCATGGTGCCCGTTGTGGCCAGGGTGGCCGTGATTCCCGTGGAAACCATGGTGGCCATGGGTGCCGTAGGGGCTCAGCGGCGCGCGGCCACGGTTCAGGAAGCGCGACAACTCGGTCAGCGCCATCTGGTAGACATCGCGCTTGAATTCGATGACCGCGTCCAGCGGCACCCAGTACTGGCTCCAGCGCCAGGCGTCGAATTCGGGATGGTCCGTGGCACGCAGGTGGATGTCGCAATCGCGGCAGACCATGCGCAACAGGAACCAGATCTGCTTCTGGCCCTTATAGTGGCCGCGGATTTCGCGGCGGATGAACTTGTCCGGCACCTCATAACGCAACCAGTCGCGCGTGCGACCGACGATCCTGACGTGCTCCGGAAGCAGGCCGACTTCTTCCTGCAGCTCGCGGTACATGGCCTGTTCCGGCGTCTCGCCGTACTTGATGCCGCCCTGCGGAAACTGCCAGGAGTGTTCGCCGATTCGCTTGCCCCAGAAAACCTCGTTACGTGCGTTGATGAGGATGATGCCGACGTTCGGGCGAAAGCCTTCACGATCGAGCATGACTGCACCTCGAATCCTTTAGAATTACGTCGATTATAAAGGAAGCGCGCGGGTCGGCCTGACGCCGGGAATGCTGGTTTTCCCCGAGCGGGAAGGGCAGTTTCCGGCGCGTCCCGCCAAATGAAATGCCGCGCCTGGCCAGGCCGGCGCTGCCGGGCACTGCCCGACTCACGAGAAAGCAACGGATGAAAGCCTCGCAATTCTTCATTTCCACCCTCAAGGAAGCCCCCGCCGACGCGGAAATCGTGTCGCACAAACTCATGATGCGGGCTGGCATGATCAAAAAGGTCGGCGCCGGCATCTACAGCTACATGCCGGTGGGGCTGCGCGTGATCCGCAAGGTGGAGAACATCGTCCGCGAGGAAATGAACCGCGCCGGCGCCCTGGAACTGTCGATGCCCGTGATCCAGCCGGCCGAACTCTGGCAGGAGACCGGCCGCTGGGACAAGATGGGCCCCGAGCTGCTGCGCCTGAAAGACCGCCACGAGCGCGATTTCGTCATGCAGCCTACCTCCGAGGAAGTGGTCACGGACATCGCCCGCAGCGACATCCGCAGCTACAAGCAGCTCCCGGTCAACTTCTATCAGATTCAGACCAAGTTCCGCGACGAGCGCCGGCCCCGCTTCGGCATCATGCGCGGCCGCGAGTTCACCATGAAGGACGCCTATTCCTTCGACCGCGACCTGGACGGCCTGAAGGCGTCGTACCGCAACATGTACGACACCTATACGCGCATCTTCCAGCGTTTCGGCCTGGAATTCCGTGCCGTGGCGGCCGATAACGGCGCCATCGGCGGCTCGGGCTCGCACGAATTCCACGTGATTGCCGATACCGGCGAGGACGCCATCGTCTACTGTCCCACCTCGGACTACGCCGCCAACATGGAGGCTGCCGAGGCCCTGCCGCTGGCCGCCGCCCGCCCCGCGCCGGCCGAGTCCATGACCAAGACCCACACGCCGGGCAAGGCCAAGTGCGAGCATGTGGCCGAATTCCTGAACATGCCGCTGGCGCGCACGGTGAAGTCGATCGTCCTGGCCAAGGACACCAACGCCGGCGCCGAGATCTGGCTGCTGCTGTTGCGTGGCGACCACGAACTGAACGAGGTCAAGGCGTCGAAGGTGCCCGGCCTGCTCGATTTCCGCTTTGCGACCGAAAACGAGATCGTCGACACCTTCGGCTGCCCCCCCGGCTACCTCGGCCCGATCGGCACGAAGAAGCCGGTGAAGCTGGTGGCGGACCGCACGGTGGCCAACATGGCCGATTTCTGCTGTGGCGCCAATGACCGCGACTACCACTACACCGGCGTGAACTGGGGCCGCGACCTGCCCGAGCCGATGGTGGCGGACCTGCGCAACGTGGTGGCCGGCGACGCCTCCCCGGACGGACGCGGCACGCTGGAGATCTGCCGGGGCATCGAGGTGGGCCACGTGTTCATGCTCGGCACCCGGTATTCGGAGTCGATGAGCGCCACCTACCTCGACGAGAACGGCAAGACCCAGCCGATGCAGATGGGCTGCTACGGCATTGGCGTGACGCGGATTCTTGGCGCTGCCATCGAACAGAACTACGATGAGCGCGGCATCATCTGGCCGGCCGCCATCGCCCCGTTTGCGGTGGTGGTCTGCCCGGTCGGCTACGACCGCAACGAAGCCGTGCGCGCGGAAGCCGACCGCATCCATGCCGAACTGCTGGCGGCCGGTGTCGATGTGATTCTGGACGACCGTGGCGAGCGCCCCGGCGTGATGTTTGCCGACTGGGAACTGATTGGCGTGCCGCACCGCGTGGTGGTGGGCGACCGTGGCCTGAAGGAAGGCAAGGTCGAATACCAGGGCCGCCGCGACGCCCAGGCCACCCCGGTGGCCGTGGCCGACGTGGTTGGCCATGTGCGCAGCCAGCTGGCCAGCTGAAATCCGCTGTTTATGTAAGGAAAAGGAAGCCGATGCGCGCGTCACGCCTGTCCACCCCCCGCCGCTGGTCCACGCTGGCCGGCGGCCTGCTGCTGGCCGTTGCGGCGGCCACGGCCCATGCGGGGGCGCAGAAGGAGGAGGCGCTGGCCGACTCCGTGCGCGGCGCGCTGGCGGCAGCCATTGCCGATGGCCGGCCAGTCCGGCCGGCGTTCGCCTCGGGCGGCGAGCGGCTCGGCTACCTGAAGTGGCTGGGCGAGATGTCGCGCCGGCTCGAATCCCGGATTCCCGAGCCGCAGATCCGCGTGGAACTGATCGAGACGGTCTACTACGAGGCCAAGCGGGCCGGGCTGGAGCCGTCGCTGGTGCTCGGGCTGGTCCAGGTGGAAAGCGGATTCCGGAAATATGCGATCAGCTCGGCCGATGCACGCGGGCTGATGCAGGTCATGCCGTTCTGGGTGCGCACCATCGGCGATGGCGACGTGCGCAAGCTGTTCCACCTCCAGAGCAACCTGCGCTACGGCTGCACCATCCTGCGCCACTACCTGGACCGCGAGAACGGCGACCTCTTCCTGGCGCTCGGCCGCTACAACGGCAGCCGTGGCCGCCCGGAGTACCCCAACGCCGTGCTGGGGGCGTGGAAGCGCTGGCAGTACTCGGAATCGACGGTGACGATCGCCGGCGACCCGGGCGCGGCCACCGTGCCGGCCCCGGCCGCCTCGCGCCGCCTGCCGCCGGAGTCTCCCGCGCGCAACCCGTTTTCGCCGCAGCGACTGGCCAATCCGTCATGACATTCGACTCCCGCGCCGATGCCGGGGCCGCCGGGAAACAGGGCTACCACGCCTCCTCGCCGGAGCTGGAGCGCTGGCTGGCCCGCCATATCAAGCAGGGATTCAACGCCGATGCGCTGGTGCTGTCGATGCAGCGCGCCGGCTACGATGCCACCTTCGCCCGGGCGATGGTGGCTGACGCGCTGGGCCAGCCGCACCCGGCCGCCGCCGATGCCGCCGGTGCCACCAAGGCGCCCGCCGCCAGGGCACGGCCGAAGTCGGACATGGTGGGCCCGGACCCCGCCGGCAACGCCATCCGTGACGCGGGCCGGGACATCCCGGTGCTGTTCCGCATCGAGGCGCCGCGCGTGATGCTGCTCCAGGGCCTGCTCAGCGAGGCCGAGTGCGACGCCATGGTGGCGCTCTCGCGTGACCGCATGCAGCGCTCGTCCGTGGTCAATCCCGCCACGGGCGACGAGAACGTCCACGAGGCCCGCACCAGTACCGGCGCGATGTTCCAGGTCGGCGAGCACCCGCTGCTCGAAGTGCTGGAGGCGCGCATCGCCGCCGTGACCGGCGTGCCGATGGAGCACGGCGAGGGCTTCCAGGTGCTCAACTACAAGCCCGGCGCCGAATACCAGCCGCACTACGATTATTTCAATCCGAAGAATCCGGGCGAGGCACGCCAGATGGCCGTGGGCGGCCAGCGCGTGGCCACGCTGGTGATCTACCTGAACAGCACGCCCGCCGGCGGCGCCACCACCTTCCCGCGTATCGGGCTGGATGTGGCCCCGGTCAAGGGCAATGCGGTGTTCTTCAGCTACAGGCTGCCGGACGGCACGCTGGACGACCGCACGCTGCACGGCGGCATGCCGGTGGTGTCGGGGGAGAAGTGGATTGCCACCAAGTGGCTGCGCGAGCGGCCGTACCGGGTCGGAAGCTGAGTCCGACGGACGGCCGCGCGCCGTATCAGGCCAGTCCGGGAATCAGACCAGCGCGCGGATGGCGCCGAGGTTGCGCCAGTAGCCCTTCACATCCATGCCACAGCCAAAGACATAGCGGTCCGGCACCTTGAAGCCGCAGAAGTCCGGATGCATCGGCTTGGCCTTGGCCAGGGTCTTCTCGCACAGCACGGCGGCGTGGAATTCCTTGGCGCCCATGTCCAGGATGCGCTCGCGGATGGCCGCCATGGTCTCGCCTTCGTCGAGGATGTCGTCCAGCACCAGCACCACCCGGTCCTTGACCGATTCGCGCGGCGCCACGCGCCATTGCATCTCGCCGCCCACCGTCTTGTTGTTGTAGCGCGACAGGTGGATGTAGTCGAATTCCAGCGGAAACTGGAGCTTCGGCAGCAGCATGCCGGTGAAGACCACCGCGCCGCCCATCACCGACAGCACGAGCGGGAAGGCATCGCCCATGCGCGCGGTGATGTCGTCGGCCATGCGGTCCAGCGATTCCTGCACTTCGGCGGCGCTGACGATTTCCTCGGAGCTGGCCCAGAGTTCGCGGGCCTGGTCTGCGGTCATCATGATGTCTCTGTCCTTTATATCTGTGGAGTCCGGCCGGTGCTTAGCGGTTGAACAGGCCCTTCATGCCGCCCTTCATCGCGCCCATCTGGCGCATCATCTTCATCATGCCGCCGCCCTTGAGCTTCTTCATCATGCCCTGCATCTGCTCGAACTGGTTCAGCAGGCGGTTCACTTCCTGCACCGGCACGCCGGCGCCGGCCGCGATGCGGCGCTTGCGGCTGGCCTTGATCAGTTCCGGCTTGGCGCGCTCGGCGGCAGTCATGCTGTTGATGATGCCCTCCATGCGGCGCACCGACTTCTCGGCCTGATCCATGTTGGCGCCCTGCGCCTGCTGGGCGAACTGGGCCGGCAGCTTGTCCACCAGGCTGCCGATGCCACCCATCTTCTTCATCTGGCCGATCTGCGCCTTGAAATCCTCCAGATCGAACCCGCCGGTCTTCTTGATCTTCTTGGCGAGCTTCTCGGCGGCGTCCATGTCCACGCCGCGCTGGGCTTCCTCCACCAGCGCGAGGATGTCGCCCATGCCCAGGATGCGCTGGGCCATGCGGTCAGGGTAGAACGGCTCCAGGCCGTCGAGCTTCTCGCCCACGCCCACGAACTTGATCGGACGGCCCGTAATGTGACGTACAGACAACGCGGCACCGCCGCGCGCGTCGCCATCGAGCTTGGTCAGCACCACGCCGGTCAGCGGCAGCGCGTCGTTGAACGCCTTGGCGGTGTTCACGGCATCCTGGCCGAGCATGGCGTCCACCACGAACAGCGTTTCCACCGGTTTCAGTTCGGCGTGCAGCGCGGCGATTTCCTGCATCATCGCCTCGTCGATGCCAAGCCGCCCGGCCGTATCGACGATCAGCACATCGTGGTAGTGCTTGCGGGCCCAGTCCAGCGCCGCGCGGGCGATGTCCACGGGCTTCTGGTCAGGCTCGGACGGGAAGAAGTCGGCGCCAACCTGCTCGGACACGGTGCGCAGCTGGGCGATGGCGGCGGGGCGATACACGTCGCACGACACCGTCAGCACCTTCTTCTTCTTGTTCTCCTTGAGCCACTTGGCGAGCTTGCCGGAGGTGGTGGTCTTGCCCGCGCCCTGCAGGCCGGCCATCAGGATGATTGCTGGCGGCTGGACGTTCAGGTTCAGTTCGCCCGATTTCTGCTCGCCCGGCTTGGGGTCGACGGCTTCGTCGCCGCCGATGACCGCGGTCAGCTCGCGCTGGACCACGCCGACAAGGGCCTGGCCCGGGGTGAGGCTGCTGACGACTTCCTCGCCGAGCGCCTTTTCCTTGACGCGGGCGACGAACTCGCGCACCACGGGCAGTGCCACGTCGGCTTCGAGCATGGCAAGGCGCACTTCGCGCAGCATCTCGGCGGTGTTGGCCTCGGTCAGTCGGGCCTCGCCGCGCATGGTCTTGACGACCCGCGCCAGGCGTTGTGTGAGGTTATCCAGCATGGCAGTGGGGAGGAGTTCGGCTCGTGATTCGGCGTGGATGGGGCGCGCGCGTGGCGTTGTCGTGAGGCATCACGGACAAGGGCACGAGGGACAGGCCCTAGGGTAAACTGCGCAAATGGCCATTGTACTGTATGCCTTGACGGCACTTCTCTATTGCGGCCTGGCCTTTCACGGCTGGGCAACGCGCAACCCCCGCCTGGCGGCCGCCGGCGGGGGGGCTGTCGGCCATCCGGGCCATCCCGGCCATCCCGGCCCCGGCGGGCGCCCCGGCGCCGCCACGGCCGTGCTGATGGCGCCGCCCGGCGAAGGCCGCGCCGACGGCCAGCCCGCATGGTGGCACGCCGTGGTGCTCGGCGCGCTGGTCAGCCACGGCATCCTGCTGCACGAGACCATCTTCCCGGCGGACCGCATGATGTTCGGCTTCGCCTTCGCGCTCTCCGCCATGCTGTGGCTGGGCGTGGGCATCTACTGGATCGAAAGCTTCTTCTTCTCGCTGGCCGGGCTCGGCCTGATCGTCTTTCCGGTGGCGATGCTGGCCGGCCTGATGCCGCTGGCCTTCCCGGGCGCGCAGATCCTCGGTTACGCCGCGCGGCCGCTGTTCAAGCTGCATTTCGTCATCGCCAACGTGGCCTACGGGCTGTTCACGCTGGCGGCGTTCCACGCCTTCCTGATGCTGCTGGCGGAGCGCCGGCTCCATGGCTTCAACCGGCCGAGCAGCGCCGATGCGTCGTCCGGGCAATGGCTGGGCCGCTGGCTGGACCTGCTGCCGCCGCTGCTGACGCTGGAAAAGCTGCTGTTCCGGCTGATCGGGGCGGGCTTCGTGCTGCTGACGCTGACCATCCTGTCCGGCTTCCTGTTCTCCGAGCAGCTGTTCGCGCGGGCGTTCCGCGTGGACCACAAGACCGTGTTCGCGATCCTGTCCTGGCTAATGTTCGGCGGCATCCTGGCGGGCCGCCATTTCCGGGGCTGGCGCGGGCGCACCGCCCTGCGCTGGGTCATCGCCTCGTTCGGCATCCTGCTGCTGGCCTACGTGGGCAGCCGCTTCGTGATCGAAGTGGTGCTGCACCGCCTCTCCTGACCCCCTGATCCCCTGATCGTCATCGCCCCATGGCAAGAATCTTCCTCCTGCTGGCCGTCGTGCTGGCGATCATCTGGTGGCTGCGCCAGCGCGCGGCCGCCCGCGACGCGCACGAGCCGCCCGCCCGCCCGGGCCCGGCGCAGCGCAAGGCCGATGGCGCGGCGGCGTCCGAGCCGATGGTCCAGTGCGCCCAGTGCGGCGTGCACCTGCCGCGCGGCGAGGCCATCGGCTGGAACGGCCTGCACTACTGCCGGCGCAGCCATCTGCCCGACGGCTCGGAGATGTCCGGCCACGGCGATACCGACGCGCGCCCATGACCTCGCGCCGCTCGGCCTGGTCCCGCCTGAACGGCTGGCGCGTGCTGGTCGAGCTCTGGCGCCAGCCCGAGCCCCCTGAGTTCCACTGGCGCCTGCTGCGCTATTTCTGCTGGACCCGCGCGGCCGTGGCGCTGCTGCTGGTGGGCTACGTGTGGCTGCCGCTGGAGCGCGCCGCGCCGGATGTCGGCGTGGCCGCCGGCGCCGCGGCCACCCTGGCCGCCAATCCGCGCATGGCCGCTGCGCTGCCGGTGGTGGTGCCGTACCTCTGCATCGCCATGGTCACGCTGGTGGGCACGCTGTGGCGTCGCCATTTCCATGTGCGGGTGCGCGTGCAGGTGATGGTCGACCTGGCGCTGCTGGCCGGGATCTTCGCGGTGGTGGGCCGGCTGGGCAGCCACAGCGAAGGGCTCGCCATGATCTTCCTGCTGCCGGCGCTCGAGGCCGGGGCGTTGACCAGCCTGATGTTCGCGCTGTTCACCGCGGCGGTGTCGGCGCTGGTAGTGATGGGCCAGCCGTTCGTGCAGACGCTGCTGGCGCGCCAGGCCGATGCCAACCTGCTCGGCTCCGGCCTGTTCGGCCTGGTGTTCATGATCGCCGCGCTGGTGATGTACATGCTCGCCAACCGGCAGATCGCCCAGGAGCAGATTGCGCTGGCGCGCGAGCGGGAACTGCGCCTGCAGCAGCTGGTGAACCGGCTCATGGTCAACGATATGCAGGATGGCGTGATGCTGGTGCGCGCCAACGGCGTGGTGGTGGCTGCCAACCCCGCCGCCGTGGTGCTGCTGGGCGTGCAGCCGCACGAGCGGATCCGGGAAGGGCAGGTGCGCGCCGGCGAGCGCGACAAGGTGCTGTTCGACCTGCGCCGCATTCCGCGCCTGCAGCCGCTGATGGAAATGCTGCGCGACTGGATCCAGACCAATGACGATGTGCCGCGCATCCTGCAACTGCTGCCGCTGCCGTCGCGCCCCTCGGCGCTGGGCGGGCCGATGCTGCATACCCGCCTGCGGCTGCGCTTCGTGCTGCCGGGGCTGGCCGGGCTGCGGTCCACGCTGGGCGGGGCCCTGACCACGCCCAGCGCGCTCGATACCGTCGGCTGGAACGACATGTCGCCCGAAGGCGCGGCCCGGCTGCGCCTGGCCATCGCCCAGAACGAGGCCATGGCCTGGAGCCCCGAGGACGAGACGCTGCTGCGCAGCGAGATGCGCGACACGGTGCTGGTCCACATCGAAAGCTGGGAACGGATTGCCGAGCAGGTGCAGCAGGAGAAACTTGCCGGCATGGGCCGACTGGTGGCCAGCGTGGCGCACCAGATCCGCAACCCGCTCGCGGCCATCAGCCAGGCCAACGAACTGCTGGCCGATTCCGGGGCGGGCGAGGGCAATATCGACGCCCGGCTGCTGCGCATCATCAGCGACAACGTGCGCCGGCTCGATCAGGTGGTGTCCGATGTGCTCCAGCTCTCGCGCCGCCCCCGCACCGGCCACAGCGCGGTGGAGCTGGGCCAGGCGCTGCCCGAGATCGTGGAGCGCTGGCGGCTGGAGATGCGCTCGCGCGGCGGCCCGCGTGCCGACATCAACGTCAATGCGATCCGCCTCGCCGTAGACCTGCAACGCCCGGTGATCTTCGATGCCGCGCAGTTGCAGCAGGTGCTCGGCAACCTGCTCGACAATGCCTGGCGCTATTGCAGCCGGCTGCCCGGCGCCATCCGCCTGCTGGCCCATGCGCTGGACCAGCACCACGCCGAACTCATCGTCTGGAACGACGGCGCCGAGGTCACGCGCGAGCAGCAGCGCAGCTTGTTCGAGCCGTTCTTCACCAGCAACGCGCAGGGCACCGGGCTGGGCCTGTTCATGGCGCGCGAGCTGTGCGGCGCCAATGACGCCCAGGTGCGCTACGGCACCATCGCGCTGGAACCGTTGCTGGAACGCACAGGGCTGCTCGGGCCCGGCGCTCGCGATACACTGCCGGCCAAGGCATTTGTGCTGACGATGCGGATCGAGACGCCCGATGTCGTACCGGCCGCCCAGGCCGCCCAGGCCTGATCCGCCGCCCCCGCAACCCAACCCCCACGCCATGTCCGCCAGACCGCCCGTTCCCGATCCGATACTCGTCATCGACGACGAGGCCGACCTGCGCGAGCTGCTGGACATCTCGCTGCGCCGCATGGGGCACGACGTGGTGATGGCCGGCTCGCTGGCCGAGGCGCGGCTGCGGCTGGCGGAGCGCCGCTACAGCCTGGTGCTGACCGACATGCGGCTGGGCGACGGGCTGGGCATCGAGATCGTGCGGCAGCTGTCGGCTTCGCCCGAGCGCACGCCGGTGGCCGTGATCACCGCCTACGGCAGCGCCGACAATGCCGTCGATGCGCTCAAGGCCGGCGCGTTCGACTACATCGCCAAGCCGGTCTCGCTCGACCAGCTGCGCACCCTGATCCTGAACGCGCTGGGCCGCCAGCAGCGTAACCCCGCCGAGGGCGGCGCGCGCAGCGCCGAGGCTGTCGAGGCGGCGGAAGCCGCCGACCGCGCCGCCGGACTGCTGCCGGGGCTGTCCCCGGCCATGCAGGAGGTGCGCCGCTCGCTGTCGCGGCTGGCGCGCAGCATGGCGCCGGTGGTGATCAGCGGTGAGTCGGGCAGCGGCAAGGAGCGCGCGGCGCGTGCCATCCATGCCGTGAGCGCGCGCGCCGCGCACCCGTTCGTGGCCGTGAACTGCGGGGCGATTCCCGAGACGCTGATGGAGTCGGAATTCTTCGGCTACGTGAAGGGCGCGTTCACGGGCGCCGATGCCGAGCGCGGCGGTTTCTTCCACGCCGCGCACGGCGGCACGCTGCTGCTGGACGAGGTGGCCGACCTGCCGCTGACCATGCAGGTGAAGCTGCTGCGCGCGTTGCAGGAGCGGCGTGTGCGCAAGATCGGCGCCAGTCGGGAAGACACCGTGGACGTGCGCGTGATGTGCGCGAGCCACAAGGATCTGGCCGCGATGGTCGCCGCCGGCTCGTTCCGCCAGGACCTGTACTACCGGCTGAACGTGCTGGAGCTGCGCATGCCGACGCTGCGCGAGCGTGGCGAGGACATTCCGGTGCTGGCGCAGGTCATCCTCGAACACCTGGCCGTGCGCTATGGCGATGCGCGGCCGCGCCGCCTGTCCGGCCCGGCGCTGGCGCGGCTGGCGGCATACCGCTTCCCCGGCAACGTGCGGGAACTCGAAAACCTGCTGGAACGCGCTTACGCCTTCGCCGAATCGGACGAGATCGAGGTAGCGGACCTCGGTCCGCTCGAAGCCGGCGTGGATCGCGCGAGCCCGCTGCAAGGCGCGCCCGCGCCTGTGGCGGAGACCGCGCCAACCGGCTATGAGACCTGGGGCAGCCCGGCATGGTCGGCAGCCAGCCTGACGGCGCCGGAAGCGGCGGGTGGTGCCACAGCGGAAGCGCCGCCGCAGCCCCAGCCCCAGCCATCCATCGATCCGATGGTCGATGCGCTGCGCGACGTCACGTTCCCGATCGACCTGCCTGCCCGGCTCGAGGCCCTGGAGCGCGAGCTGATCCTGCGCGCGCTGCGCCAGACCGGCTTCAACCGCACCACGGCCGCGCCGCTACTGGGTTTGAACTTCCGCCAGCTGCGCTACCGCATCCAGCAACTGGAGATCCGCGACGAACGCGAAGGGCGCGATGGCCGGGAAGGGCGTGACGACAGCGAGTCGATGGCGGAAGGCGAGGGCCGCAATGGCTGAGATGGCTGACGTGGCCGCAGACTGGCTGCCCGGCGCTGACGGCTGGGTGCCGGCCGCGCGCCGCGTGCCATCGCCCAACTTCGACGCCCGCCCCGACGGCATGCCCGTGGACGTGGTGGTGCTGCACAACATCAGCCTGCCGCCGGGCCAGTTCGGCACGGGCGACATCGAGGCCTTCTTCCAGAACCGGCTCGACATCGCCCGCCACCCGTTCTTCGAGACCATCCGCGACGTCCGCGTCTCCGCCCATTTCCTGATCACCCGCGAGGGCGAACTGGTGCAATTTGTGGCGTGTACGCGACGTGCCTGGCACGCCGGCCAATCGGCCTACTGCGGCCGCCAGCGCTGTAACGACTTCTCCATCGGCATCGAGATCGAAGGCGCCGACGACCAGCCCTTCACCCTGGGCCAGTATGAGACCGCCGCACGCATCGTCGCCGCCCTGCGCACGACCTACCCGATCACCGGCATCGCCGGCCACAGCGACATCGCCCCGGGTCGCAAGACCGACCCCGGCCCCCATTTCGACTGGGACCGCTTCGCCAGACTGGCCAATGTGACGCCAGCGCTGCTGCCTTATCGGCGGGGTTCCTGACCGCCACCCCCTTGTGCACGATGCCTCATATTCAGGCATTCGCCGGCGTGACAGCGATGTGAAATCCCCACACTTGGGCCGCCTATCGGCGACTCGCCACGATTAAAAAATTTTAGAAAATTTGTGCGGTGGCGCACGGGCCGCCGCCATCCCTTGGCGTAGCGCGGCTTGCGGGAATGTGGCGCTGCCGCACACCCGGTCCCCAGCGGGGCAGCGGACTTGTCAAGACTGGTCTTTCCGATTCGTTTCACTATACTTAGCCCAGTTTTTCGCAGTGACCACTATATCTAGTGGTACTACCGGGGAACCGGCCGAGGTGTGAAGCCAGCGCCGCAACGGATTGCGACGCCGGCGCCACAGTAGTGACGCGGCCGGCGGTATCGCAAGAGTCCCTAGCAGAATGAACGCCTGTGCAGTTTGGTTCTCGCCCCGGCAAAACCGGTGTCGAGTGTCTTCTGAAGCGCATTTTGCTAGGGACTTTGTCACTTCATTACAAGGGTTAAAACAGGAGTTACCTCATGCAAACGGCCCAGAACGAACAACAAATCACGGGATCGGCTGGCGTTGTCGGCGCCGCCGGTACGTCGCAGCAGACCCCCGCCGCTGCCAGCGCCAACTATCAGGACTACAAGCTCATCCGCCGCAATGGGGCCGTGGTGGCGTTCGAGCCGAACAAGATTGCCGTCGCCGTGACCAAGGCCTTCCTGGCCGTCAACGGCGGCCAGGGCGCTGCCTCCGCGCGTGTGCGCGAGCTGGTGGAGCAGGTCACCCAGAACGTGGTGCGCGCGCTGCTGCGCAGCCGCCCGAACGGCGGCACCTTCCATATCGAAGACGTGCAGGACCACGTGGAACTGGCGCTGATGCGCTCGGGCGAGCATGAAGTGGCCCGCGCCTACGTGCTGTATCGCGAGAAGCGCACCCAGGAGCGCGCGCAGGCCAATGCGCAGACCGTGGCGCGCGTGCAACAGGGCGTCGCGTTCAACGTGACCGACAACGGCGTGACCCGCGTGCTGGACCTGGCCGCGCTGCACGAGCTGATCGACACCGCCTGCAGCGGCCTGGGCAAGGGCGTGAGCGCCGAGCCGATCCTGAAGGAAACGCTCAAGAACCTGTATGACGGCGTGCCGCTGACGCAGGTGTACGACTCCGCCATCCTGGCCGCGCGTACCCTGATCGAGAAGGACCCGGACTACAGCCAGGTCACCGCGCGCATCCTGCTGCACACGATCCGCAAGGAAATCCTCGGCGGCGAAGTGACGCAGGCCGAAATGTCCTCGCGCTACGCCGAGTACTTCCCGAAGTTCATCGCACGCGGTATCGCCGCCGAGCTGCTGGACGAGAAGCTGGCCACGTATGACCTGGCCCGCCTGGGCGCCGCGCTGGACGCCTCGCGCGACTTCCAGTTCAACTACCTCGGCCTGCAGACGCTGTACGACCGCTACTTCCTGCATATCGAAGAGCAGCGCATCGAAATGCCGCAGGCCTTCTTTATGCGCGTGGCCATGGGCCTGGCGCTGGAAGAGCGCGACCGCGAAGCCCGCGCCATCGAGTTCTACCAGCTGCTGTCGTCGTTCGACTTCATGTCGTCCACGCCCACGCTGTTCAACTCGGGCACGCGCCGCTCGCAGCTCTCGTCGTGCTACCTGACCACGGTGTCGGACGACCTGGAAGGCATCTACGAAGCCCTCAAGGAAAACGCGCTGCTGTCGAAGTTCGCCGGCGGCCTGGGCAACGACTGGACCAACGTGCGCGCGTTGGGCTCCCACATCAAGGGCACCAACGGCAAGAGCCAGGGCGTGGTGCCGTTCCTGAAGGTGGTGAACGACACGGCCGTGGCCGTGAACCAGGGCGGCAAGCGCAAGGGCGCGGTCTGCGCCTACCTGGAGACGTGGCACCTGGACATCGAGGAATTCCTCGAGCTGCGCAAGAACACCGGCGACGACCGCCGCCGCACCCACGACATGAACACGGCCAACTGGATTCCGGACCTGTTCATGAAGCGCGTGATGGAAAACGCCGAATGGACGCTGTTCTCGCCCGCCACCTGCCCGGACCTGCACGACAAGGTCGGCAAGGCGTTCGAGCAGGCCTACCTGGGCTATGAAGCCCGCGCCGCCAGCGGCGAACTGAAGCTGTTCAAGAAGGTGCCGGCCGTGCAGCTCTGGCGCAAGATGCTGGGCATGCTGTTCGAGACGGGCCATCCGTGGATCACGTTCAAGGACCCGTGCAACATCCGCAGCCCGCAGCAGCACGTGGGCGTGGTGCACAGCTCCAACCTGTGCACGGAAATCACGCTGAACACGAACGAGAGCGAAATCGCCGTGTGCAACCTGGGTTCGGTGAACCTGGTGGCCCACCTGAAGCAGCAGGCCGACGGCACCCACGTGCTCGACCACGCCAAGCTCCAGAAGACCATCCGCACCGCGATGCGCATGCTCGACAACGTGATCGACATCAACTACTACGCGGTGGAGAAGGCGCGCAATTCGAACCTGCGCCACCGCCCGGTGGGCATGGGCATCATGGGCTTCCAGGACTGCCTGCACGTGCTGCGCACGCCGTACGCCAGCGACGCCGCGGTGAAGTTCGCCGATACGTCGATGGAAGCGGTCTGCTACTACGCCTACGAGGCATCAAACGAGCTGGCGCAGGAACGTGGCCGCTACAGCACCTACGAGGGTTCGCTGTGGGACCGTGGCATCCTGCCGCAGGACTCGCTCAAGCTGCTGGCCGAAGAGCGCGGCGGCTACCTCGAGGTGGACATGTCCTCCTCGATGGACTGGGACAGCCTGCGCGCCCGCATCAAGCAGCATGGCATGCGTAACTCGAACTGCATCGCGATCGCCCCGACCGCGACCATTTCGAACATCATCGGCGTGTCGGCCTGCATCGAACCGACCTTCCAGAACCTGTACGTGAAGTCGAACCTCTCGGGCGAATTCACGGTGGTCAACGACTACCTGGTGCGCGACCTCAAGGCGCGCGGCCTGTGGGACGAAGTGATGGTGGCGGACCTGAAGTACTTCGACGGTTCGCTGGCCCGCATCGACCGCATTCCGCAAGACCTGCGCGACATCTACGCCACGGCCTTCGAGGTGGAGCCGAGCTGGCTGGTGGAGGCCGCAAGCCGCCGCCAGAAGTGGATCGACCAGGCCCAGTCGCTGAACATCTACATGGCTGGCGCGTCGGGCAAGAAGCTGGACGATACCTACAAGCAAGCCTGGCTGCGCGGCCTGAAGACCACGTACTACCTGCGCACGATGGCGGCCACGCACGTGGAGAAGTCCACGGTGTCGCGCGGCTCGCTGAACGCGGTGTCGTCGGGCAGCGACGGTGGCGTGTCGGCGCTGGAAGCCGCCGCCGCCTCGGCCCCGGCCATGCCGGAAGCCGAAGGCGCGGTCTGCACCATGCGCCCGGGCGACCCCGGCTTCGACGAGTGCGAAGCCTGCCAGTAAGCAAGACGTAACAAGCCCCCCAACGGTTTACACCCCTCGCCCGCTTGCGGGAGAGGGGCCGGGGGAGAGGGCCGGCGCCCCCATGACGCGGGCGCCAGTGCTGGCCACCGCCAGCCATCCACGAATAACGGAGAAATAACATGCTGAGCTGGGACGACGACGTTCAAGCCAAGCCGCAGGCTGCCCCGCAGCCCGCGCTGCAACCTGCCACCCTGGCCGCCGCTGACGAGCAGGGCGCGCTGCCGCCGGCCGCCACGCAGCCGGGCATCCTGGGCAACAACCCGAACGCCGCCGCCGTACAGAGCGAGCGCCGCGTGAACGCCGCCGACAAGCGCGTGATCAACGGCTCCACCGACGTGAACCAGCTGGTGCCGTTCAAGTACAAGTGGGCGTGGGAGAAGTACCTGGCCGGCTGCGCCAACCACTGGATGCCGCAGGAAATCAACATGTCGCGCGACATCGCCCTGTGGAAGGACCCCAACGGCCTGACCGAGGACGAGCGCCGCGTCATCAAGCGCAACCTGGGCTTCTTCGTCACGGCCGACTCGCTGGCCGCGAACAACATCGTGCTGGGCACCTACCGCCAGATCACGGCGCCGGAATGCCGCCAGTATCTGCTGCGCCAGGCCTTCGAGGAGGCCATCCACACGCACGCCTACCAGTACATCGTGGAGTCGCTGGGCCTGAACGAGGCCGAGATCTTCAACGCGTACCACGAGGTGAAGTCGATCCGCGACAAGGACGAGTTCCTGATCCCGTTCATCGACACGCTGACCGATCCGTCGTTCAAGACCGGCACGCCCGAGAACGACCAGAAGCTGCTCAAGAGCCTGATCGTGTTCGCCTGCATCATGGAAGGCCTGTTCTTCTACGTGGGCTTCACGCAGATCCTGGCGATGGGCCGCCAGAACAAGATGACCGGCGCCGCCGAGCAGTACCAGTACATCCTGCGCGACGAGTCGCTGCACTGCAACTTCGGCATCGACCTGATCAACCAGATCAAGCTCGAGAACCCGCACCTGTGGACGGCCGACTTCAAGGCCGAGATCACGGAGCTGTTCAAGCAGGCCGTGGACCTGGAATACCGCTACGCGGAAGACACCATGCCGCGCGGCGTGCTGGGCCTGAACGCGCCGATGTTCAAGTCGTACCTGCGCTTCATCTGCAACCGCCGCTGCCAGCAGATCGGCCTGGAGCAGCTGTTCCCGAACGAGGAAAACCCGTTCCCGTGGATGAGCGAGATGATCGACCTGAAGAAGGAGCGCAACTTCTTCGAGACGCGCGTGATCGAGTACCAGACCGGTGGGGCGCTGTCCTGGGATTGAGGTGAAGCTGCGCTGACATCCCGGCGAGACAAACAGGCAGGCGACGCGATTGGGCGTCGCCTGTTTTGTTTTGCGGCCGCCCGCCGCGTTTTTCAGAATCGGCTCACATACCCGGGCCGGAATGCTCCCTACCATCGTCGACAGAAAGGTTCGCTTTCCCTGTCCGATGGACGTTCCAACTAGGAGTTTTCCGATGCAAGCCGTGGTTCTGCACCGCCTGGGCGATATTCCGCGCTTCGAGTCCTTCCCCGACCCCGACACCACGCACTGCGAGCGGCTGGTGGGGGTCGCCGCCGCCGCCATCCATGCAATCGACCGGCAGGCGGCCGCCGGGAGGCATGCCAGCAGCCCGCTCACGCTGCCGGTGGTCTGCGGGGTGGATGGCGTCGGCCATACGGCCGGTGGCGAGCGCGTCTATTTCAGCACCACGCGGCGGCCGTTCGGCGCCATGGCCGAGTTCGCGCCGGCGGACTGGGTCGTGCCGCTGCCCGAGGGCCTGCCGGGCGAGTTCGCGGCGGCGCTGGTGCGGCCGGCGCTGCTGGCGTGGCTGCCGCTGGCGCACCGCGCCGAACTGGAGCCCGGCGAGACGGTGATGGTGCTCGGCGCCACCACGGCGGCGGGGCGCATGGCGGTCCAGGCGGCGCGGCTGCTCGGCGCCAAGCGGATCATCGCCGCCGGGCACCGCCAGGAGGCACTGGCCACGCTGGAGGCGGATGCCACGATCGAGCTGCGCATGCCGCGCAACGCGCTCGAACACACGTTCTCGGCCTATGCGGAGGAGGGGATCGACGTGATTCTGGACTATATCTGGGGGGAGCCGGTGGAGTTGCTGGCGGCTGCGCTGGCCCGCTCGGACCACACCATGCCGTCTCCCGACGACCGCGGCGTGCGGCTGGTCTCGGTGTCCGAGCGGCCCGGGGGCGACATCGTCCTGCCCGCCCAGTCGCTGCGCGACTCGCGACTCAGGCTGATGGGCTACGGGCCGGCCAGCTATCCACCGGAGGACTACGTGAAAGCCTACGTCGAGGACATTCTCATGTACGCACTGGATGGCGACCTGCGCCTCGACCTGGAAACCATGCCGATGGCCGAGGTGGCCGAGGCATGGGAGCGGGCGGGGCGGCAGGAGCGGCGTATCGTGCTGACGCTGGACGAGCGCGAGGCGTGAGGGTGAGGGCCAGCGCTGCCCGGGGCAGGCGGGCCGCCCCCAGACCCCGCCAGGCTGGCTTCAGGCTGTCTTATGGGCCTTCAGGCGGCCTTGCGCACCTCGGGCTGGTTGGCGCCGCCGTCGGCCTTGCGCTCACCGCCGAGCGCGTCGGTCAGGTCGCCCAGCAGGCCGGCCAGCTCGCCCGCCATCAGCGCGAAATCGGCGTCGAAGCGCTCGGCTTCGTCATGCAGGGTGCCGTCGGCCTGCTCCTTGATCACGTCCAGCGGCGCCACGCGCTTGACCGCCAGGTTCTCGGTCAGCACGAAGGAGACGCGGTCGTTCCAGGTCATGGCCAGCCGCGTGCAGCGCTTGCCGGCGGCGATATGGCGGCGCAGATCCTCGGGGTCGAGCGGATGGCGCACGTAACGCACCGTGGCCTTGGACTCGGCGCTCGATTGCAGCTCGATTTCCTGGTCCACGGTGAAGCCGGCGGGCGCGGTGTCCGTGGACAGCCATTCGGTCATGGCCGCCACCGGCGACTGGTTCACGTGCAGGCCCGTCACCGGCAGCGGATCGATGGCCTTGAACAGCATGCCGCGCACTTCGTCGGCCTTGGCCGTGGCGGCGGCATCGATGGCCAGCCAGCCATTCACGGGGTCGATCCAGACCCGGGTATCGCGGCGGATGCTGAAGGCGCGCGGCAGCAGTTCCTCGGTGATCTGTTCCTTCAGTTCCTTGAGCTGCTTGCGGCCCGGCTTGAAGCCCTGTTGCTCCTCCAGCTCGGTGGCGCGCGCCTTGGTCACCTGATTCACCACGGTGGCCGGCAGCAGCTTCTTTTCGGTACGGAGCACCAGCAGCATCTGCTTGTTGACGCAGTGCACAAGCTGGCCGTTGTCGCGTGGGGATGCCCAGCCCTGGGTCTGCGGCTCCAGGCTGGTGCCCGGGAAGAAGGCGTGTTTCGCCAGGCTGGCCTCTACGTCTTCGGCGCTGAGGGTCCACGGGGCGGTGAAGCGATGAATCTGGAGATTCTTAAACCACATGAGAATTCGGCCACGAGAACGGAAAGGGTCGAATTCTATCTGGTTGAGCGGGCGGTGCCGAGAAATGGCGGGAAATGGGACGCGAATGGGGACGCGAATGGGGACGCGAATGGGGACGCGAACAGGGAGGTCAAGAAAAAGGCGCGCACGGCGCGAAGGTCAGCCCCTCCGCGTCAGTGCGCGCCATGCTGCAATCTCAAATATCGAGTTTCGAGATCTTGGTGCCTTCGAGGCTCAGGCCGGCCATCAGGCCCGCGTTGGTCATGGCGAAGCCGACAATCGGATGCTGGGCCGTGTTGGTGTCCAGCTGGCCGTTGGCGCCGATCGTGGCCAGGGCCACGGTGGCATCGGCCCCGACCTGCCAGCCGTTGCTGCGCACGAACTTGTCGTACGAATCCTGGGTCAGGAACATCAGCACGAAGGCCTTGGACTGGGCGCCGATCTGCCAGCCGATGGAGCCCGAGATGGCACGGTAGTAGCCGCGATTGGCGCCGCCGGAGCGCAGCACCCCATCGCCATACTCGCCGCCCACGACGAAGCCTGCCGACAGCAGTTTCGGGAAAACCAGGATGCCGCGTGCCTTGTTGCCAAGATCCTGCGACCCCTTGACCGTGGAATACAGCCGATTCAGCGTGTCCGTGGCGCCGGCGTCAATTTCGCGCCGTTTGGCGGTCTTGTCGCCCGTGTCACCCGGACCCGTGGTAGTACAGCCGGCGAGCGAGAGCGCGCCAAGGGACAGACCGGAAACCGTGACAAGACCGGCACCGCCAGCGGACAGGAAGGTTCGACGTTTCATTATTTCCTCCAGGAGGGTGGTGTGTTGCAACCGCCTCTAAAGCATAGGCGTCAAGCGCACATTGGCAAATGCGATTTTGTCTGACACTGGGCAGGAGAGACTCTGACACGCGGTCTGACATACTTTCTTGCAAATGCGCCAGCGCACTTTAGGAACCGCCCGCCCGTGTGGGCGGTCTGTCGAGCATGAAAAAGACATTCGCCCCCCTCTCTCCCTTTATTTCCCTGGGCTCGATCGTGCCCGTGGTGCTGCTGGCGGCGTGCGCCTCCCCGGCCTCCGTGGAAACCCCGAGCCAGAAGCAGGAAGTCGCCACGCTGAACTCAGGCTGGCAGGCCGAACGCGCCAGGTACATGGAATGCGTGCAGGACAAGGCCGACGACGGCGCGAAAGGGAAGGGCACCTCGAAGGACGTGGCCGCCGGCGCCATCGACGCCTGCAAGGCGCAACTGGGCGTGATGCACGACGCCTTCCAGTCCTATCTCTCGGCCCAGATGAGCTCGGCGCACGGCCAGACCAGCGCCCGGCAGGCTGCGGACCGCGTGACCACCGACACCCGCGAGAAGGCGCGCACCTACCTGACGCGCTACGTGGAGGTGGAGCGCTACAAGGCCGGCCAGCGCTGATCGGCCGGATCGGGCCAGATTCACGCGCCCTCTATATATATAGTCAGAGCATCGCCAGCGGCTCGGCCCGGCGCGGCGGCGGAAACAGCTTGTCGAGTTCGGCAAGCTGTTCTGCTGTCAGCGGGTGCGCCAGCGCGCCGAGGTTCTCGCGCAGGCGGTCGCGGCTGCCGGTCTTGGGAATGGCGATGATGTCGTCCGAAGCCAGCAGCCAGGCCAGCGCCGCCTGGGCCGGCGTCATCCCGTGGGCCTTGGCAAAGCGCTGGAGCCCCGCATGGCGCAGCAGCCGGGCCTGCTCGATCGGGGAATAGGCCATGACCGGCACGCCGTGCGCGCGCTGCCATGGCAACAACTCGAATTCGATGCCGCGCCGGCTCAGGTTGTAGAGCAGCTGGTTCGCCGCCACCTCGTCGCCGCCCGGCACCTCCCACAGTTCTTCCATATCGCCCAGGTCGAGGTTGCTGACGCCGAAATGCCGGATCTTGCCGGTTTCGCGCAGCGCCAGAAACGCCGCCATGGTCTCCTCGAGCGGCACGCCGCCGCGCCAGTGCAGCAGGTAGAGGTCGAGCCGATCGGTGCCCAGCCGGCGCAGGCTGCGCTCGCACGCGGCCACCACGCCCTCGCGGCTGGCGTTGTGCGGGTAGACCTTGCTGACGAGAAACACCTCGTCGCGCCGACCCGCGATGGCCTCGCCGATCAGCGATTCGGACAGCCCCTCGCCATACATTTCAGCGGTATCGATCAGCCGCAGCCCGAGGTCCAGGCCGAGCCGAAGCGTGGCGATCTCCTCGGCGCGCGTGTCGCGGTGATCGCCGATATTCCAGGTACCCATGCCCAGCGCGGGCACGCGCTCGCCGCCGGGCAGCGTGACGGTCTTCATCGATTGGCTCCGGTGTGATGGGGCGGCGTGCCGGCCACGCCGCGCTCCATCACACTAGTTAACAATACCGGCCGGCACAAGGTGGGCGCCCGGCAGGGGGCCGCTCGGGGTCCCCCGGACCTCTCAACCGTGCTGGTGCCGATATTCCTGGCTCAGCCCGCCATAGCCGTAGGCGGCTGCGCGGGCGTCGATGACGTGGATATACGACACCTTGTTTACATCGCCAATCACCTCGGACAGCGCGGCGAACGTCTCCTTCAGGTACTGCGCCTTCTCGGCCTTGGTGTTGGTCTCGTCGGTCACGCTGATATCAAGCTGGAAGGCGTTGCGGCCGTCGCTGCGCTCGGACAGCGCCTTGCCGCCGATGATCCATTGCTCGCGCGGCAGGTAGCCCACCGTGACGGCGATCACGTTTTCTTCCTTGCGCAGGATGCGCTGGGTCAGCTCGGCCACGGTGGCGGCGGCACGGCGGGTCAGTTCGGCGTCGGGCTGGCCGGAGATCTGGAGGTTGATGTGGGGCATGGCTGGCTCCTTGTTCTGGATGGTGCGAACCGGAAATCGGTGTCGTGGAACCTATCGTAGTGGTCGCCATCACATCGGAAAAGCAGGAATATGCGATACCATCCATCGGTAACACCGAATCGTAAAAATGCGAGATAGTGGGGTGTGACCAGGGACGGGAGCAGGCGTGATGCGAGGATTCGAGACCGATCAACTGAAGACATTCGTGACGGTGGCCGACAGTGGCAGCCTCTCGGCGGCGGCGCCGCGCCTGTTTCTGTCGCAATCGTCGGTCAGCGAGCAGTTGCGCAAGCTGGAGGAGCGCGCCGGCGTGCCGCTGCTCACACGCGGCAAGAGGGGCGCGGCGGTTACGCCGGCCGGCGCGCGGCTGCTGGAGTACGCGCGCCGCATCCTGTCGCTGAACGACATGGCAATGCAGGAGCTGCGCGGCCGCACCCTGGATGGCGAACTGCGGCTTGCCGTGACCGATTACTTCCGGCCGGGCGAGATCGCCGGCATGCTGCGCCGGCTGCGCGACCGCTATCCGTATCTGAAACTGCACGTCACGGTGATGAAGAGCGCCGCGATCGAGGCCGCCGCGGACCTGGACACCTTCGACATCGGCCTCAGCATGCGGCTGATTCGCGCCACGCGTGCCGACCGTGCAGCGCGCGCCGACCGTGCTGGCACGCTGCTGCGGCGGGAAGGGCTGGCCTGGGTGGCCGCGCCGGAGATCGCCGAGTCGCCGCAGCCCACGCTGCCGCTGGTGCTGCTGCCCGATACCTGCTCGATGCACCAGTTCGTGGTGCAGCTGCTGATGCGCCGGAAGCGCGGGTTTGACATCGCCCACTCGGCGTCTGGCGTAGCGGGGCTGCACCTCGCGCTGGCGGCGGGGCTCGGCGTGTCATGCCTCAATGCGTCGGCCATCGGGCCGGGCGTAACGCCGCTCGATGCCGCCGCCGTCTCGCGCTGGCGCCTGCCGGCACTGCCCGATGCCGAGTTCTACCTGCTGCCCGCGCGGCGCGGCGAGAGCGAATTCATCGGCGAAGCGCGCCTCGCGCTGAGCGAACAACTCGGCTGAGGGCCATTGCTATTCGGTACAAATGCGTCGCAAGCGACGCAAATATGTCTGACTTTGCACATTCTTCGCGTGATGCGTTGACCCCGCATTGCCCTGTAAATGATAATGCGTCGCATTTTGTAAAAATATTACAACGCATTACAGGGAAATATGAGTCAAACGCCACACGCCGTGCGGACTGCCGTCCTCGCACTGTTCGCTGCCCACGCCTTGCCCGGCGGCATCGCCCACGCACAGTCGGAAACCCCCGCGCCTGCGCCGCAGGAGCTGCCTGCGGTCACCGTCAAGGCGGACGTGAGCCGGGAGCTGGGCGCCGGCTACAACCCGCCCAACGCGGTCAGCGCCACGCGCACCGAGGCGCCACTGCGCGACATTCCGCAGACCGTCAACGTGGTCACCAGCGAAGTCATGCAGGACCAGCGTGCGAATTCAATGCAGGACGTGCTCAAGAACGTGCCGGGCGTGAGCTTTTCCACCGGCGACGGCCAGCGCGACCAGGTGTCGATCCGTGGCTTCTCGGCCATCGCCGACCAGTTCGTGGACGGCATCCGTGACGACGCGCTGTACTTCCGCGACCTCTCCAACGTCGACCGCGTGGAAGTCATCAAGGGCCCGGCCGCCGTGCTGTATGGTCGGGGCTCGTCGGGCGGCCTGATCAACCGCGTGACCAAGAAGCCTGGTATCGACGTGGCCGACTTCAGCTTCAGCTACGGCTCTTGGGCCGACAAGCGGGCCGAACTCGACGTCGGCAAGGTGTTCGGCAACGGCGCGGCGGCGTTCCGCCTGACCGGCGCGCTGGAGGATGCCGACAGCTACCGCTCGCAGCAATTCCTGCGCCGCTCGGCGATCGCGCCATCGCTGGAATTGCGCCTCGCGCCGCAGACCACGGTGTTGCTGCAGGCCGATTACCTCGAGGACAAGCGCGTCACCGACTTCGGCATCCCGGCGTACCGGGGCCGCCCGGTGAACGTGCCGGCCTCCACCTACTACGGCGCGGCCAATGCGCGCGATGTGGATACCTCGGAGTCGCGCGTGTATTCGGGCACGGCCACGATCAACCATCGCTTCAATGAAAACTGGTCGATCCGCAACGCCACGCGCTACTACCATTACTCGCTCGACCGCAACAACACGCTGTCCGGCACGGTCAACGAGGTGGCCCAGACCGTGTCGTTCAACCGTTCCAATGTGTATCGCGAAGAACACGGCTGGTTCAACCAGACTGACCTGACGCAGAAGGCGACGCTCTTCGGGATGCAGCACGAGTTGCTCTACGGGGTGGAAGTCGGGCAGCAGAACAAGGACCTGGTCAACTACTCGCGCAACAACGTGGCCACGGTGAACCTGTTCAACCCGGTGCTGCCCGTGCTGCCGCTGCGGGTGGGCGGTACGCCATCGGCCAACAACCTCGGCATCTTCAAGACGCTGGGCCTGTACACGCAGGACATGATGACGCTGACCGAGCACTGGAAGGCGCTGGTCGGCGTGCGCTATGACCGCTTCGAGCAGGAAACCATCGAGCGCCGGCCGGGCCAGCCCAACCTGGCGCGTACCGACAACAACTGGAGCCCGCGCGCGGGCCTGGTGTGGCAGCCCTCGAAGGTGCAGTCGTACTACCTGTCGTGGAGCAAGTCGTTCCAGCCGTCGGGCGAGAACTTCTCGCTGGCCGCCAACAACGCCGAGCTGGCGCCGGAGACCACCAACAATACCGAGGTGGGCGCCAAGTACGACTTCCTGGATGGCAAGGCCACTACCACGGTGTCGGTGTTCCGGCTCGAGCGCAGCAACATCAAGGTGGCCAATGCCACCGGCACGGCCCTGATGCCGATTGGCGAGCAGCGCACCGACGGCGTGGAACTGAGCGGCGCCGCTGAACTGGGGCAGGGCTGGAAGGTGCTGGCCGGCTATGCCTACCTGGACGCCACGGTCACGAAATCGACCGCCGCGCTGGAGGGCAAGCGCGCCACGCTGACGCCGCGCCACTCGGGCAACCTCTGGCTGACCAAGTCGCTCGGGCACGGTTTTGGCGTGGGCGGCGGCCTGAACCTGGTTGGCGCGCGCATGGCCGATCCGGCCAACACGGTCACGCTGCCCGGCTATGTCACGGCCGACATGATGGCCTGGTACCGTCGGGGGCCGTTCGAAGCCCAGTTGAATGTGTATAACATCTTCAACCAGGGTTACATCGTCTCCGCGCATGGCTCGAGCCCGAACCTGAACATGCCCGGCGCGCCGCGCAGCGTGGTGGCCACGCTGCGGTACCGGATGTAAGCCGTGCCGGCCTCGCTGGCATAGCAGAAAAACGAAAAACGGCCCGTCGATGCGGGCCGTTATCTCGTCACAGCGTCATCACAGCGTTGTAATCATTACTCGGCGGTCATGTGCGCGTTCTTCGCCAGGCGACCAAGCCGATCGCGCTCGGACTGGATGAAGGCGACGAAGCTCTCCACCGAGCCACCCGCCGGCTCGATGCCGTTCGGCAGCAGCCGCTCGCGGATTTCCTGCGTCTGCATACCAGCGCTCAACTCCGCATTCAGCCGCTTGATGATCGCCGGATCCGTGCCCTTCGGTGCGAAGATGCCGGCCCAATGGCCGATCCGTACCTCGGGCAGGCCCTGTTCGGCCGTGGTGGGGATGTTGGGCGCGGCGGCCATGCGCTTGTCCCAGGTTGCGCCCAGCGCCTTGAGCTTGCCGGCCTTGATCTGTGGCAATACCACCACGCTGGCCTCCGAGGTCGCCGCCACCTGGCCGCCGATCACCGCCGTGATGCTCTCCGAGCCGCTCTTGTAGGGCACCACGGTCAACTGCGCGCCTTTCTCCTTGAGCATCTCCTCGACGAAGTGGGGCGTGCTGCCGCTGCCGGCGGTGGCGAACGGCGCGCCACCCTGCTTCTTCGAGTACTCGATCAGATCCTTGAGGTTGTTCACCGGCAGCGACGGCGACGCGACGATGACCGATGGGCTGACGGCGATCAGCCCAACCGGCACGAGGTCATCGGGCGCATACGGCATCTTCGTGCGAATCAGGCTGTTGGTGACCGTGCCCACGGCGCCCACCAAAAAGGTGTAGCCGTCGGGCTTGCTCTTGGCCACGTAATCGGCGCCAACCACGCCGCCGGCGCCCGGCCGGTTCTCGATCACTACGGGCTGGCCGATCCGCTTGCTTACCGCTTCGGCGCCCGCCCGCGCGACGAGGTCGTTGGCGCCGCCTGCCGTGAATGGCACGACGAACTTGATCACGTGGTTGGGCCAGGCGTCGGCGGCATGGGCCGGGGCGGTGCCGCACAGCGCGGCGGTGGCAAGGGCGAGGGCCATCGCCCCGCCATGGATGGGGATACGCATGCTTGTCTCCGGTATCTGTTGTGGTGGGTACCAACGTCGATGGTACCGAAGGTGGCTGTCAATTGCCTGACGGTGAATCGCCTGACGGTGGGTCAGCGCAGCGGGAGGCGGGGCGGCCGGCGCCCGGGGTGGGCGGCGGCGCTATTCATGCCGTGCACAGTGTGACGGCGAGGATGGCGAGGACGGTGTGCAGGAACCGATGACCGGTCAATGATCGCGTTCCCAGGTCTGCGTGCGGCCGATCAGGCTGATGCCGATGAAGCCGCGCACGTTGAGTTTCTTGCCGTCGTCCGCCAGCGCCATCTTGCACTTGTAGAGCTTGCCGGTCTCGGGGTCGAGGATCTCGCCGCCGGTGTACTCGTTGTCGCCGGTCTTACGCAGGCCGGTCAGCAGCGTCATGCCGATGATCGGCTGGTCCTTGCGGGCGTCGGTGCACTTGTCGCAGACCTTGGGCTTGCTCTCGGCGGTCTCGACGAGGCTTTTCACGAGGCGCCCGCTGTAGATGCCGTCCTTCTCGCTGATCTCGATCACGCCGCGCGGCTTGCCGGTGGCGTCGTCGATGGTCTTCCACGTGCCAGTTGGCGTGGCCTGCGCGAGCGCGACGGCGCTGGCGGCGAAGGCGGCCGCGAACACGGTGGCGTGCCGCAGCGTGCGTGGGAGGGAAATGCGCATGGGGGTCTCCTGGTTCAGTGTGTCGGGATCGTGCGAAGGTGTCGCGACGCCAATCTACTGGCGCACGCGCCGCGCCGCAATCACCGCTGCGCGTTTGCGTACGCACCAGCGGCACGCCGCCGTTGCCCGCAATCGACCGCCGTACGGGGGTTGGCGGGATTATGCCGTGCAGCATGCGGCGCCGCACGGCGGGGTGGAAGCATTCCTCTAAGGGGAGCGCCGGGGGCGTCCAGCGGTGTGCGGGCCGCGGCCTGACATTCCATCGACACCCCTTGCATACCCGTCTCGGCCCGCTGCGTTCTCTGACCACGCAGCGCTGCCCCGCAGGCGCGCGGCGCGACGCTGTATCGGGTGTGTCGCGAGGTGGTGTCAGGCGCTGCCGGCGCGATGTGGGAACGATGCCGGCGCGTGTCGATGACGTGTCGAAGCGTGTCGAAACCTCGTCATCGCATCGCGCGCGGTGACAAACCGTTGCGCTGACGCATCACTCTTTCGTCGTACTCGCGCAACTGTCGGATCGACGCACACCGGTGTCGGCGCATGTCCGACGCGATGGCATTGGAACCTCGCGCATCGATGCGCGCGACGCGTGTCGAGCGAGCGCCGGCGCGTTGCCGCGCGAGGTCATCACGACGTGCGCGTGCGCTGCCGGCATGCCATGGCGAGAGACCGCGCGTGGTCGATGCGTTCGCCGCGAAAGCCAGCATGCATGCGGCTTTCCGGTGGATCGTGCGGTGCGCGGCGGCGCGCGATGACGGCGTGCACGGCACGCTTCGACGGCATGCGAGCGGGGGCGCCGAGGTGTCACGCGAGGGCTTGCGACACAGCGCGCGGCGCCATCGAATCGACGCGCATCGACCTCGCGGAGGAACTTCGGATGGCGTGTGGAAGTCGAGATCAACAAGCGTGTCGATGATGCTGTCATCGCGATGCGCGAGCGAAGTAGATCGACTCGCTCGCGCACGCAAGTTTTTTTGCACTTTTTTCTTAACATCATCGAACAAACGAATTATGATTCGCCTTGACAAGAGTCTCAGTTCATTGCATCGACGTATCGCAGCGACAAGCAACAAGCAGAAGCAACGATGATGGCGATGACTCGATGCAGTGAATGCGGGTGGCCGAGGAGCACCAGAACTTTGACGCAGACCAAGCCGATGTGGCTTCTCAAAACGCGTGCAGTCTCCTGTAGCCCAGTGACGGGATGGGCGAGCTACCCCCGAATGATTGCCGTCTGCCGTGCGCGAGGCCATGCCCGCACCGCAGGCCTGCTGACCGATATCTCCTCTTTCCTGGTCGTGCGCCGACGTAACGGGCGGCGCGGGCCAATCGAATATTCCAGGGCGCGGCACGCCCCGGACACCCGCCTGCAGGCTGGCTTTGCCGCCCGCGGGGGTCCGTTGCTCTGCCGCTTGAACGCCGCGTGTCGCGGCATCCCTGCCACCGAATTCATTAGCGTGCGACCGAAGCTGTGCCGTGCGCCGATGAATCGCTCGCTCGACTGGAGTCACGCGGTATCGCGCTTCGGGTCGGTCGGGTCGCCATCCTAGGTCATTCGATATTTCACGCTAGTGAAGGAGTTATCCATGGCAACTGCTGCAAAGAAAAAGCCGGCGGCTAAGAAAGCCGCCAAGCCGGCCGCCAAGAAGGCCGTCGTGAAGAAGGTCGCCGCCAAGAAGGCTGCTCCGGCCGCCAAGAAGGCTGCTGCCAAGAAGGTCGCAACCAAGAAGGTTGCTGCCAAGAAGGTAGCCGCCAAGAAGGCACCGGCAAAGAAGGCCGCTGTGAAGAAGGTAGCCGCCAAGAAGGTCGCGACCAAGAAGGTTGCCGCCAAGAAGGTAGTTGCCAAGAAGGCAGCACCGGCCAAGAAGGCCGCGGTCAAGAAGGTAGCCGCCAAGAAGGCCCCGGCCAAGAAGGCCGTTGCCGCCAAGAAGCCGGCCGCCAAGAAGGCTGTAGCCAAGAAGGCCGCTCCGGCCAAGAAGGCTGCACCGGCCAAGAAGGCTGCTGTCAAGAAGACCGCTGCCAAGAAGCCGGCCGCCAAGAAGGCTGCTGCGAAGAAGCCGGCTGCCAAGAAGGCGCCTGCTGCCAAGCCTGCCGCGGCACCTGCCGTTGCACCCGCTGCTGCTGCAAAGACCGCGCTGAACCCGGCTGCGGCCTGGCCGTTCCCGACGGGTACCCGTCCGTAATCGATTCGCCTCGTGCGATCGATCACAACTGGGAAGCGCCAGGGCACGCATCGCGTGCCGCACTGACCGGATACGCCGTATCCGGTCCGCAAGACAGCTGTCTTGCCGACCCGCCGATGGCATTCGCCCGGCGGGTTTTTTATCGCCCAAAGAAAAACGCCGCGGCCCGGAGGCGCGCGGCGTTGGGGTCGGGCACGGTGTGCCCGGTCCGGGTGCGTGGTGCGATCAGTGGGTCACGCGCGTCACGCCGCCCGAGGACAGCAGGCGCACGCGCTCGCCGGGTCGGAACGCCTCGTCGGCTTCCTGGGTGATGGCGCGCATCTCGCCATTGTCCAGCCGGACGGTGATCTCCAGGCCGCGACGCTGCTGGATCTTGTTCTCCGCCGCGCTGCCGGCCAGGCCTCCAATCACCGCGCCTAGCAGGCCCGCCGCAATCGCGCCGTTGCCGCCGCCGATGGTGCTGCCCGCCGCGATGCCGCCGATGGCGCCGCCGGCCAGCGTGCCTGCGCCGGTCTGCCCGCCCTGGATCAGCACCTCGCGCACGCCCTCCACCACGCCGTAGCGCACGGTCTGCTCACGCTGGGCCTGGCCCGAGGTGTAGACGCTGTTGGAGTTCGACCAACTGGCGCAGCCGGAGACCAGGCTTGCCGCCACCAGGACGGCCACGCCGCCGGTGCGGACGATGTTCGGCACGATGTTTCTCATGATTGACTTCCTTCCCGTAAAGACCCGCGCTCCGCGATGTCCGCGGAGGCCGGCCGGACGCCGTCGCCTTGTGGGCGCGGCGCCGGGCAGCGTCCGGGTTACGCGTAGCGGTACCCGAATGCGGACTGGAACCGGTTGCCGATGTCCTCGCGCGAGAGCCAGTGGTTCTGCGGCCCCTGGCGGGCGATCTTGAGCGAGCCCATGAGCGAGGCGAGGCGGCCGGTGGTTTCCCAGTCCAACCCGTTTTCGATGCCGAAGAGCAGGCCGCCGCGGAAGGCGTCGCCACAGCCGGTAGGGTCGACGACCTGTTCGGCGGGCACGGCCGGAATGGCGTACTGCTGGCCATCGGCAAAGATGCTGGCGCCGCGCTCGCCGTGCGTCACGATGAACGCGCGGACCTTGGCGGCAACCTCGGCGCTGGTCCAGGCCGTGCGGGACAGCAGGACCTGCGCTTCGTAGTCATTGACCGTCACGTAGCTGGCGAGTTCAATGAACTGGCGCAGGTCCTCGCCGTTGAACAGCGGCATGGCCTGACCCAGATCAAAGATGAACGGAATGCCGGCGTCGGCGAACTGCTGCGCGTGGTGCAGCATGCCCTCGCGGCTGTCCGGCGCCACGATACCCAGGGCGGGCTGGCGGCCGCCCGTCAGCGCGTCCTGCACGCTGTTCAGCTGCGACTGGCTCATCGCGCCCGGGTGGAAGGCGGTGATCTGGTTGTTGTCGAGATCGGTGGTGATCATCGCCTGCGCGGTGAACGTCTCCGGCAGCGTGCGGATGTGATCCGTGACGATGCCGAGGTTGCGCAGGTAATCCAGGTACGGGCCGGCGTCCTCGCCCACGGTGCCCATGACCAGCGGCTCGCCGCCGAGCATCTTGAGCGTATAGGCGATGTTGCCGGCGCAGCCGCCGAACTCGCGCCGCATGCCCGGCACCAGGAACGACACGTTCAGCATGTGGATCTGGTCCGGCAGGATGTGTTCGCGGAAGCGCCCGTCGAACGTCATGATGGTGTCGTAGGCAACGGAGCCACAGATCAGGCTGGCCATTCTTCCTCGCAATCGAATACGGTTGATACGGTTGAAAAAGACGCCGCCCGTGCAGAGACGGGCGGCGTTCGTACTTGTCAGATACCGGTGATGCCGAATGCCTCCGGCAGCTTACTTCAACGCGGCCAGGGCGGCGTCGTAGTTCGGTTCCTGCTTGATCTCGGGCACGAGTTCGCTGTACTTCACGGCGTTGTTTTCATCGAGCACGACCACGGCACGCGCGGTCACGCCGGCCAGCGGGCCGGTCTTGATGTCCACGCCATAGGCGTTCTTGAACTCGGCGCCGCGCATGGTCGAGAGCGTCACCACGTTGGCCAGGCCCTCGGCCGTGCAGAAGCGGCCCATGGCGAACGGCAGGTCGGCCGAGATGGTCAGCACCACGGTGTTGTCCAGCGTGCTGGCGGCTTCATTGAACTTGCGCGCGGATGCCTGGCACACCGGCGTATCCAGGCTCGGCACGATGTTCAGCACCTTGCGCTTGCCGGCGAAGTCGGCCAGCTTCACATCCTTCAGGTCCTTGCCCACGAGGGAAAAGTCGGGGGCCTTGTCGCCTGCCTGGGGAAACTTGCCGCCAACTTCGATGGCGTTGCCGCCGAGGGTCACATTGCTCATGGTCACTCCTGTACTGGGATGGGATGTTCGTCCGCGCCGCCCGGTGCGGACCGGGCCGGCGCGGCGGGGCGCTGGATATCAGGGGTAGAAGATCAGCACGCGGTAGTTGGCCGCTGTCTGGTCTGTCCGGAATCGTACCCGAACCGGCAGCTCGCTGCCCGCGCGCAGGCCCAGCGTGGCGAAGGCGCGCTGCGCGGGCTCGAGGTATTCGGCCGGTTGCAGCACGCGGCGCAGCAGCAGCTGGTCTTGCAGGTCGGTCATCACCAGTTCGATCGCGGGCAGCGCGGTGGTGGCGCGGCCCTGGTTACGCATGGTGACGGCGAGTTGGTAAACATCGGTCGCTTCGTCTTGTTTCTGAAGCTGGGAGCTGTCGATGCGCAGTGCTTCGAGGTCGCGCCAGGGCGGCACCTCGCAGCCAAGTGGCGCGCAGGCAGCCTCGAGCAGCGGGCGCAGCACCGGCACGCGGCCAGCCAGCTGGCTGCGGCCGAGATAGGCACCCTGCAGCAGCGCGCCGATGGCCAGCAGCACCACGGCGATGCGTACCCAGACGCGCCTGCTGACCGGCACGACCACCTTGGCGCGCGGTGCGCGCGCACGTTCGCGGTCGCGCGCGTGGCGCAGGAAATCAGGGGCGAAGACGGGGCCCGGCGGCACTTCGCGGCGGATCCAGTGGCGCGTGGTGGATTCGCGTGCGATGGCATCCGGCGTGCCTTCACGCGACGTATCGAGCGCATCGGCACTGGCCCATGCGGCAACGTCGTCGTTATCGCGCGCGAATTCCTCGGCCGGCGCCACGGTGGGGTCGGCGGCGCGCAGGTATTCGCTCGCGCTGCGTACCGGCTCGGTATGCGGGAAGGGGTTGGCCGGCGGCAGCGACTCGTCTGCCACGAGTGTGGGACTGGCGGGCGCGCTGGCGGGTGGACTTGAGGGCGTTACCGGGGGCCACGCGGCCTTGGCGCTGTACGCGCCGGACGGCGGCGGGCTGGCCGAAGCGGCAGCGAATGCCGCAGCGGGGTCCAGTGACGAGTGCGCCGGCACGGCCGGGGCGGATGCCGACGGCGCCGGCACAGGATCGCCGAAGGCGGAATGATCGAGGGTCGGCCAGGGTGCCGAGGGTGCGGGCGCTGCCGCTTCCTCCATGGGTTCGGGTTCGGGTTCCGGCTCCGGCTCCGGCTCCGGCTCCGGCTCCGGCTCCGGCGCAACTTCCGCCACGTGTTCGGGTTCGGGTCTGGGTTCCGGCGCAACCTCCGGTTCCGGCTCGGCTTCCCGCTCAGGTTCCGGGGCCAGTCCCAGTTCCACTTCCGGCTGCGGCGCCGGCGGCGTCTCGGGCACTGGCGCTTCCCGTACCGGCGCCTGCTCCGCCTCCGGCATCATCATCGTCGGCGAATCCAGCGCCGGCACGTCATAGCCGGGATCGAAGCCCGGATCGAACGGCGCTTGTTGCGCATGGGCACGTGCGCTGGCCTGGGCCTGCTCGGCATGGGCCAGCGCGGCGGCCACGCTCGGGCCGGCCGCGGATGGTACCGGCTGCGACACCGGCGTGGGCACCGACGCAGGCGTCGGCGTGGCAGCCGAGGTGGGCGCCGTGGCCGGCACCGGCACTTCGATCAGGTGTTCGCGCGCGTCGAAGACGGTATCGCACTGTCCGCAGCGGACCAGGCCCTGGCGCAGACGCAACTGGTCCGCCACAAGCCGGAACGCGGTGCGGCAGGCCGGACAACGCGTGACAAGCTTGGCGGCAGCCATGGTGTCCGAATCAGGAAGGGTTGGCGGGGGAGCTGGCGACTTCGGCGCGGGTGCCATGCAGGCAGACCCAGCCTTCCTCGCTGCGCCAGACCGACATGGCCAGCCAGGGCGCGTAGGCGGCGGCCACTTCGTCCGCCTGCCGTTCCAGCACGCCCGAGAGGATCAGCCGGCCGCCCGGGCGCACGCGCGCACTGAGCATGGCCGCCATCAGCTTGAGCGGATTGGAGAGGATATTGGCCACCACGAGATCGTAGGTGGCGTCTGATACGGAATCCGGCAGCGAGAAGGTGGCCGCCACCTGGTTGCGTTCGGCGTTGTAGCGCGACGCCTCCACGGCATTCGGATCGATGTCGATGCCGAGCGTATCGCCCGCACCGAGCTTCTTGGCGACGATGGCCAGGATGCCCGAGCCGCAGCCGTAGTCGAGCACGGTCTCGCCGGCCCGCACGTTCTGCTCGAGCCACTGCATGCACAGCCGCGTGGTCGGATGGCTGCCCGTGCCGAAGGCCAGGCCGGGGTCCAGCTCCAGCACCACGGCGTCCGGCTCCGGGGCGTCGTGCCAGGACGGCACCACCCAGATCCGTTCGCCGATGCGGATCGGCGCGAACTGCGATTGCGTCAGGCGCACCCAGTCCTGGTCTTCCACCGCGCGCAGCACGTAGTCCGGCACCGGATCGACGTTCAGCGCGTTGGCGGCCGCAGCCACCACGAGCGCCGGGTCGGTCTCGTCGTCGAACAGGGCCACCACGCGCGAGCGGTTCCAGGCCAGCCGCGTCGGCTCGAGCCCGGGCTCGCCGAACAGCGGCTGCTCATCGGGCGTGTCGGCATCGGCGTCTTCCACCGAAACCGACAGCGCGCCGAGGTCGAACAATGCGTCGGACCAGGCCTCGGCCTGCTCCTGCGCAATTTCGATCACACATTCCTGGAAAGCCACGTGATTCCTTGCTGCGACGATGCCGGCCGAGGCGGGGCCTCAGGCCTTCTCGCCCTTGGCCACGGCCTTCTGGGCCAGGCGGTGTTCAAGATAATGGATGCTGGTGCCGCCTTCGACGAAGTTGGCATCGAGCATCAGTTCGCGGTGCAGCGGCACATTGGTCAGGATGCCGTCCACCACCATCTCCGACAGCGCGATGCGCATGCGGGCGATGGCCTGGTCACGCGTGGCGCCGTACGTGATGATCTTGCCGATCATCGAATCGTAGTTCGGCGGCACGAAGTAGCCATCATACGCGTGCGAGTCTACCCGCACGCCGGGGCCACCCGGCATGTGCCAGGCGGTGATGCGGCCCGGCGACGGCGTGAACTTGAACGGGTCCTCGGCGTTGATCCGGCATTCGATGGCGTGGCCCTGGATCTGCACGTCCTTCTGGCGGAAGCGCAGCTTCTCGCCGTAGGCGATGCGGATCTGTTCCTGCACGATGTCGATGCCCGTGATCATCTCGGTGACCGGGTGCTCCACCTGCACGCGCGTGTTCATCTCGATGAAATAGAACTCGTTGTTCTCGTACAGGAACTCGAACGTGCCGGCGCCCCGGTAGCCGATTTTCTTGCAGGCATCGGCGCAGCGGTCGCCGATGCGCTCGATCAGGCGGCGCGGGATGTGCGGGGCCGGTGCCTCTTCGATCACCTTTTGGTGGCGGCGCTGCATCGAGCAGTCGCGCTCGCCCAGCCAGATGGCTTGCCGATGCTGGTCTGCCAGGATCTGGATTTCCACGTGGCGCGGATTCTCCAGGAACTTCTCCATGTAGACCTCGGGGTTGCCGAAGGCACGGCCGGCTTCCTCGCGCGTCATGTTGACGGCGTTGATCAGCGCGGCCTCGGTGTGCACCACGCGCATGCCACGGCCACCGCCGCCGCCGGCGGCCTTGATGATGACCGGATAGCCCACACGGCGCGCGGTGGCCAGGATTTCCTTGGGGTCGTCGGGCAGGGCGCCTTCGGAGCCCGGCACGCACGGCACGCCGGACTTGATCATGGCCTGCTTGGCGGACACCTTGTCGCCCATCAGTCGGATGCTGTCCGAGGTCGGGCCGATGAAGACGAAGCCCGACTTCTCCACGCGCTCGGCGAAGTCGGCGTTCTCGGACAGGAAGCCGTAGCCCGGGTGGATGGCCTGGGCGTCGGTGACTTCGGCGGCCGAGATGATGGCCGGCATGTTCAGGTACGACAGCGGGGACGGCGCCGGGCCGATACAGACGGCCTCGTCGGCCAGCTTGACGTACTTGGCCTCCTTGTCGGCTTCCGAGTACACCACCACGGTCTTGATACCCAGCTCGCGGCAGGCGCGCTGGATGCGAAGGGCGATTTCGCCCCGGTTCGCGATCAGAATTTTTTCAAACATGGTCTCTCTCTGCGAGAACGGGTGCCAGCCCGGCAAGTCGGGCTCCGGCGCTGGGCCGGTGTTGCAAAGCAGGGCGCCACGCGGCGGCCTGAAGCATGCCAAGCATGGGGGAGCAGGGGCGATGCAGGCCCGACCCGGTCCCCGTGCCGGGGCCGCTGGGGCGCGGGCGACGGGGGCGCGGCGGGCAGGCTGGCATCAGCCGATCACGAACAGCGGTTGGCCGTATTCCACGGCCTGGCCGTTCTCGACCAGGATTTCCTTGATTACGCCGGCCTTGTCGCACTCGATTTCGTTGAGCAGCTTCATCGCCTCGATGATGCAGACGGTCTGGCCTTCCTTGACGGTGTCGCCCACGTTCACGAACGGAGCGGCGCCCGGCGACGGCGCCCGGTAGAACGTGCCGACCATCGGCGAGGTCACCACGTGGCCCGACGGCACCTGGGCGGCTTCCGGCGCGGCAGCGGCCGGCGCCATCGGGGCGACGGGGGCAGCGCCCGGCAGGGCCTGCATCTGGGGCATGGCCATCGGGGCGGCGATCACCTGGGGCGGCGCCTTGACGATGCGTACCTTGCCGTCACCTTCGGTGACTTCCAGTTCCGAGATGCCGGATTCGGCCACCAGGTCGATCAGCGTCTTCAGCTTGCGCAGGTCCATCTTCTTATCCTCCAGAATCGGGTTGTCCGGTCTCCTCCCGCGGGAAGGAGACGGCGGCGGTGAGTCATTGATTGGTCTGCCGCGCTGGCCGCGTGGCAGGGTCCGGGCATTCCTGATGCTGTGCCGGCGCGCGGGCAGCCTTCAACTGCCCGGGGCCGCCGTCTGTCCCAGCACGTATTCCAGCGCCAGCAGGTAACCCTGCCAGCCCAGGCCGCAGATCACGCCCACGGCCTGATCCGAGAAATACGAGTGATGACGGAACGGTTCGCGGCGATGCACGTTCGACAGATGTATTTCCACGAACGGGATCGCCACGGCGGCCAGGGCATCGCGCAGCGCCACGCTGGTGTGCGTATAGGCCGCCGGGTTGATGAGGATGAAGTCCACCCCCTCGCCGCGTGCCGCCTGGATACGATCCACCAGCGCCCCTTCATGGTTGGACTGGAACGTATCAAGATCCAGGCCAGCCGTGGCGGCGCGTTTTGCCAGCGCATCGTTGATGTCGGCGAGCGTCGTGTGCCCGTACGTCTGCGGCTCGCGCGTGCCCAGCAGATTGAGGTTCGGTCCATGCAGGACCAGCACCTTCCGGTAGCGCGCGGCGCCGTTTTCGGCGGGAGTTGAAGACACGGTAGCTCGACCAGATCAACGAAATTGCGCGGAGATTACCGTAGCTTAGAGGGATTTGTCTAGCGTGCGATACAAGGCCACGTGGCGTTGCGGACGCTTTTCAGAGTGTTCTCACGGATTTTGGTGGTCCGGCGGTCAGATCGGGGTGGAAATCACCCCATTGGCCGGAGATCCCGGGCAGTTGGGCCGTGTTTCGGCCCAGAAGCCCGATTTCACGCGCCGGGTAGCACCTTGCGCAGTTCCTCGGCGTGCACGCGGCCCATCTTGCGATATTTCACCGATCCGTCGGGATTGATGACCACCGTATAGGGCAGGCCACCCTGCGCGTTGCCGAAACTGCGCGACAACTCGGTGCCTGCGAAGCCGGCCACGGCCAGCGGATAGGCCACGGGCACCTTCTTGAGGAACTGCTGGATGTTGCTGGCCGAATCGATGCCGATGCCCACGAATTCCACGTTGCGCTGGGCATATTCGCCATGCAAGGCTGTCAGTTCGGGCATTTCTTCCACGCACGGGCCGCACCACGGCGCCCAGAAGTTCACCACCAGGGTCTTGCCGCGCAGTTTGGACAGGTCCAGCTCGGCCCCGGCGGGATCCGGCAGCCTGGTCTGGAAGAAGGTCTCGACGGCCTGGTCGGCCACCGGCTTGGGAGATAGCGCGAAATGACCGACGATGGCGCCGCCAGCGGCAGCCACGATGGCAACGACGAGCCACAGGCCGAGGCGGGAGCGGCGGATGGGGGTGGAGCCGGGTGCGGAAGCGGTCATCTCGGGCGGTATCTATATATAGAGGGATTGGAGGATCAGGGCGCGGGCGGTTCGGCGGGCTCGGCGGTGCTCAGGGCGCGCACGGCGGCCAGGTCGGCACGCGCGACGCGCCCGCTGGCATCCGCCCGCACGGCCCCGCGCTCGTCAATGGCGTCGTACAGCGCAATATGAATGCCGACCGGCGCGCCGAGTTCCGCGCGGACCTCGCCAGCCAGCGTGCGGCATTCGCGCGCCGCCGGCCATTGGCCGCGCCACAGGAAGCTCAGCGTCTCCACGTCACCCCGGCCGGCGAAGTGCCGGCTTTCGCTGGTGTCGAAGTCCACGCCGGCGTTCAGCAGATGCAAGGCGACATCCTTGGGACTGTCACAGAAGCATTGCAGATAGACATCGGAATGCTCGGTGGCCGTGCCGTTGAGCACCGCACCGACCAGATAGGGCCGGAAACTGGCCAGATCCTCCATTGCCAGCACGGCCAGCCGGCGCAGCAGCGCGAGGATGCGTGGCTGGCTGTCTGCGTGGAATAGTGCCTGGTACGCGCGGACTTCCTCCTCGATCATGTCGTTATCAGGCAGCCATTCTCCGGCAACGCGCACGTCGCCGAGCAACTGCCTGGCGGCCTTGCGCTTGGCGGTGGCGTAGTCGGCGCCGTCCTCGGCGATCATGCGGGCCGCGGCCTGGGCGATTTCCTCGCGTACGCGGGTCGGGTCGGGGATGTTGCGTCTGGACATGCCGCGATGATACGCCGCTTGCTTGGTCGTGGTGCCGGGCGAGGTGCGCAGTGAGGGCAGAGGGCTCGGGTACAATCGACCGCTATCCCGCCCGGCGCCCGGGCGCAAGCCATCTCCCCCCCGACGCATCCCATGCATATTCACATCCTCGGCATCTGCGGTACTTTCATGGGCGGCCTTGCGGTCCTCGCCCGGCAGGCGGGTCACCGCGTGACCGGCTGCGACGCCAACGTCTACCCGCCCATGAGCACCCAACTGGAAGCCCAGGGCATCGACCTGATCGAAGGCTTCGACCCGTCGCAGCTCTCGCTGGAGCCGGACCTGTTCGTGATCGGCAACGTGGTCTCGCGCGGCAATCCGTTGATGGAGGCCATTCTCGATCGCAACCTGCCGTACGTCTCCGGCCCGCAATGGCTGGGCGAGCACGTGCTCAACGGCAAGTGGGTGCTGGCCGTGGCCGGTACGCACGGCAAGACGACCACCACGTCGATGTTGTCCTGGATTCTCGAGGACGCCGGCTACAACCCGGGCTTCCTGGTCGGCGGCGTGCCGCAGAATTTCGGTATCTCCGCGCGACTGACGCCATCTGACTACTTCGTCATCGAAGCAGACGAATACGACACCGCCTTCTTCGACAAGCGCAGCAAGTTCGTCCACTACCGCCCCCGCACGGCCATCCTGAACAACCTTGAGTTCGATCACGCCGACATCTTCCCGGATCTTGCCGCCATCGAGACGCAATTCCATCATCTGGTGCGCACCGTGCCGGGTCAGGGCCGCATTCTCGTGAACGGCGTGGAGCCGGCGCTGGCACGTGTGCTGGAGCGCGGCTGCTGGAGCGAGGTGGAGCAGTTTGGCGTGGGCGACTGGAAAGAGAGCGACGCGCAGGCACCGGCCCCGGCGGGCAAGGATGCCTTCGATGTCTGGTTCGGCGATGCGGTGCAGGGCACGGTCGTATGGGACTTGCAAGGCACCCACAACCGCGTGAACGCGATTGCCGCCATCGCCGCCGCCCGCCACGTGGGTGTGCCGCCGGCGCAGGCGATCGAGTCGCTGGGCCGCTTCGCCAACGTCAAGCGCCGCATGGAAGTGCGCGGCGTGGCCAACGGCATCACGGTCTATGACGACTTCGCCCACCATCCCACGGCCATCCAGACCACGCTCGAAGGCCTGCGCCGCCGGGTGGGCAACGCCCGCATCCTGGCGGTGCTCGAGCCGCGCTCCAATACGATGAAGCTCGGCGTCATGGCCGCGCAATTGCCGGCCAGCCTGGAAGGCGCCGATCTCGTGTTCGGCTACGGCGCGCCGTCGGGCAAGGACGCGCTGGGCTGGAACCTCGGTGAGGCGTTGGCGCCACTTGGTGACAAGGGCGCCGCTTATCAGGACCTGGGCGAGCTGGTCACGGCTGTCACGGCCGCCGCCCGCCCCGGCGACCATGTGCTCGTGATGAGCAATGGCGGATTCGGCGGCGTGCATCAGAAGCTGCTCGACGCGCTCGCCGCCTGATCAAGAATCGACAAGGGTCCGACGATGCTGCTGTATCTGCACGGTTTCCGCTCCTCGCCGCAATCGTTCAAGTCGCGGCTTGTGCAGGAGCGGATGCGCGCCTGGGGCGTGGAGAAGTACTTTGCCTGCCCCACGCTCAATGTCTCGCCGGCCCAGGCCATTGCCCAGGCCGAGGCCGCCATCCGGGGCGCCCGCGCCGGGGGCGAGACGGACATCGCCATCATCGGTTCGTCGCTGGGCGGTTTCTACGCGCGCTGGCTGGCCGAGCGCCATGGCTGCCGCGCGGTGCTGCTCAATCCGGCGATCCATCCGTGGACCGATCTGGAGAAGTACCTGGGCGAGCAGCCGCTTTATCACGGCGGCGGGTCGGTGGTGGTGGAGCGTAGCCACCTTCAGGAATTGCTCGACCTGCGTGTCGAACAGATCACTAAACCGGCGCGCTACTACCTGCTGGCTGCCACGGGCGACGAGGTGCTCGACTACCGCGAGATGGTCGAGGCCTGCCCGGGCGCCAATATCCGCATCATCGAAGGCAGCGACCACGGCATCAGCGAGTTCGAAGACTACGTGGACGACGTGCTCGCCTTCTGCGGCTATGGCCCCGGCGGCAAGCTGCCTGCCTCTGCCTCCCGGCCGGACCCGGCATGAGCGATGCGCTGTACCGGACGCCGCGCACCGGCGCGTGGCGGGCGCATTTGCCGTTCGACGCCGACATCCCCTTCAGCCTGCGTCGCTGGGTGATTGGCGAGGGCTCGCTCACCGCCCGGCTGATGGCCGCTTCCGCGCAGTTCCGAGTGAAGCGGCTGGCCCAGTCGCTCCAACGGCCGTTTGCCGATGAATGGCAGACCATCGGCCTGATCCGCCCGGTGCCGGCTATCACGCGCGAAGTGCTGCTCATCTGCGACGATGTGCCAGCTATCTTCGCTCATACCATCGTCGATCCGCATCATGCCCCGCGCGACTGGCCGTTCCTGCGCGGGCTGGGGGAGCGCCCGCTGGGCGGGGCGCTGTTCGTCGATCCGCGCGTGCGGCGCGAGCCGTTCCAGTTCGCGCGGCTGCGTCCGGACCATCCGCTGCGGCAGGCCCTGGCCCGCGTGGTGCCGGCCATGCAGGATGTGCCGATGCTGCCCGCGCGGCGCTCGGTGTTCCGGCGCGGCGGCGGTGCCATGCTGGTGACCGAGGTCTTCCTGCCGGACCTGCTGCAACGGCCCGCGCCGGCGGCGGTGCGGTATCATCCCGAGTCCGACCGGCCACATCTGCCGGAACCATTGCCTTATGGCGGCCCACGGCGCCCATCCATCACGGGCGGTCCGTCGACTCTGCCCGGAAACCCGCTCCCACGCTCACGCTGCGACGGCGCCCGGCATTTCTGAAAGTACCGATCCATGCAGTTGCTGTTTGAAGAAGGCGGCGAAATTCGCGCCGGCACCGTGCTCGCCCAGCAGGGCGAGGCCTACCAGGTGGAATTGCCCGCAGGCAAGCGCACCAAGGTGAAGGCGCGCGACGTGCTGCTGCAGTTTGCCCAGCCGTCGGCAATCGAAATGGTGCGGCAGACCGGCGACCTGACCGCCGACATCGACCTCGACTTCCTCTGGGAATGCGCGCCGGCCGAGGAATTCGGCTTTGCCGAGTTGGCCGCCGAATACTACGGCGCAGATGCCGGCCCGGTGCAGCAGGCCGCGCTGGCCATGGCGCTGCATGGCAACCCGGTCTATTTCCGCCGCAAGGGCCGTGGCCGCTACCTGCGCGCGCCGGAAGACCAGCTGCAGGCCGCGCTGGCCGCCGTCGAACGCAAGAAGCAGCAGGCGCTGGTGCAGGCCGGCTATGAAGATCAGCTCAAGGCGCTGACGCTGCCGGACGCGTTCCGGGGCAAGGTGCTGCAACTGCTGTTCAAGCCGGACAAGAACAGCCTCGAATTCAAGGCGATGGACGCCGCCTGCACGGCGCTCGGCATGACGCCGATGCGGCTGATGGTGGCCGTGGGCGGCGTGTCCAGCCCGCGCGCGCTGCACGAGGCCAAGTTCCTCTCCGAATGCTTCCCGAAGGGCACCGGCTTCCCGGACGTGGACGTGCCCGAGCCGGGCGGCGACCTGCCGCTGGCCGACGTGCAGGCGTTCTCGATCGACGATGTGACGACCACCGAGATCGACGATGCGCTGTCCGTCACCGAACTCGACGGCGGCAAGCTGCGCGTGGGCATCCACATCGCCGCGCCGGCGCTGGGCATCAAGCGTGGCGATGCGCTCGACGCCATCGCGCGCCAGCGCCTGTCCACGGTGTACTTCCCGGGCGACAAGATCACCATGCTGCCGGACCCCATCGTGGAGCGCTACACGCTCCAGGAAGGGCGCACCTGCCCGGCGCTGTCGCTGTATGTGACGGTGGACCCTAACACGCCGGACGGCATCGCCATCACCGCCAGCGAGACCCGCGCCGAGCGCGTGCCGATTGCCGCCAACCTGCGCCACAACCTGCTCGAGGACGTGGTGACCGAGGCCGCGCTGGCCAACGGCACCGGCGACTACCCGTTCCGCGCCGCGCTGACGCACCTGTTCCACCTGGCCAACCATCTGCACGACGAGCGCCAGCGCGCGCGCCTCGCCAGCGGGTTGCGGCCGGAGTCGCACAACCGGGCCGACTACAACTTCTATATCGATCAACTCGAAGGCGGCGCCGAGCGCGTGCGCATCGAGCAGCGCCGCCGGGGCTCCCCGCTGGACAAGATCGTGGCCGAGCTGATGATTCTGGCCAACAGCACGTGGGGCAAGCTGCTGGCCGACCACGGCGTGCCGGGCATCTATCGCACCCAGAAGGCGTGGGGCATGCACCGCACGCGGATGCAGACCTACCCGGCGCCGCACGAGGGGCTGGGCGTGGCGCAGTACGCGTGGAGCACCTCGCCGCTGCGCCGCTACGTCGATCTGGTGAACCAGTGGCAGATCCTGGCGGTGGCGCAGCATGGCGTCACGGCCAAGCTGGTGGCGCCGTTCAAGCCCAAGGATGCCGACCTGCTGGCCGCCGTGGCGGACTTCGAAGGCACCTATGCGGCGTATGCCGAGCACCAGTCCACCATGGAACGCTACTGGTGCCTGCGCTGGCTGGCCCAGGAAGGCCGCGAGAAGCTGATGGCGACCGTGCTCAAGGAAGGCGCGGTGCGCTTTACCGAGATTCCGCTGGTGACGCGCGTGCCGGAACTGGCGCAGGCGGCCCGGGGTACCCAGGTGCTGCTGGAAGTGGCCTCGACGGACGAGATTTCGCTGGAAGTGTCGTGCCGCGTGCTTGAGGTCTTTGCCGGCGAGGGCGAGGTTCCCGAGGAGGAACTGGAGACCGACGAGGAAGCGGCGGAGGTGTCGGCCGAGGCCGCTGCCGAGGCGGCGGCGGAGGATGCGGCGCAAGCGGCTGCCGAGGGTGCGCCGGGGGCTGACCCGGATGGCCAGGAAGCCCCGGCCGGGGAGGGCGAAGCGCCCGCTGCGGACGACGAGGCGTCGGCGCCACGCGACACCGGGGCCGGCCCGGCGGCCTGACCCCTTCGGAAAAGCAATCCGCTCCCTTACAATCGAAGTCTGATCCGGCCAACCCCGCCTGCGGTGGGGTGGCCGCCCTTCGTCTTCACTGTCTGCCCTTTCCGGACGCTCCCGCCCGCTGCCATCGTGAACGCCGTTCTTGTTGCTCCCCGCCATCCCCTGCAGTGGTGGCATTCCAGCGGCACGCTGGCCAAGGCGCTGGCCGTGTCGGTGGTCATTCACGCGCTGCTCCTGATGGTGCGGATTGCCGCGCCCGAGGTCTTCGAGATCAAGCGGGCCGACCCGCAGCTTGACGTGGTGCTGGTCAATTCCAAGTCCGCCGAGCGGCCGCGCGACCCGACGGTGCTGGCCCAGGCGAACCTGGACGGCGGCGGCGACCACGACGCCCAGCGCGCCACCACGCCGCTGCCGGCGCAGACCGAGTCCAAGGATGGCGATTTGATGCGGCTGACGCAGCGCCGCATCGAGCAACTGGAAGAAGAGCAGCGCCGGCTGATGACGCAATCGCGCGAGGCCGCGCCGAGCGTGCGCAGCCAGCCCGTGAAGCCGGGCGAACAGCAGCAGCCGGCCCCCACGCGCGGCCAGGACGACCGCACCTCCGTGACCGAGATGGCGCGACTGGAGGCCGAGATCGGCCGCAACCTGGAGCAGTACGCCAAGCGCCCCAAGCGCATGCAGCTGACCGCGACCAGCGCCCAGGGCGTGGACTACGCCCAGTATTACGACCGCCTGCGCCGCAAGATCGAGACGCGCGGCACGAGCGATTTCCCCCAGCGCAACGGCAAGCCGCTGTACGGCCAGCTGATCCTGGTGATCAACGTCAACCGGCTCGGCAAGCTCGGCTATAACCGCGACGGCTACAACGTCGAGGCCATCGACGTGGCCAAGAGTTCGGGCGACCCCGCGCTGGACCGCCAGGCCGTGGCCATCGTGCGCGCCGCCGCGCCGTTCGGCGCCTTTACCCCGGAAATGCAACAGCGCCAGGACATCCTGGAAGTCATTTCCACGTTCAAGTTCACGCGGAGCGGGCTCGACGTCCGCCTGCAACCCCGTTGATGACCACAGACCCGACTTCCCAGCCTAACCCGCCCGTGCAGCCAGACCGCTACGTGGTGGTGGGCAACCCTGTTTCGCACAGCCGCTCGCCGGCCATCCACGCCGCCTTCGCACGCCAGACCGGCGAGGCCGTGCAGTACGACCGCCTCGAAGCGCCGCTCGGCGCCTTCGCCGACACGGTGCGCCGTTTCCTGGCCGAAGGTGGCCACGGCTTCAACGTGACCACCCCGTTCAAGCTGGAAGCGTACGACCTGGCGGACCGCCTGACCCCGCGCGCCGAGGCCGCGGGCGCGGTCAACACGATGTGGATCGAGGACGGCCTGATCCATGGCGACAACACCGACGGCGTGGGTCTGGTCCGTGACATCCAGGACAACCTGGACGTGCTGCTGGAAGACAAGCGCATCTTGCTGCTCGGCGCCGGTGGCGCGGCCATGGGGGCGATGCTGCCGCTGATCGAGTGTCGTCCGGCGCGGATCGTGGTGGCCAATCGCACCGCTTCCCGGGCGAGCGACATGCTCGAGGAATTCGTCGAGGCCGCCGACCAGTACAACGTGGAACTGTGGGGCGGCGGGCTCGACGCGCTGTCCGCCCTGAGCGAGGAGGAGCGCTGCGACGTGGTGATCAACGCTTCGTCGAGCAGCCTCCAGGGCGAAGTGCCGCCCGTGCCCGAATACCTGCTGGGCGAGGGCGTGCTGGCCTACGACATGATGTACGGCGCCCGGCCGACTGTGTTCCTGGCCTACGCCGCCCAGTGCGGCGCGCGCACCAGCGACGGCCTGGGCATGCTCGTGGAGCAGGCCGCCGAGGCGTTCTACAACTGGCGCGGCGTGCGGCCCAACACCGTCCCTGTTTTCGCTGAATTGCGAGCCGGGCTCCAGGCCGAAGCCGCCCGCTGAGGCCACCCGGCTTGGCGCGCCAGCGGACCTCCTCCCGATCGCCGGCGCGCGCCGGCAGCGCGGCCAATCCGCTGCGCTGGCTCGGCTATCTGGCCGGCTGCCTGGTGGCGGGCGTGCTGGCGATGCAGCTGTACTTCTTCCTCCAGATTGCCGCGTGGCAGGTCGTGAACCCGTCGTCCACGACCTTCCTGCGCGCCGAGCGCTGGCGTCTCTGCGGCGTGAATTTCTGGAGTTGCGGGGTCGAGCGCGAGTGGGTGCGCTACGACGACATCTCGCGGCACCTGAAGCGTGCGGTCATCGCCAGCGAGGACGCGGATTTCGTCAATCATCCCGGCTACGACCTCGACGCGATGCTGACCGCCTGGGAGCGCAACAAGCAGCGCGGGCGCATCGTGCGCGGCGGGTCGACCATCACGCAGCAGCTGGCCAAGAACCTGTTCCTGGCGCCCGAGCAGCACTACCTGCGCAAGGGCCAGGAGCTGGCCATCACGTGGATGCTCGAGTTCTGGCTCGACAAGCAGCGGATCTTTGAGATTTATCTGAATTCGGTGGAGTGGGGCGAGGGCGTCTTCGGGGCCGAAGCCGCCGCGCAGCACTACTTCCACACCTCGGCGGCCAAGCTCGGCGTGGGGCAGGCCGCCCGGCTCGCGGCGGCGCTGCCGGCGCCGAAATGCTTCGACAAGAAGACATACTGCGCCAACGTGCACGTCAATTTCCGCGTCAAGGCGTCGATCATCGCCCGCCGCATGGGCGCGGCCACGCTGCCGGACTAGGCTGTCCGGCAATGGGCGCTGGTGCCGCCCTCAGCTCAGCCAGCCCTTGCGGCGGAAGTAGATCAGCGGAATCGCCGCCGACACGGCCATCAGCGCGATGGCCCACGGGTAGCCGGCAGCCCAGTCCAGCTCCGGCATCAGCTTGAAGTTCATGCCGTAGATGCTCGCGATCAGCGTCGGTGGCATCAGCGCCACCGACACCACCGAGAACAGCTTGATGATCTTGTTCTGGTTGATGTTGATGAAACCGACCGTCGCGTCCATCAGGAAGTTGATCTTGTCGAACAGGAACGCGGTGTGGTTCTCGATGGAATCGATGTCGCGCAGGATCTGGCGGGCTTCGTCCTGCTGCTCGGCGGACAGCAGCTGGCTGCGCATCAGGAACGACACCGCGCGGCGCGTATCCATGACGTTGCGGCGGATGCGGCCGTTCAAGTCTTCCTCGCGGGCGATGGTTTCCAGCACGTCGGCGGCGGCGGCATCGGTCACGTTCTCGGCCAGCACCCGCCGGCTGGCTTCCTCCAGCCGCTCGTAGATTTCCTCGATCGAGTCGGCGGAGTACTCGGCGTCGGTGGCGTACAGGTCCATCAGCACGTCCTTGGCGTTGCGCACCGAACCCGGCCGCATGCGCGCGCGCAGGCGCACCAGCCGGAACACCGGCAGATCCTCGTCGTGGATGGAAAACAGCACGTCGCGCGTGAGCACAAAGGCCACGCGCACGTTGCGCGACGCCTCGTCCTCGGCCAGCAGGAAATCGGTGCGGATGTGGATGTTCTCGTCCTCGCCCTCGAAATACCGGGCGGACGCCTCCAGGTCACCGAGGTCCTCGAGTTCGGGCAGGACGACGTTATAGGCTTCCTTGATCCATGCCAGTTCCTCGTCGTCGGGGCTGACGACGTCGATCCAGATGGGCTTGTGCTGCAGCAGCTCATTGCGCTCGTCGACCTGCTCCTGGGCAAGCCGGCCTTTCTGCAGGACGAACAGGTTGATCATCCCTGGGTTCCTTGTTACTGATGGCGCGGTTGTCGATGCATCGAAGACAGGCGCAGGCAAGGCAAGCCAGCCGGGTGACCATGGCGCGGCCACGGGCAAGCGTGATCGCGCTGCGGGCGGCCGCAACAAAGCGGCGCGCGGGCAAGGCGATGGCGTTTGCCTGGGTTTGGCTGGCTGGCCGGGAGAGGGAAGCTCCGAAGCGCGACACGGCAGTCAGGGCGACGGCCGCGGGGGGAAACGGAAAGACACTCACCCGCAGGTGTCTGCGGGCAAGGACGGCGATAAGCAAGGGCAGGGCCCCGCGGATCGTCGTTACGCAGCCCGCAGTGACATGGCATCCGACGATGTCGCGGCACGACCGCGGCAACTCGAACACCCGATGCTACTGCCCACGTACTTTCTCCGGGATTCTGATGGCCGCGAGTGTAATCCAACGCGGGGGGGCTTGTTAAGCGAAATCTCATCCCGCGCGGCGCCCGTTGCGCGCGGCGAACGCCGGCCTACGTTTGGCTTACAGCCTGGCTTATGGGCCGGCTCAGAGGCGGCGGCGCAGCAGCGGGGCCAGCATCACCGAAGACAGCGCCGCGAACATCAGCAAGATGGCCGCGTAGTCCTGCCAGTGCGGCGTCTCGCCGAGCAGCCACATGCCCGAGAAGACGCCCACCACGGGGATGAACATGATCGACAGGCTGGACACCACCGGCGGCAGGCTGCGCGCCAGCGCGAACCAGACCAGGTGGCAGTAGGCAAAGACCACCACCGCGTTGTAGGCGATGGCGCCCCATTCCACGGCGGTGGGCATGCGCCAGCCCGACTCGAGCAGCAGCGTGCCGAGGCCAAGGAAGGGCAGGGTGATGGCCAGCATCCAGAAGGTGAGTGCGCCGATGGGAATATCCACCTGGGTCCGCTTCATCAACTGGGTGCCCAGCCCCCAGCCGGCTGCCGCCACCAGCATCAGCAGGGTGCCGGCCGGGCTGCCGGTGAGCGCGGCGATCTCGCCCGAGAGCAGCAGCACCGTGCCGGCCAGCGCGCAGGCAATGCCGACCCAGGCGGACAGGGCGATGCGGTCCCGGAACAGCACCAGCCCCCAGACCACGGCCCAGATCGGCATGGTGTAGCCGAGGATGGCCGCGCGGCCCGAGGACAGCATCTTGACCGCGCAGATCGCGAACAGGTGCCAGATCACCATGTTCGGGATGGCCAGCTTGATCACCATCGGCCAGCTGGCGCGCGGCACGTGGAGGGACTCCCCGCGCAGCTTAAGCGCCAGCCCCAGCGCCACCAGCCCGCCGGCCATGCAGAGCAGCCGGAAGCCCATGGCCGGGAAATGGGCCACGCCCACTTTCATGATGGGCCAGTTGATGCCCCAGGCGAGTGTGAGGATGATGAGCAGGACGAGACCGCGGCGATCAAGGGACATGGGAGGCGAGACGGGATTTGGCGACGTGGTGGGGGTCGCTCTTATTAAGCGGAAGCGCAAAACCCGAAAACGATAGCACGCAACGGGTAAAATTGCGCCAACGCCATATATCGTGCGCCGGACCGCGCTGGCGGCGCCCTGCGACAACCAGCGGGCGCGCCGCCGCGTTATCCTTGGATAACGTCCGGCCCCCGGGGCCTTACCCATATCGAGCATCCCATGACTTTCACCGAGCAGCTGTCCGCCGCATGGCAGCGTAACGATTCCCTGCTGTGCGTCGGACTCGATCCGGACCCGGCCAAGCTGCCGCTGTCCCTGACCAGCACGGGCGGCGCGATCTTCTCGTTCTGCCGCGAGATCGTCGACGCCACGGCCGACCTGGTCTGCGCCTTCAAGCCGCAGATCGCCTATTTCCATTCGCAGCGCGCCGAGGACCAGCTCGAGCAACTGATCGAGTACATCCACGATGCCCACCCGGGGATTCCGGTGATCCTGGACGCCAAGCGTGGCGACATCGGCTCCACGGCCGAGCACTACGCCCTGGAGGCGTTCGAGCGCTACCGCGCCGATGCGGTCACGGTCAGCCCGTACATGGGGTTCGATTCGATGTCGCCCTACCTTGCCTATCCGGGCCGTGGGGTGATCGTGCTGTGCCGGACCTCGAACCCGGGCGGTTCGGACGTGCAGTTCCTGCAGGTCGATGGCAAGCCGCTCTACCAGGTCGTGGCCGAAGCCGCGCGCGAACGCTGGAACACCAACGGGCAGATGGGGCTGGTGGTGGGGGCGACGTTCCCCAATGAGATCGCCAAGGTGCGCCAGATCGTGGGCGATATGCCGCTGCTGATTCCGGGCATCGGCGCGCAGGGCGGGGACATCGAGGCGACCGTGAAGGCCGGCCGTACCGCCGACGGCACCGGCATGATGATCAATTCTTCGCGCGCCATCCTGTACGCGAGCCGTGACAAGGACTTCGCCAAGGCCGCCCGAAATGTGGCGTTGCAGACGCGCGAGACCATCAACCGTTATCGTCACGGATAAACCGTGAGAGCGGCCGAAACGGGCAGCTTACTGCTCGTTCCGGATCAGTTCGAGCAGGCCGCGCATGGCGTGCTCGGCGGCCTGGCGGCGGATCTGGGCGCGATCGCCCTTGAACCGCTGCGTCCCGGTCAGCGTGGTGACGCGGTTGCTCCAGCCAAAGCAGACCATGCCGACTGGCTTGTCGGCAGTGCCGCCGCCCGGGCCGGCCACGCCGGTAATCGCCAGCGACACCTGCGCGCGGCTATTCAGCAGCGCGCCCTCGGCCATGGCGTGGGCCACTTCCTCGCTGACCGCGCCATGATCGCGGATCAGCTTCGCCGGCACCCCCAGCATCGTGGACTTGGCTTCGTTGGAATACGTGACGAAGCCGCGCTCGAACCAGCCGGACGACCCGGCCACATCGGTGATCGCGGCCGCGACGAGGCCGCCGGTGCACGATTCCGCCGTGGCAAGCATCAGCGAATGTTCCGCAAGGACGGAACCGGCCTGGATGGCGAGCTGGTCAAGCAGGCGACTGACGGACATATCGGCGAATCCTTATTAGACGATGCGATGCCCGCTCAGAGCGAGCGCCAGAGCGCGAACACGAGCAGGGTGTAGAAGGCCGCGAAGATGTCGTCGAACATCACGCCAAACGCGCCGAGCAGGCCGGGGCCCTTGAGCGTGCGGTCGTAGTAGGCGATGGGCGCCGGTTTGGCGATGTCGAACAGGCGGAACCACAGGAACGCCGCGAACTGGCCCCAGAAGCCGGTGGGGGTGACGAACAGCAGCACCAGCCAGAACGCCACGATTTCGTCCCAGACCATGCTGCCATGGTCATACACGCCCATGTCGCGCGCGGTGCGCATGCACGCCCAGATGCCGACGAGGAAACCGCCGGCGATGATCCAGAGCCACGTGGACGGCTCGATCCACATCGAAATCACAACGAACGACAGCCAGCCGTACAGCGTGCCGACCGTGCCCGGGCTGACCGGCGACAGCCCCGAGCCGAAGCCGAGCGCGATGGCGCGCGCGGGATGGCCGAGCATGAAGCGGGCGGTGGGGCGCGTGACGCGCGCGGTTTGTCCCGCTTCCAGCGTGACGGGGGGAACAGGGTCGCGCGGCGCGGCCCCGGGAGGATAGGCGGACATCAGGAGTTGGCTCGTCTGTCTTGCTTTTGTAATGTGGCGCGCGGCGGTGGCTCCCGCCGTGCGCATGGCGGCATCATGACATGGGTCACGCGCGAAGTGTCAGGAAGCGAAGTGGTCGAACGCGGCGCCGCCGAAGGTGTAGGGGGTGCCGTCGCGGTCCACCAGGCGCAGGCCTGGCTCCGGAGTGATGTTACCGACACGCGTAAGCGGCAGGCCGAGTTGCCGGGAGATGCCGGCGATGGCTTCGCGTGCACCGACAGGCGCCGTGAAGCACAGCTCGTAGTCATCGCCGCCGGCCAGCACGCATTCGCGCTGGCGCGCCAGCGGCTGGGCGCCGAGCACTTCGGAGCGCGGCAACGCGTCCACGTCGATGATCGCGCCCACCGCCGAGCGTGTGAGGATATGGCCGAGGTCGCCGATCAGCCCGTCCGAAATATCGAGCGCGGCATGGGCGATGCCACGCAGCGCCATGCCCAGCGCCACGCGCGGAGTGGGGGTGTCCATGCGCGGCCGGATGATTGTGAAATCCGGCTCGGGCAGCAGCCATTCGCCGCGGCAGTCGCCCAGTGCGAGGCGGGCGTCGCCGAGGGTGCCGGAGATCCAGATATCGTCGCCGGGGCGCGCGGCGTCGCGGCGCAGCGCCTGACGGCCGGGCACATCGCCGAACACGGTAATCGACAGCGTGAGCGGCCCCTTGGTTGTATCGCCGCCGATCAGTTCGCAGCCGTGGGCATCGGCCAGCGCCAGCATGCCGGCGGCCAGTTCGGCCAGCCAGGCAGGGTCCGCCTCGGGCAAGGCCAGTGCGAGCGTGAAGGCGCGCGGTTCGGCGCCCATCGCGGCGAGATCGGAGAGATTGACCGCCAATGCCTTATGGCCGAGTGAGCGCGGAGGCACATCGGGGAAAAAATGGCGACCGCTGACCAGCATGTCGGTGCTGATAGCCAGCTGATGGCCCGGACGGCCCTCGATCAGCGCGCAATCGTCGCCCACGCCCAACGCGGCCTTGTGCACTGGCCGGGTGAAGAACTGGCGGATCAGGTCAAATTCGGAAAGCGGGGCGCTGGCGGGGTCCGGCATGGGGGATGGGCGTTTGGCGAAGAAGCCGTGGAGATTACCGGTGGTCAAGCCCTTCGGCATGCGGCATATTGTACCGAAACGCAAAGCTGCCCCGCGCAAAACGCTTATTGTGAAATAATATTTCACAATATAAAATGCGCAGTTCAAAAAGCAGAGACAGCGGGTACGTGGAGCCGGCCCGCTCGGTTTTCCGCGAATTTCAGTGCGGCTCCACCGATCGGAAGATGCGCAGATGACCAGTCCTCAGCAGTCCCCGTCCCAAGACGATCTGAAACAACAGCAGCGTGAGGCGCTGCGCAAGGCCGCGCTCGAGTATCACGAGTTTCCGACCCCGGGCAAGATTTCCGTCACCCCGACCAAGCCGCTCTCGAACCAGCGCGACCTAGCCCTGGCCTATTCGCCGGGCGTTGCCGCCGCTTGCGAGGAGATCGTTGCCGATCCGGCCAATTCCTTCCGCTACACCGCGCGTGGCAACCTCGTTGCCGTGATTACCAACGGCACGGCTGTGCTGGGCCTGGGCGACATCGGCGCCGCAGCCTCGAAGCCGGTCATGGAAGGCAAGGCCGGCCTGTTCAAGAAGTTCGCCGGGATCGATGTGTTTGACATCGAAATCGACGAAAAAGACCCCCAGAAGCTGGTCGATATCATCGCCTCGCTCGAGCCGACCTTCGGCGGCATCAACCTCGAGGACATCAAGGCGCCCGAATGCTTCTACGTGGAGCGCACGCTGCGCGAGCGGATGAAGATTCCCGTCTTCCACGATGACCAGCACGGCACCGCCATCGTGGTGGGCGCGGCGGTCATCAATGGCCTGAAGGTGGTGGGCAAGGACATCTCCGAGGTCAAGCTGGTCGCCTCGGGCGCCGGCGCGGCCGCGCTGGCCTGCCTGGACCTGCTGGTGGACCTGGGCCTGCCCATCGAGAACATCTGGGTGACCGATCTGGTYGGCGTGGTCTATGAAGGCCGTACCGAGCTGATGGACCCGGAGAAGGCGCGTTTCTCGCAGAAGACCGACAAGCGCAAGCTGGCSGAGGTCATCGATGGCGCCGACATCTTCCTGGGCCTGTCCGCCGCCGGCGTGCTGAAGCAGGACATGGTCCAGCGCATGGCCGACAAGCCGCTGGTGCTGGCACTCGCCAAYCCGAACCCGGAAATCATGCCGGAACTGGTCAAGGAAGTGCGTCCGGACGCCGTGATCGCCACGGGCCGTACCGACTATCCGAACCAGGTCAACAACGTCCTCTGCTTCCCGTTCATCTTCCGTGGCGCGCTCGATTGCGGCGCCACGACGATCACGCGYGAAATGGAAGTGGCCGCCGCSCACGCCGTGGCCGAACTGGCRCGCCAGGAGCAGAGCGACATCGTGGCRACGGCCTACGGCATCCAGGAYCTGTCCTTCGGTCCGGAATACCTGATCCCGAAGCCGTTCGAYCCGCGCCTGATCGTCAAGATCGCCCCGGCCGTGGCCGAGGCCGCCGCCARGTCCGGCGTGGCCGCGCGCCCGATCGAGGACATGGACGCCTACCGCCTCCAGCTCCAGCAGTTCGTCTACCACTCGGGCACGCTGATGAAGCCGATCTACGCGGCGGCGCGCAAGGTCGAGATGGAGAAGAAGCGCATCGTCTTCGCCGAGGGCGAGGAAGAGCGCGTGCTGCGCGCGGTGCAGGTCATCGTCGACGAAAAGCTGGCCAACCCGATCCTGATYGGCCGYCCGGCYGTGCTGACGCACCGCATCGAGCGCTTCGGCCTGCGCCTGCGCATGGGCGTGGACTTCACCGTGGTCAACCCCGAGCACGACGAGCGTTTCCGGGATTATTCGGAAAGCTATTACAAGATGATGGCGCGCGAGGGCATCACCCAGCAGTACGCCAAGCTGGAGATGCGCCGCCGTACGACGCTGATCGGCGCCATGCTGGTCAAGAAGGGCGAGGCCGATGGCATGATCTGCGGCACGGTCAGCACCACGGCCGCGCACCTGCGCTACATCGACCAGGTGCTGGGTGGCACGAACAAGGTCTACGCGGCCATGAACGGGCTGGTCCTGCCGGGCCGCCAGATCTTCCTGGTGGACACCCACGTCAACATCGACCCGACCGCCGACGAGCTGGCCGAGATCACGATGATGGCGGCTGAAGAGCTCAAGCGCTTCGGCATCGAGCCGAAGGTGGGCCTGCTGTCGCATTCGAACTTCGGTACGTCCGAGGCGCCTTCGGCCCGCAAGATGCGCGAGACGCTCGCCATCCTGCGCGAACGCGCGCCGGAGCTCGAGGTGGATGGCGAAATGCACGGCGACAGCGCGCTCGACCAGAAGCTGCGTGATTCGCTGGTGCCGGATGGCGCACTGGTGGGCGAGGCCAACCTGCTGGTGTGCCCGAACATCGACGCGGCCAACATCTCGTACAACCTGCTCAAGGTGGCGGCGGGCAACAATGTGGCCATCGGCCCGATCCTGCTGGGCGTGAAGGCGCCGGTGCACATCCTGACGCCGTCGGCCACGGTGCGACGTATCGTCAACATGACCTCGCTGGTCGTGGTGGATGCGGCGGCCAAGCGCTGAAGTCGGGTATTTGCCACATGGTATGCGGAAAGCCGGGTTCGCCCGGCTTTTTTCATGCGCCCGTTCGGGGCGTCGCATGCAAGGTTAGTATGCGCCCACATCCAAATAACATATTGAAACAATTGAAGATTTCCGGCGCGACGGCGCGCAGGGATTGATTATTGGTGGACATGCGCGTAACCTTACGCCTTTGAATGCAGGCGCTCGTCCCGGGCGCGCCGGTGCCCGCGAGCAGATTTCGCGCGCCGGAATGACCGTCCAACCAATATTTCGATAACGTGGGATCCAGGATTTCCCCGAACCAGACGCAGCGGCAGTCACTTTGGCAGTCCCTGAGCCTGGCACGACGCCTGGGCCATGTGTTGGCGGGCGCGGCGCTGTCGGTGGCCATCGCCACCGGTGCGCAGGTTGCGGTGGCACGGCAGGCGACGCAGGATCTGGGCGCCAGCATCGACGGCATGGCGGGAACCATTGCCACGCAGCAGTTGCCCAACGATGCGCGCCAGACGTTGGAGCGCATCGAGTCCGGCGGGCCGTTCCCGTTCGACAAGGATGGTTCGCGGTTCGGCAATTACGAACGCATCCTGCCGCAGCAGCCGCGCGGGTATTACCGCGAATACACCGTCAAGAACAGCAGCAGCAAAAGCCGGAATCGGAGAGCCAGGCGGATCGTTTGTGGTGGGGATCAGCGCGCCGCCAACGACTGCTATTACACGGAAGACCACTACAACAGTTTCAAACGGATAACCAAATGATGACTGACATTTTCGGATTGGGCGACGCCCTTGCCGCCCGCGAGGAGCGCGGCGCCGGAGATGGCTGGCAACGGGCCCACCATCAGGCCCAGAACCTTTATGACAACGTGCTCATGATGCCCCGCCAGGAGCTCACGCACAGACTTCCGCCCGCATGCGCGCCCGCCATGGTGACCTGGGCCGACGACGGCACCAGCGAGGGAGCCATGAACCTGTTCAAGACGGTGCGTCCGAACATCGTCCAGTCGATTCGCGCGTTCCGCGTGCCTGAGCTGGCCCACGCGGCCGCCGCGCTGAACCAGCATTTCCTGTACGCCAATTGCGCCCATTGCGCGAGCAAGGCGGAAATCCTCGAGACGATTGCCACGGAATTCACTTTCCCGAAGCATTTCGGCAAGAATTTCGATGCGCTGTCTGATTGCCTGACGGACATGATCTACAAGGCCGGCCCGCAGCCGGGCTTCGTGATCGTGCTGGAAGGGCTGCCGATTGCGCAGAAATTCGACAAGGAAGGGCGCGAGGTGCTGCTCGACGTCTTCCGCGACGCGGCCGAGTTCTGGGCCGAGCGCAAGGTCCAGTTCCGGGTGTTCTACTCGTTCGCCTGAATCTGCCTGCTGAATAAGAAATGCCCGCTGTTGCAGCGGGCATTTTGTTTTGCGGGTCAGGCCGATGGCGGCAACTGGCCGTTCGGCGTGAGTCGGTCGATCAGTTCGGGCAGGCCCTCGCTGAGGCTGGCCGCCACATCGTCCGGCGACATGCCCGTGGTCTCCGCCAGCGATTGCAGCGCGCCGCTGCCGCCGAGCGCACCGCTCAGGTCCGCGGGGCTTACCGGCTCGTTGGCGCCGGCGCCGATCCACGAATCCACCTGTTGGCCGAGACCGGCCTGAGAGAGCATGTCACGCAGCGCGCCGATGCCGCCCGTGGCCGCGCCCATCGCCTGCGCGCTGCCGGTGGCTTCGCCCTGGCCGCCCAGCAGGCCGCCGAGCAGCGAGCCGAGGTCCATGCCACCGGGCGCCGGCGCGCTGCCGCCGCCGAGCATGCCCCCGAGCATCCCGCCCAGGCCCCCAAGTCCACCCAACCCACCCAGCCCGCCCAAGCCACCCGCCGCGCCTGGATCGCTGGCATCAGCCGGCGCCACGCTGCCATCGGCGCCCTGTGTCTTGTTGCGCATCGCCATCATGGCCAGCAGGCCGAGCGCGATCATCAGCTTCGGATTCATGCCGCCCCCGCCGGGCTGGCCATCCTCGCGCTGCCCGCCCAGTTGGCCGAGCACGCCGCCCAGCACGCTATCGAGTAGTCCCATCATCGACTCCTTTGGAGTTTGGAAGGTCAGAATCCGCCAAGTACGGCGTTCAGGGCCGCCAGGCAGGTAAGCCCGGCGGTTTCGGTACGAAGGATGCGCGGCCCCAGCGACACGCCCGTGAATCCGGCGCGGATCGCCGCCGCTTCTTCCTCGGGAGATAGCCCGCCCTCGGGGCCGATCAGCAGCGTTACGCCCTGTTCGCGCCACGCATCGCGGTGCGTGGTGGCCAATTCGGGCAGCGACGCCGCCGCGCGTGGCGAAAGCAGCAGCCGGGGTGCGGACCCGGCTTTCTGGGCCGATGGGGCCGATGCCGCCAGCCATGCTTCCAAGGTAGCCAGCGGCGCCACGTCCGGCAAGCGGTTCCGTCCGCATTGCTCGCACGCGGCCTGCACAAGGGCCTGCCAGTGCGCCTGGCGGCGCGCGGCGCGGTCGCCGGACAGCCGCACGACCGAGCGCGCGGCCTGCAACGGCTGGATCTCGGTCACGCCGAGCTCGACGGCTTTCTCGATCAGCCAGTCCATCTTGTCGCCGCCGGCCAGCCCCTGTGCCAGCGTCACGCGGTAGGGCAGTTCGGCCTCGGCCGGGTCGTGCCCTGCCACCTGCGCGGTGGCGTGCCGCTTGCCGAGGTCCGCCAGCGTGGCCGCGTGGCTGCCGCCCCGGCCGTCGAACAGCGTGATGGCGTCGCCCGGGGCGAGGCGCAGCACCTGGATGTGACGCACCACGGCATCGGGCAAGTCGAGTACGGCATCGGCAGTCAATGCCGAGTCAATGAAAAAGCGAGGGGGCATCAGTCAGTCAGGAGTTGGCGGGCGCCTTGGCCGGGTCGAGGCGGGTGGCGAAGCCCCAGCGGTAGCCATCCGGGTCTTCGACCATGCAGTAGCGGTCGCCCCAGAACTGGTCGGCGGGCGGCATGACGCTGATGGCACCGGCGGCGATGGCCTGGGCGTAGAGGGCGTCCACGTCGCCGCAGTAGACGTAGAAGGTCTGCGGGGCCTCCACGCCGAGCGAGCGTGGCGTGCGGGCCGTGCTGCCCCAGGCGCCTTCAGGCGCGAACATGACCACGAGTTCGCCCTGGTAGTGCATCTCCGCGTGGGTGGGCACACCGTTTTCGTCGAGCACATGGCCGGCGGTGAAGCCGAAGGCGCGGCTGTAGAAGTCGAGCGCGGCGCGACCACTGGCCACCGTGAGGTACGGGGTCAGCCAGGGCGTGTTGGACGGTCTGGGCATGATGGTCTCCGGATGGGCAGGTGTTTCCGGTGCATGTTACTTGGAGCCGCCTGCGCTGTCGAAGATCGCCTGCAGATGGCGCGGGTGCGTGAACAGCGCCGGATGAAGATCGGCGTGATAGCAGCGCAACGCGGACGCGAGTTGCCACTGGCGCAGGCGTGTGGCGATCTGGCTCGCGGGGCAGGCGGCGATGTCCAGCGCGTCGCTGGCCAGCGCAATCCCCCACAGCGCGCCGTAGGCCGGAATGAACGTGGCGAGCGGCGCCACATGGGCGAACAGTTCGCGCAGGCGCGCCTGCAGCAGCCGGGTCGTGTCGGGCCGGTGCAGCGGCGGGCCGAGATGGATCGACATCGCCCCGCCCGGCGCCAGGCAGCGGCGCGCGGCCTGCAGGCCGTGGACGGAGAAGAGGGCAGTGGCCGGGCTGCCATCGTCGGCTTCGGTCAGATCGAAGACGATCAGGTCGAAGCGCCGGCCGGCGCGGCCGAAGGCCTCCATCAGCCCGAGCGCGTCGCCGATGGCGATGTGCAGGCGCGGGTCGTCGGGTTTGCCGGGCGCACTCAAGGCGCCCTGGTGGATGCCCGGCAGCCATTCGCGCGCCAGGCGGACGACCTCGGCGTCCAGTTCGGCCACCACCACCTCGCGGATCGTGGGGATACGCAGCAGTTCGAAGGCCGAGCCGCCGTCGCCGCCGCCCACCACCAGCGCGCTGCGCGGGCTGCCGTGCGCCGCCGCCATCGGGTGGACCATCAGTTCGTGCTGGATCCAGGCGTCCGCTTCGGTGCTCATCACGCGGCCATCGAGCCGGAAGATGCGGCCAAATTGGGCACTTTCGCCGATTTCGATCTGTTGATGGGCCGAACATGACGCTGCGATCACATGGACATCGCCCAATGTGGTGCCCACGCCGGGTGCCAGCCATTCGGTCCAGCTTTGACGACCCCTTCGGGCCGTGCCCGGGCGTCCGGAAATACCCTCTGCTTCTGCTAAAATTGCGGTTTTCCCGCGCTCAGGTTCTCGCCGCATGTCTGCCCTCGCCCATCCCGCCACCAGCCCTTTCGCCTCGCAGCCCGCCAAATTGATGGCTGACGCCATCCGCGTGCTTGCCATGGACGCCGTCCAGCAAGCCAATTCCGGTCACCCCGGTGCACCGATGGGCATGGCGGATATCGCCGTGGCGCTCTGGGGCCGGCACCTGAAGCATAACCCCACGAACCCGCACTGGCCCGACCGCGACCGCTTCGTGCTGTCCAACGGCCACGGTTCGATGCTGATCTACGCGCTGCTGCACCTGACCGGCTACGACCTGCCGATCGAGGAACTGCGCAACTTCCGCCAGCTGCACAGCAAGACCGCCGGCCACCCCGAGTATGGCATCACGCCGGGCGTGGAAACCACCACCGGCCCGCTGGGCCAGGGCATCACCAACGCGGTGGGCATGGCGCTGGCCGAGCGCCTGCTGGGCGAGGAATTCAACCGCCCCGGCTACGACATCGTCAACCATCACACCTATGTGTTCCTGGGCGATGGCTGCCTGATGGAAGGCATCAGCCACGAAGCCTGCTCGCTGGCCGGCACGCTCAAGCTGAACAAGCTGATCGCGCTGTGGGATGACAACGGCATCTCGATCGACGGCGACGTGGTGCACTGGTTCGCCGACGACACCCCGAAGCGTTTCGAAGCCTACGGCTGGAACGTGATCCGCGGCGTGGACGGCCATGACGTGGCGGCCGTGGACAACGCCATCGCGCAGGCCAAGGCCAGCGACAAGCCGACCCTGATCTGCTGCCGCACGATCATCGGCAAGGGCGCCCCGAACAAGCAGGGCGGCCACGACGTGCACGGCGCCCCGCTGGGCGGCGCCGAAGTGCTGGCCACGCGCGAGGCGCTGGGCTGGACCCACGCCCCGTTCGAACTCCCGCAGGACGCCTACACCGCCTGGGACGCAAAGACCAACGGCAATGCGCTGGAGCGCGCCTGGAACGCGCTGTTCGCGTCGTACGCCGAAGTGCATCCGTACGAAGCCAGCGAATTCACGCGCCGCATGCGCGGCGAACTGCCGGGCGCGTTCGACGCCGCCGTGGACGCCTTCATCGCCAAGTGCGAGGAAAAGGCCGAGACGATTGCCACGCGCAAGGCCAGCCAGAACACCATCGAGGCCTTCGGCCCGGTGCTGCCCGAGTTCCTGGGCGGCTCGGCCGACCTGACCGGCTCGAACCTGACCAACTGGTCGGGCAGCCAGGCCGTGCGCGTGGACGCCTGGGGCAACCACATCAACTACGGTGTGCGTGAATTCGGCATGAGCGCCATCATGAACGGCATCACGCTGCATGGCGGCTACATCCCCTACGGCGCCACGTTCCTGACCTTCTCGGACTACAGCCGCAACGCGCTGCGCATGGCCGCGCTGATGAAGATCCGCTCGCTGTTCGTGTTCACGCACGACTCCATCGGCCTGGGCGAAGACGGCCCGACGCACCAGTCGATCGAACACGTGGCCAGCCTGCGCCTGATTCCGAACATGGATGTCTGGCGCACCGCCGACACCACCGAGACCGCCGTGGCCTGGGCCGAGGCGATCCGCCGCGAGAACGGCCCGAGCTGCCTGATCTTCAGCCGCCAGAACCTGCCGTTCCAGCGCCGCGATGACGCCACGCGCGCCAATATCGCGCGCGGCGGCTACGTGCTGCGCGATGGCACCAACCCGCGCACCAGGCGTCCGGACGCAGTGATCCTCGCCACGGGCTCCGAAGTGGGCCTGGCGGTGGGCGCCGCCGAGCAGCTGGCTGCCGATGGCGTGCATGTGCGCGTGGTCTCGGTGCCCGCGACGACCGTGTTCGACAAGCAGGACGCTGCCTACAAGGCCAGCGTCCTGCCGGCCGGTGTGCCGCGCGTGGCGGTGGAGGCCGGCGTCAGCGACTTCTGGTGGAAGTACCAGGTCCAGGCCGTGGTCGGCATCGACACTTTCGGCGAATCCGCCCCGGCCGGCGTGCTGTTCAAGCACTTCGGCTTCACAGTGGAAAACGTCGCCGATACCGTGCGCGCCACGCTCGCCCAGTAATTCCCGCCCGCGCGGCAGCCGGTGCGACGCGCCGGTTGCGGCGCCGGCCCCGCTTTCATCGATCGCACTCTAGGAGATAGACATGACCATCAAGATCGGCATCAACGGCTTCGGCCGCATCGGGCGCATGGTGTTCCGTGCCGCCGTGGCCAACTTCAAGGACGTTGAAGTGGTCGCCATCAACGACCTGCTCGAACCCGACTACCTGGCCTACATGCTCAAGTACGACTCGGTGCATGGCCGCTTTGACGGCGAAGTGGCCGTGGACGGCAACACGCTGGTCGTGAACGGCAAGAAGATCCGCCTGACCGCCGTGAAGGACCCGGCCGAGCTGAAGTGGGGCGAGGTGGGCGCGGATGTGGTCATCGAATCGACCGGCATCTTCCTGACCAAGGAAGGCGCGCAGAAGCACATCGATGCGGGCGCGAAGAAGGTGATCATGTCGGCGCCGTCGAAGGATGACACCCCGATGTTCGTGTACGGCGTGAACCACGCCTCGTACAAGGGCGAGGCAATCATCTCGAACGCCAGCTGCACGACCAACTGCCTGGCCCCGGTGGCCAAGGTGCTGAACGACAAGTGGGGCATCAAGCGCGGCCTGATGACCACGGTGCACGCCGCCACGGCGACGCAGAAGACCGTCGACGGCCCGTCGAACAAGGACTGGCGCGGTGGCCGCGGCATCCTGGAAAACATCATCCCGTCGTCGACCGGCGCCGCCAAGGCCGTGGGCGTGGTGATTCCGCAGCTGAACAAGAAGCTGACCGGCATGTCGTTCCGCGTGCCGACCTCGGATGTTTCCGTGGTCGACCTGACCGTCGAACTCGAAAAGTCGGCGACTTACGAGGAAATCTGCGCCGAAATGAAGGCCCAGAGCCAGGGCGCGCTGAAGGGCGTGCTGGGCTACACCGAAGACAAGGTCGTGGCGACGGATTTCCGTGGCGACGCACGCACCTCGATCTTCGACGCCGAAGCCGGCATCGCGCTGGACGGCACCTTTATCAAGGTCGTGAGCTGGTACGACAACGAGTGGGGCTATTCGAACAAGTGCCTGGAAATGGCACGCGTGGTGGCCAAGTAATCGTCGCAGGCTGGACGAATTACGATAAAACGCGCCTTCGGGCGCGTTTTTTTATGGCTGCGAGGCTAGCGGTGGATGTGGCCGGGCGTCGACCCCGTCGCCATCCACAATGAAATGGCCGCCGGCCACATGGTGAATGGTGCGCAGCGCATCGTGGCCGGTAAAGTGCCAGCGGCCCTCGCTGAACACGCGGCTATCGGCATGGGCGGCTACCACTTCGCCGAGGAACAGGTCATAGCCGGCCTGGATGGCCGGTTCCGGCAGCAGCCGGCATTCTAGCCACGCGGCACAGCCCTCGAGCAACGGCGCGCCAACGACATCGCCCTGGAACGTCTGCAGCCCGTAGGCGGCGAACTTGTCGATGCCCTGTTGCTCGGAAATCGCCAGGCCGGAGCTTGAGCCGAGCGCCTGCGTGACATCCACCTGGCTCACCGTGGGCACGTGCAGCGCAAACTCACCGCTGGCCTCGAGCAGTTGCCGCGTCCACGTGGCCTTGTCGAGCACCACCGCCACCTTCGGCGGTGCGAAGTCCAGCGGCATGGCCCAGGCCGCCGCCATGATGTTGCGCTGGCCACCGTGCGCGGCGCTCACCAGCACAGTCGGGCCGTGGTTGAGGAGCCGGTAGGCTTTGGCGAGTTCGACGGGAAGGCGGTGGGACGTCATGGGACGAAATGGGACGATTCTGAGTGAAAGATGCAGGCTTCCGTTCACTATACGCCGTCCGCGCAAAGGCTTCCGGGGCGTCTTTTGACATTATCTGTCGCTATCCCGTCAAATCCCGCGCAATCCGAGCCCTCGTAGTGCGAGAAATGATGAATTTGCTTTTCCCGGTAGTTTTTTTCTCTTACACTCGGAAGAATCTGTTGAACTCTGATGTGCAGCCAGTGAAAGTGGTGGGGCCATCTAAGCGTGGGCATAACAACCGGGCCTGATCATGGTGAACGTGGATACCAAGCTGCTGGTGATTTTCACCGAGCTGCTGAGCAAGCGAAACGCCACATATGTGGCGGAGAAAATGCATATGACCGCACCTGCGGTCTCGCATTCGCTGGGCCGTCTGCGCGAGATCTTCGACGATCCACTTTTCATCCGCGTGCCCCACGGCCTGACGCCGACGCCCCGCGCGCTGGAACTGGGCCCCAAGATCCGCGATATGCTGGATCTTTGGTCGTCCATCAATGAGGGCGAAGTCGACGACTTCGACCCGGCCATCGCCACCGGCACGCTGAATATCGGCTTTGCCGCCGAACTGGGCGACACGGTTTTCAATCGCTTTATCCTCCGCATCAAGCAGATGGCGCCGGAGTTGCATATCCGGCTGGTCGAATCCCATTCGTGGGAAGCGGACGTCGCTTCGATGCGCGCCAACGAGCTGGACCTCGCATTTTCGCCATTCCCGACCCGGCATCCGGAGATCGTCGAGGAGATGGTGACGTCGCTGAACCTCTGGGTTTGCGCGCGCAAGGACCATCCGCTGCTCAAGAATGATTTGACGCTCGAGCAATACCTCGATTGCAGCCATATCTTCATGGCGCACTCGGGCGGCGCCGGTCGTCCGGCCCCGTCGCTGATTCCGCTCGACTACGCCCTGCAGCAGCGCGGCCTCAAGCGCAATGCGACGCTGACGGTACATTCCTGGCGCGCCCAGGCCGAACTGGCAGCCCAGACCGACATGATCTTCACGGTCAACGCGCTGACCAAGGACATGGCCTGCGAGACCTACGGCCTCAAAGCCTTCCCGCTGCCCGCCGAACTCAATACGATGCTGGGCCTGAACATGTTCTGGCACCGCAGCCGCAACACCCACCCGATGCTAGTGTGGGCGCGCGGCCTGTTCCGGCAAGTGGTGGCCGAATTCGTCGGCCTCCCGGCCGTCACCCCGCGCGGCCTGCGCGTGGTGGAAGAGCAGGATCAGGATATTCCGCAGCCGTAATCGAACGCTGCAGCAAGCAGTTGAAACGACTCGGGCGCCTTGTGCGCCCGAGTCGTTTTTCATTGTGCCATCGCAAAGCACGGTCAATTTCGGACACGTCTCATATCCGGCCAGGTGAAGCGCTGCTAGCGTCGCCATTCGCAACCAACGCAGGGAGCAAAGAATGGCGCAGGACATTTTCTTGAACCTCAGCGGCATCGCGGGCGAGTCCATCGACGCGGCGCACTCCGGTGACATCGAAGTCCTCGAATGGGCATGGTCGGTCAGGCAGCCGGCAAACTTGCACGCTGGTAGCGGAGGCGGCGCCGGCAAGTGCACCGTCGAAAATCTGACATTTGACCACTATACCGATCGGGCCTCGCCCAATCTCGTCCAGTATTGCCTCACCGGCAAACACATCGCCAGCGCCACCCTCGTCATGAGAAAGGCCGGCGGATCGCCGCTCGAATATTTGAAGATGACGATGGAGGACGTGCTGGTCACGCAAGTGACTCCCGTTTACTACAACACCATGCGCGTGCCAAGGGAGCGGGTGGCGTTGTCGTTTTCGCGGTTCCGGCAGGAATATGTCGTGCAGAACGCGAGTGGCGGCAGCGCGGGCACGGTAGCGGTGGGGTATGACGTCAAGGCCAATGCGGTGATTTGATCAAGGGAGACATCATGTTGTTCATATCAAAAGAAGGACACGTTGACTCCGAGCGGATTGTCGTGCGGATCTTCTCTGGGATAGAGAGGGGGCGGATGCAGAAGGTAAATGGAATTGTCGTCCATCAAACCGCCGCACCGACGATATCCAGCACCTTCAATTCATATCAAGGTAAGGGCGCAAATGGGGCCCATTTTCTGATCGATACGGACGGAACGATCTATCAGACCGCGTCCTTGTACAAACGAACGAATCATGTCGGCAATATCAAGTCCCGCTGTCTCGAAACGCGAAGGTGTTCACCGGCCAAGTTTAAGGCTGCCTATCCATTGAAATGGCGGCCTACGCCGCTGTCGAGGCATGAACACAAGAAGCCCTTTCCTGAGCGCTATCCCGGAAATACTGATTCCATCGGTATAGAACTGGTTGGCGCATATATCGTGAAAACGGAGGTGTATGAGACGGTGACCCGCGCACAGAATGATGCGGTCAGATGGCTGGTTGCGGAATTGTCCGCGACGATGAGCGTCGCCATTGGGGAGGTATACCGGCACCCGGAGCTTTCTCGGAAAACTGAGTCGGAAGCGAGTACAGCAAAATGGTAAAAGTGTTGTGCTCGGCGCTCGTGTGCTTTTCGCTAGTCCTGGCCTCGCCGTGGGCACATGCGCGCGAAGTGAAATCGATCGCGATAGAAGCAATTGGTTTGAGTCGGCTTGACGAGATGGCGGAGCCGTGCCGGAAATTCCGACCCACGGTTGCGCAAGTCAAACGCTATTTCTCCCGCGCCTATCCAGTTGACGCTATTTATTATTCCAAGAAGTTCTGGTCTCCCTGCTGGGCAGAGGGAACTATTGAATTCGCAGATGGAAATCGCGGGAGATGGCGACTGAACTCCGGCGGGGTGGCATATCTTCAATGGAGCCATTCCGGCGAGGTCATCCTGTATCACAAGGCGAACGGTTGGCATGACCCGTTCAGGGAAGGGTACGACGACTCGATCTAGCTTCCCAAACAAAAACCGGCGCCAAGTGAACTGCACCCCAAAAGTTGGACACCCGTTCAACCTTTGGGGTGTTTTTCATGGCGAAGTACAACGAGGCGTTCAAGCGCCAGGTGGTTCAGGAATATTTGTCCGGGGGAGTTGGGACTGGGACACTGAGCCGGAAGCACGGAATA
>NZ_JBFRHD010000023.1:0-106142 GCF_052115685.1 Cupriavidus sp. 2KB_3
GCATCCGATGCGCCTGAGAAGCCAAAGGAAGACAAGCAGAGCGCAGCCGGGGCCGGCAAGAAGCTTGTCGAGTTGATCGCCTTGAAGCATGACAACCGGAAGGAGCAACGGAGGAAGGCAGCAGAGGATACGAAGGGAAATTTCGACGATGGATCGTTCAAGAAAAAGATTGCGTCGGTCAAATCCGCGGATGGCCTGCGGCAGTTCGCCAAGTGGCCAAAGACAATGCCGGAGAAACTGGTCTACGTGGAATCCGGCAAGCTGAAACCGAAATGGCCGAAGCTCAAGGACGTCGACAAGACAAAATGGTCCGAAGTTTACAAAAAGGGTAGTAACGGGAAGCGAAGGCTGGACAAGGCAAAGCTGCACACCTATGTGAAGGAGCAGGTCGCCAAACAGACCACCATCACGCCCAAAACGCTGTTTGGCGAAGATCTGGAGGGTGGCGCAAGCATCACGCTGGGCCAGTGGGCAGATAACTGGAACCAGGCGCATCAGCTTGAACGGCGCGGATCGGCTTCATACGACGCGGCGCAGATTGCCGACATCGAGCTTGGCGCGGGTGCCCAGCTGATGCGCTTCTCCTATGGCGGCAGTCTCAACGGCGACATGTCGGTGATGGATCGCCGTCTCAGCGTCAAGGCCGAGGGTCACGCCGCCGTGGACTTTGCCAAGGCTGAGGCGAAGCTCGACCTCTTCTTTCCACGCAAGGACGGTTGGTTGTGGACCGTTACTGATGGCGACGGCAGGACATTCAAGCTGATTGCGGGCCGTTGCCGGCTCACCGTGGAGGTGTCGGGCGTGGTGGGCGCCAGCATTGCCGCCGAACTGGCCATGAAGATCGAAGTCTCGCCTTTGGACAAGAACATGCCGAAAGCCGCCGGCAAGCGAGGCCGCAAAGGCAAGAAGGCCCGCAGGAAGCAGACGGTTTCCATCAATACCAAGGACGAGGCCGACGTTGCCACGCTCGATGCTTCCGCCGGCGCGTTCGCGGGGGTGCAGGACTGGTATGACGAGGACTGGTACCGCATCAGCCCCGAGCATGATCCGAAAGGGCCACCTACCGGAACCTTGCGTTCGATCCGGGGATATTCGGGGGGCGACTATATCTCTGGCCTCAATATCAAGCGCTTTAAGCGGGATCCCATAATCACGAAAAAGGACAGTTTCACGGGTGTCATCGGGCCGGGATTCAACGTATCGCACACTGTTCGCTGTGTGGCAAACATCGACCGCGCTGTAGCACATCCGTTGATACCGGCCGGCATGTACTGGCAGCAGGCCAGGGACTATTGCCAATGGCTAGGCGAGCAGATTGGCTTGCCCTTCGGTTTGCCGAGCGAGGCGCAATGGGAGTATGCCGCCCGTAGCCGTGGCCAGAACTTCCTCTGGGCGACGGACAACGGGCATATCGATTTCGGCCGGAATATTGATACCTATGATCAGGCCCAACGAATGAAACCCATTGTTGACACCGACCCTCATGAGCCGTCCTCTGTGACCCGAGCCATGCTGTACCCGGTGGGGATCTTCCCGCCCAATCCGCTCGGGCTATATGACATGAACGCCAACGGATGGGAGTGGATGCAGGACTGGTATGACGAGGACTGGTACCGCGTCAGCCCCGAGCACGATCCGAAGGGACCGCCGACCGGATCCTTGCGTTCAATTCGGGGATATTCGGGGGGCGACTATATCTCTGGCCTCAACATCAAGCGCTTTAAGCGCGATCCCATGATGACTGGAAAAGACATCCGAACGGGCGCCATTGGACCCGGATTCAACGTATCGCACACTGTTCGCTGTGTCGTGAACATCGACCGTGCTGTAGCACAGTCGCGATGACACCAGCGAGGCCCGAATGCAGTTCAGAACGATAGGATCCATTGCTGCCGGATTGACACTCCTCTTCGGGGGCGCACAACAGCCGGTCTCAGCGTTGACCGATGTCCACCCACCACGCCAGCCCATCATGTCGGAAGACCCGGGCGAGGACGCGCCGATCTTGCAGCAGCCTCCGGCACTCACAGCTGAGCTGCTGGCCTTGACGGAAGGCAGCATCGAGGAACGCGTAGAGAAGCTCAAGCGCAAGGTGTTGAAGGACCTGATCCGGGTCGAAGGCGGCAGCTTCATGATGGGGGATTTCGGGCTCGGGTCCCCGGAGGCGTTGTACTACACCAGCGGGCGCGATAACAAGCCGTCCTACCATGAACCCGGGAGGGCCTGGCACAGCCCATGCATGCGCTGACGTCATGGCCGCATGCGCAGATTTCGTTTCTCGCGTCATCGTGGCGCCCCTAACATCGGCCTCAACTGCCAGAAAGGGAGAGAGAGACATGCAAGCCAGCGCCCCCGCCTATGCGGCCGACCAACCCCGCGTCGCCGCCAGCCAGCGACGCCGCGCCATCATCGCCACGGTGATCGGCAACGGGCTCGAATGGTTCGATTTCACGGTGTACAGCTTCTTCGCCGTGATCATCGCCAGGCTGTTCTTCCCCACCGGTGACGACCTGTCGTCACTGCTGCTGGCCGTGGCCACTTTCGGGGTGGGCTTCTTCATGCGCCCCGTGGGCGGCATCATCCTCGGCATCTACGCCGACCGCGTGGGCCGCAAGGCCGCGCTCTCGCTGACCATCCTGCTGATGGCGCTGGGCACCACGCTGATCGGCATCGCCCCCACTTATGACCAGATCGGCCTGTTCGCGCCGCTGCTGATCGTGGTGGCCCGGCTCATGCAGGGCTTCTCCGCCGGCGGCGAGATGGGCGGCGCCACCGCCTTCCTGACCGAATACGCGCCGGAGAACCAGCGCGCCTATTATTCGAGCTGGATCCAGGCCAGCATCGGCGTGGCCGTGCTGCTCGGCGCCGCCGTGGGCACCTTCGTCACGGCTTCCCTGAGCACCGAGGCCCTCAATAGCTGGGGCTGGCGCCTGCCGTTCCTGCTCGGCATGGTGATTGGCCCGGTGGGCTACTACATCCGCCATCATCTGGATGAGACGCCCACCTTCCGCGAGGCCACCGACAAGACCGACTCGCCGCTGACCGAGGTGCTGCGCGACTACCCGCGCCAGACCGCCGCCAGCTTCTCGATGGTGATCCTGTGGACGGTCTGCACCTACGTGCTGCTGTTCTACATGCCGACCTACGCCGTGAAGGTGCTCAAGGTGCCGCAATCCACCGGCTTTGTCGCCGGCATGGCCGGGGGCCTGGCGATCATGGTGTTCGCGCCCATCGTCGGCCTGCTGGCGGACCGCATCGGCCGCCGTGGGCTGCTCTCCGGTGCCGCCGCGCTGATCTTCGTGCTGGCCTGGCCAATGTTCGCCTACATCAACCATGCCCCGGGGCTGGCCTCGCTGCTGGTGTTCCAGGTGGTGTTCGGTGTGTTGATCGCCACCTATACCGGCCCGATCCTGGCTGCCTTCTCGGAGCTGTTCCCGGCCAAGGTGCTGTCCACGGGGCTTTCGGTGGCCTACAACATGGCCGTGACGATCTTCGGCGGCTTCGCCTCGTTCTTCATCACGTGGCTGATCGCCACCACGGGCAGCACCATGGCACCGGCCTTCTACGTGATGATTGCCGCCGCCATCAGCTTCGTTGGCACGCGTCTGGTGCGCGAGCCCGCCTATCTTCGCAAGCATTGAACGGAAGTCTTTCCGCAACAGCCTCATGACTCAAATCCTGCTCCAGGGCGGCAACGTCCTCGACCCCGCACGCGGCACGGTGCTGGCGCGCCATGATGTCCTGATCGACGGTGAACGGATCGTCGAGGTCTCGGCCACGCCCATCCACGCGCCGCAGGCCACTGTGATCGACGTGACCGGCAAGACCGTGATGCCGGGCCTGATCGACTGCCACGTGCATGTGCTGGCCTCGCTGGCCAACCTGGGCGTGAACGCGGTGCAGCCCAACGTGCTGGTGGCCTTCCGCGCCATGCCGATCATGCGGGGCATGCTGGAGCGCGGCTTCACCACCGTGCGCGATGCCGGCGGGGCGGACTGGGGCCTCTCGCAGGCCGTGGCCACCGGGCTGATTCCGGGTCCGCGCATCTTCCCGTCCGGCAAGGCGCTCTCGCAGACCGGCGGCCATGGCGACTTCCGGCCGCGCTCGGACACGCTCGAGCCCTGCTCGTGCGCCTTCCGTGCCGGCGCCATCGCCCGCGTGGCGGATGGTGTCGATGCCGTGCGCCTGGCCGTGCGCGAGGAAATCCAGAAGGGTGCCACGCAGATCAAGATCATGGCATCGGGCGGCGTGGCGTCGCCGACCGACCCCATCGGCAACACGCAGTACAGCGAGGACGAGATCCGCGCCATCGTGGCGGAGGCCGAGGCCGCCCAGACCTACGTGATGGCTCACGCCTACACGGGCCGCGCCATCACCCGCGCCGTGCGGTGCGGCGTGCGGACCATCGAGCACGGCAACCTCGTGGATGCCGCCGCCGCCCGCGTGATGCGCGACCACGGCGCCTTTGTCGTGCCCACCCTGATCACTTACGACGCGCTGGCGCGCGACGGCGCACGCCTCGGCCTGCCCGCCGACTCGGTCGCCAAGATCGAGACCGTGCGTCAGGCCGGGCGCGATTCGCTGGCCATCTACGCCGAAGCCGGCGTGAAGATGGGCTTCGGCTCGGACCTGCTCGGGGAAATGCACCAGTACCAGTCCGAGGAATTCCGCATCCGCGCGGAACTGCTCGGCAACCTCGAGGCGATTCGCTCGGCCACCTCCATCGCGGCTGCCATCCTCGAGCGCGACGGGGAACTCGGCACGGTACGCGCCGGCGCGCTGGCCGACCTGATTGCCGTGGACGGCGACCCACTCACCGATATCGGCGTGCTGGCCGGCCCCAATGCCCGCATCGGGCTCGTCATGCAGGCCGGCCGGGTGCATCAGGCACCTCGCTAGTGCAGGACACGGGTGGCGAACGGTAAAACGTGTCGCCGCCCGGCGTGGGACTTATCATGGCGGCTCCTGCCGCCATGTTTTCGTTCCCCCATGCGCATCACACCCCTGCCGCCCCTGCCCTGCCTGGTCGCCTTCGAATCGACCATGCGCCATGGCAGCTTCACGCGCGCGGCCACCGAACTCCATCTGACCCAAAGCGCCATCAGCCGGCAGGTGGCGCAACTCGAGCGCTTTCTCGGCAAGAAGCTGTTCGTACGTGAACCGCGCGCGCTGCGGCTGACCGTTGCCGGCCAGCAGTACGCCGAGCAGGTGCAGCGCCTGCTGGTGGCCTGCGCCGAGGCCACGGAAGACGTGATGAAGCGCAAGGGGCAGGTGGAGCTGTCGGTGGCCTGCTCGTCCGGCGTGGCGGTGCTGTGGCTGGCGCCCCGGCTCGCGGCATTCCGCGCGCAGCATCCGGACTACCGGGTGCGCCTCATCGTCAACGACAGCCTGGCCTCGCTGGCCGGCACGGACTTCGATATCGCCCTCTACTACCTGCGCGAAGGCGCCCCGAGCGGCCTGGCCGCGCGGCGGCTGTATGACGAAGAGGTCTTTCCCGTGTGCGCGCCCAGCTACCTGCACGGCCGCAAGCTGGCCGTGGCCGACCTGCCGAAGGAGACACTGCTGGTGCTCGAAGACGCCCAGCGGCAGTGGATGTCGTGGCCCACGTGGCTCACACGCAATGGCCTGCGCGATCCGCGCATCGAACATGGACTGGTGGTCAACTCCTATCCGGTGCTCGTGCAGATGGCCATCGAGGGCCAGGGCATCGTACTCGGCTGGCGGCACATGATCGACAACTGCCTGGATTCTGGCGTGCTGGTGCGGGCCTGCGATGCAAGCGCCTCGCTGGGCGGCGGCTACTACGCGGTCTGGCCGCGCGACCGCGTGGAACCGGCGGCGGCACGCTCGTTCCGGAATTGGCTCGTGGAACAGAGCGGCGCGCAGGCGTAGCTTGCCGATGCACCGCTAGGCGATCCCCACGCCCTTCCGCACCGCCTCCAACACCTGCGCGACCACGCCGTCGCGCCAGTCGTCAGCATCCCCGTAGAACGCCCGCCAGACTGCATGCTTGATCAGCGCGCGCTGGTTCTCGTCGGCCTCGGGGTGGCGGTGGAGCCAGTGGTCGCCCCGCAGGGCATCGAGGACTTCCGCCAGCGGCAGCGTGCCGAATTCGAGCGCGATGCCCGCATAGTCGATGGTGCCGAGCGTCTGCGGCACCGCCTGCCACGCCAACCCCGTGAGGTTGGCCGACGTCGACGAGCCGTCGTAGATCGACGTCACACACGGCCCCCAGATCTCGCGGGCCCTGGCGATTTGCGCGGGATCGTCCGGCCCCATGTAGATCGGCTCGCCATAGCCCCACGGGCCAAGACCGGTGTGGATGTCGATCCAACGCAGCACCTTCCGGTCCGTGCCAAAGCGCGCCAGAATGCGCCGCAGCGTGTAGTTGCTCCAGGTTGGCTTCTGCCCGCCGAAAAAGAGCCCGCCCGGATCGTGATACTGCCCGGCACTGACCGCTGCCTGATACCACCCCATGCCGCGCTCGGCCGCAATCTTCATCAGCGCGGCCTGATCCGCATCCGACGCCGGCCAGTGCGCTGGCAGCAACAACGGCGCCACCTCCGCATACGGCGCGTTCGTCGGCAGGGGTTGATCGAAATCCATGAAATTGCGATTCAGATCGACGTTATCCTCATTGACCCGCCGCAAATGTGAAAACCCGTACGGATTCACCGCATGGACCAACAACAGCGCGAAGCCGGCCTGACGGCACTCCGCGTGGAGCGCGGTATCGCCCAGCAATGCCACCTGCGCACCAGATCCACAAAACCCTTCGGCGCCGTGCGTGCCAGAAGTGCTCATTAATACGCGCGAGGTATCGACGGCGCCGATCCACGCAACATCGATGGCAAGTACCTCGCCTTCGCTACCGGTTTCGGTGGGATGGGGGAATTCAGTCAGCGTGGCGCCGGCCTGGCGCGCTGCGGTGAGGAATTTCTGTCTGGCTTCCGCGTAGCTCAGGGCAAAACAGCGGGCGATGGGGCTGGCGCTGGCAGGCATGGCGGGGCCTGGTGAGGAGTGGGGATTTGTTTATTTAACGCCATTTTCTGGGGGTGTGCCAGGGCCTTGCCGTGGAGGATGCCGAAGCCAGCATCCTCCCAACGACTTCTGTTACTTGGCGGCCGTCTTGACCTGATCGCCCGTGTAGCTCAGCGAGGCGAGATCCTCTTTGGCTTTTTCCGGCGTTTCCAGTTCCAGTACCAAGCGACCGACCATCAGACCCGACGATGGCCAACTACGCACATACTTGATTTCCCGGAATCGAGCACAAAGCTGAGCGTCTTTTCCGTCTCGGTGGCAGCCGAGGCGACGTGCTTACAAGCCGGACGATTCACGAAGAAGAAGCCGCCAGATGGGAACTGCGTTGGAAAGCGGGGCGTAATGCTCTTCCCCAAGGAAGGTAACCCCCTGGTAGGTGGCGATTCATGAGACCTGGTAGGCTTCGTGGACAAATCATCTACCTAAAATTATCGGGAATGTTGGCATACTGACTCTCATAATCCCAACCCATTGGTTTTTCCCCCTCCTTAAACCATTTCATCCCATAGGAGATCCATTTAATTCGCCTCGCTCTAGCGCTTTCCGGCGTGGAATCCTCATATCCGAATTCTGTTCCGCAGCAAGGGCAAATCTCCCACGTTGGAGAACACCCATCATCACCCCATGGGCGAAAATCCAACATATATCCACGTACTCGACAGCCATTATCTTTTTTGTGCATTGAAGTAGTCCAAGTTCGTCGGATATCCGTGTTGAGCCGGATCCGGCCTAAACATAATTTTCGGCGATCCATCCGCCCCCTTTACTGCGAGTGTATTGGTGTTCGGATTATATAGAACCGTGTCACCATTAGAACGACTTATAGCTAACGTTCCTGGCGGAGGAGTTGCAACGAAAATCTGTGCTCCACGAACATATTGAACAGAATTGTTATACTCCGGGAATTCGGTCATGTGCTTATCCCAGTGACTATAGGCATTTTCGACAGCGGTTTTTGAACCCGTTGACGACCACAACGACCCAGCATCGTTCTGAACCTGCGCAATTGCCGTCAGCCCAGCACATATGACCGGCATCAGCACGCACCCGGGATTCGACAACAATGTCGCTCCCACCGGCCCGACATTCGGCGTCCCAATCAGCGTCGAACCCTGCGGCCCATTATTCGGCGTCCCAATCGGACCACCATCATTCTCCGCTTCCAGCGGGTTGGTCAACGGGTCGGACTTTTGCGGGCCGTTGTTCGGGAAGGCAGTGCCGCCAGGCCCACTGGGCGCCGGCTTCGGGACCATCGCGGCACTGGTCGCGTTATTGATGGCCTCGTTCTGCGCAGCCAACCCGGCCGAAGTTACGTCACGCCCCAACAGCGCGCCAGTTGCTCCTCCAATCAGCGTCGCAAGCCCAACCGTCAGAGCCTGCCGAACCTTGTCATCGCTGTAGTTGACGACATAGCTGCCCGCGTAGACCTCGTCCCGAATCAACGGCGCCGCAATAGCACTCGCCGCGCCACCAATCGCGCCTCCTGCGCAATCACCACCCGTCAGGCTTTGCGCAGCGCAACCCACGAGCGCATGCCCCAATACATTGGTCAGAATGGTCGATGGATCCGATCCCGGGATGCCAATGCCTGGTGCATTCACACCAATGCCGTTGGCCCCGAGCGCCGCCGCATCCCTTACCAGCCCACCCGTAAACGCCTGCCCAAAACTCCCGCCATAAGCAATCGTATTCACGCCAGCACTGACCGCTGACCGGACGACGGTTGCCTCCATGTAATTGACGACACTATCCTGCATCGCCGCCCAATTACCTTGGGCAAGATTGTCGCCAAAGCTACCAATACCGGTGTCACCGAGGTTAAATCCCGCTGTAATGCCTCGGGTCGCCCCAGCTGTCATGCCAGACACAACGCCCGCCTTCAGCGCTGCGCCGATGTTCAGCGAGCCCGTGGTGAGCACCTGGGTCACCATGCTCGACAGCGTGGCCGAGATGGCTGCATCGATGGCCACGGCAATCATTGCCTGCGCGACCGTCATCTGGGCCATGGCTACGCCCATCAGCGCCGCCCCCGCCCCTGCCGTAACAATCGAAATCGCCACCGCAGCCACCATCGCCACGATCTGGCCGATGATGCCGAAGCCCTTCTTTTCCTTGATAAACCGGGTGTGGATGTCGTCCTGGAGCGTGTCCTCGGTGTAGTTCAGCCCGAGGCTCTCCTTCAGTTGCGCCACCAGTGCCGCGCTGGCTTCCTCGTCCACGGTGCCGTCGGCACGGGTGATGCGGAAGGCGTCGTTCACCGCGTGGATCATGCCGGCGTCGATGTCCATGCGCATCGCCGACAGGAAGCCGCCCGGCTGCACCACCGTGCCCGTCACAACATTCCAGCCGCCCTGCGCCTTGTACGCATTCGTGCCGATGTCCACCACGTTCGGGCTCAGGTCAAGGCTGCCCGCCTTCACCTGCAGCAGGTCCCCGGCCGTGATCTGGCCGCTGTTACGCAGTTGTCCGTCGATGTCCAGGCTGACGTTCTGCGCGCTGATCACGCCGCCGTTGGGCGTCGCCAGCACCTGTGCGTAGCCGTCCGGCAGATAAACCTGCGGCACCAGCGCATTCACGCTGCCGCAGGCCGTGCTGGCCACCGTGCAGCGCGGGTCCGGGACGGCCTGCTCCACGTACCAGAGCATCGGCTTGTCCAGCGCGTGCACCTGTTCGTCAGTCAGCGCCGTGCCCAGCGCAATGCTGTGTTCCTTGGCGTAGTCCGCCGCGTTCTTGTACAGCGCCAGCTTCTCCTGGTCATCGACCGAGAGATTGTTCTGGCTGTCCCATGCCAGCCCGCTGACGAAGCTGTCCTGCCCCGTCTGCTGCAACGCGGCCTGATTCAACTTCTGCGATTCGGTGTACGGGTCGTAGTAGAACGTGACGTTGCCCGGCCGCAGTTCCGGCGGCAACTGGCCCAGCAGGCTATCCGGCGTCACCCCGGCCAGCACGCCCGTCGCCGGGTTCGGGTTGACGTATTGGGCACGGCCGCCGGTGTTCGTCGGCGCTGTCAGCGGCGTGCCGTCGGGCTTGGCGTTGAAGTGCCAGTCAACGGTGGCCGGCCCACCCGCCGTGGGCGCGGCAGGCGTCGCCACGATGACCGGGGTGAATTGCCACGGTTCGGTCGGGTCCGCCGTGGGCGTCGCGGCCGGCAGCGAGCCAGCCGGCACCGGCGGCGGGCCGAGTGAAATGACTTGAGTCGGCGGGGCCGCCGGGGGCGTCGGCTGGTTCGGGCTTGTGATGCCGTTGACCATCGCGGCACCGGTGATGTCCACCGCCGCGCCCATCAGGTTGCCGGTATTGACGATCTGGCCGCCCGAATTCACGGACAGCGCATTGCCGGCCTGAATGCCCGAGGCAATGTTTCCGATGGCGGCCCGGCCGCCGGTATCGTGCCAGCGGTCGCCGCCGCTGCGGTCTTCCTGCCAGCGACCAACCCAATCCGCATTGAGCGCGATGGCCGTGTTGTCCACGCCGCCGGTGGCTTGCACGCTGACATTGCGGCCGCCGCTGATCAGCGCGCCGTGGTTGTTGACGCTGCCGCCCTGAATGAAGACATCGCGCGCACCGCTGATGACCGCCGCCGGCCCCGCCGCTGCATCCTCCGTCGCGGCGCACTGGCTGTTCCCATAGGTGCCACCGGGGTTGCAGCCGCCCGCATAGGACGGATTCTGGCCGCCGTAGCTCTTGTGCAGTTGCACCGGGTCGAGCGAGGTATTGACCAGCGACGCCGCCGTAATCGAGACATCGCCCGAAAGCGACTGGATGGCGCCAGCCTGGTTCGTGACCGTGCCGCCCGCGGTGATGGCCACGTTGCCCTGCGCGGCAAGCGTGCCGCTCAGGTTCCTGACGTTCGCCGCGTTGATGGTCAGCGTCTGGCCCGCCGCCACCGTGCTGGGCGTCTGCTGCCACGTGACCGACTGAACGGTCGGCGCGCTGTCGTCTGGGCAATCGGCACCGGGCAGGCACCCCTGGCGGGTGCTCACCTGGATGTCATGGACACCCTGGTTGGTGAACGTGCCGGGCGTGGTGATGGTCACCTTGCCCGCCGCCGCCAAGTCCCCGGCATTGGTCAGGTCACCGGTGCCCGTCAGGGCGAGGTTGCCGCCTGCCGTGATCTGGCCGGCCTTGCCGAGCTGGTAGATGGTCGATGACTGGGTGGGCGCGCTGACGGCCGAGTTATCTGCCGCCGTTCCGATGTTCATCGGAAACGCCGTCACCGGCGGCGCGCCACAGTTATCGCCCTGGCAACCCGGCGAGGGGGTGCCAAACACCGTCTGGGTCGTGCCGGGAATGGTGCCGTCTACACGCTCCCCAATGCTCTTGAGCTGCGCGAGGAACGCGCTCAGTTCCCCCGCATTCACTTGGTCCGTCACGCTGCTGACCAGCGTGGCGGATCGGCCGTTATCGAGTGCACCCACGTTCAGCGTCAGGTCGCCGCCCGCCGAGATCGCACCGCCCTTGTTGGAGAGCGAAGCGGCGGCGATGTCAAGCTTGCCCCGGCTGATGATCTGGCCGGCTACGCCATCCGTCTGGATGACAATGGTGCGGTCCACCGTAGGCAGGGCCACCAGCGGATTTCCCGGCACGGGGTCGTTGGCACCTACGTGCCACATGGGCAGGTAGACCACGCCAGCGTCACCACCGCTGTAGTACGGCACGTAGCCGATGACCGGTGAAATCGACGTCCTGTCAGCAGTCCGTGTCAGGTCGCCGATGCGGATATCCAGCGGGTTGCCGAGTTCGTTGCCGGTACAGGTATCGCAATAGCCGCCCGCCAATGGCCGATAGCTGCCGATCACCGTGGAGTCCAGCAGCGCGTCGTTCGTCACTTTGCCGGTCGTGCTGCCGGCATCCACCGGCCCGGTCCGGTCATTGACGACCGCCCCGGCAGCGATATGCATGTCGCGGTTCGCGCCGAGCACGCCGCCGGTGTTCGACACCGTGCCGCCAATGTCGATCCTCACGTCGCGATTGGCCTGGGTCTTCGCGCCCGTGTTGTCGTAGTTCGAACCCGTGACGACGATGTCACCCAGCGCCTCCGCCACGCCACGGTTGGTGACGTTGCCGTCCAGCGCGAGGTTGCCGTTGGCATGCATCGTGCCGGTATTGGACAGATTGCCGGCCGACAGCGAGACGTTGCTGCCACCGACAATCTGCCCCGTGTTGGTCAACGTACCGCCAGTTGCCAATGACAGGTCGCCAGCCTTCTGGATCGTGCCGCTGTTGGTGATGCCCTGGCTGGCATTGAGCACCACGCTGCCGCCCGGCACGGTCCAGGTTCCGGTGTTGTTGATGGCCAGCGCGCCCAGCGTCAGCGTGCCGTTGGCGTTGAGGCTGCCGGTGCTCGTTGCCGATGGGTCGAAGACCTGGTTCAGCGCGTTGACCGTCAGGTTGTTGCCCGCCAGGATCTGGCCGCTCGCGTTATTGAAGCTGCCGTTGCCACCCAAAATCGTGAAGCCGAGATTTCCCGTCAGCGGGCTCTGGCCGGTCAGGTCGCCCGCGAACAGCGTGCCGCCCTGGTTCGCGGCCAGGGTGCCCGCGGTCACGTCGAGGCGCTGCGCACCGGCAATCAGCCCGTACGCATTGTCGAGCGCCCCCGTCACCGTGGCGTCCACCGTCTGGCCGCCGATGGTGCCCCGGTTCGTCAGGTTGCCGACGTTGAACGCGGCCGTGTTGCCGGCCATCGTGCCGGCATTGATGACGGTGCCGCCTCCCACGTTCAGGGCCTGTACCGCAGCGGTGACACCCTGGTTGACGATGGTTGCCCCGCTCAACGTGACGTTCGTGCCCGTGCTGCTGCCGGTCAGGGTCAGCGCGCGCGTGGCGGCGGCGTCCAGCTTGCGGTTCACCGCGTTGCCATTGCCGGCGGCCGCCGCGCCGATCGTCACGTCATTGCCGCGCAGCGTGGCGTCGCCGCCAATCCACGTCAGATCGCTCACATTCGCCGATCCGCCCGCTGCGACGCCAAGGTTGCCGCCCACAAGCGTGCTGCCCGACATGGTCACGTCCTGCGCGCCGCTCACCGTGGCGTTGCCGAGGCTGGTCAGCGCGCCGCTAACGGTCGCCGATCCACCCGCAGCCGTCAGCGTCGTATTGCCACCGCTGGACAAGCTTCCCGCCACCACGGCGCTTCCGCCAGCGCGGATGTCCGCCGCGCCATCGCTGGTCAGGGCACCCTGGATCGCCACATTGCCTTGCGTCGCGCGGATGCGGGTGTCGCCGGCACTTTGCGCCTGGCCGCCCACGGTGACATCGCGGGAAGCGGTCAGCGTCAGGTCCGCATTGCTGCCGATCTCCCCGCTCGTGCTGATACTGCCGTTCTGCGCCGCACGTTCAGCGCACCGGTAGACAGCACCTGCCCGCCCAGCACGGCGTCTGTGCCAGCCGTCACCGTCAGCGTGCCCGGCGACACCACGTTGCCGCTGGTGGTTACGCTCCCAGTGACGCCCGTCAGCGCGACGTTGCCCGCCGTACTGCCGGCCGCGCCACGAATCGTCAGGTTGCGTTGCGATGCCAGGTCGAGGTCTCCGGCCGACACCGCGTTGCCGTCGATCAGGGTGTCGCGTGCCGCCTGCAACCGGATCGCGCCCGGCGACGTCACGTCGCCGCCGAGCCGGATATCGCCGCGCCCATCCTGCCCTGCCGCCTTGACGAGCACGGTGGCGCCACTGACGGCACCGCCTACGTCCACGCTGGCACCGGCATCCAGCGTCACCGCCTCCGCGGCCTTCACGCCGCCGGCCCCGTTGATCGCGCCGCCAGCCGTCACGGTCAGCGCCCGGCCCGACTCCAGCGTGCCGCCCAGCGTGACATCCCCACCCGCCCCGGCGGTGTAGCCCGCTTCCGCCTGGCCATTGCCGGACGCCACGATCGCGCCGCCCGCATTGAGCGCCGCCGCCTGCTTGGCATAGGTGCTGCCTACCTTGAGGTTGCCAGCCGAATCGATGGTCAGGTTACCGGACGATGCCGCCAGGTTGCCATCGGCACGCACACCCACGCCCGCCGCCGTGCTGATGATCCGGATCTGGCCGGCGTTCATCGCACCGAACGCTGTGGCGTCGATGGCCAGCCCGTTGCTCGCGCTGGTATTGGAAGCCGCGTTGTTTGTCCCGGCGGCTGCGGTAGTAAAGCCATCGCCCAGCGGCGTCACCATCTGGCGGCCGGCCACCACGTTGATCTGCTTGCCTGCGTTCAGCGCGGCGTCGATGCCAATCGACTCGCCAATCAGGCTGATATTGCCGACCGTGCCCTCGATGCCCGTGGCAGCGCTGCCCGGCGTGGGATTGCCGATCTGGATCCTGCCGCCCTCCACCAGGAAGCCGGCCGTGGCGGCGGTGTCGAAGCTCGTGGCGGTGCCGGCGGCCGACAGCCATTGCGGCGTGCCGGTGGTCAGCGTCACCTGGCTGGTGTTGGTGAACCCCGCGCCATTGGTGTAGACGCCTCCGGGCGCGGCAATCACGAGGCCCGCCGCTGCGCCGAAGATCTCCACGGTGCCGTTGATTTGCGCCGGCGCGCTGCTGGTGACCTGGTTGACGATCAGCCGCACCGGCCCTGACGCAGCCAGGTTGGCATTGCCGGCGACCTGCCCGCCCAGGAAAGCGCCGCCGCCGGTTGCGCTGTTGTTCAGGATCAGGCCGATGGGATCGACCACGAACGTCCGATACTGGTTCAGCGAGATGCCCTGCGCGTTCGGCGTGGTAATGCCGACGACCGGCACACCGCCATCGGGTGCCCCAGGCCCCGTGGTCACCGAAATCGATGGCGTGAAGCGTACCGGCGCGTTCGGATCGGTAATCGGTGCGGCCAGCGCCTCTGCTGGCCCAAAGCGCAGCAACACCGGCAGCTTCGACACCGCCCAGCGCAGCAACCCCTGCCGCACGGCACCGCCGTGCACGGCCAGCGCATCGACGTCCGTCGCCCCCGCCGCCAGCGCGCCCGCCGCCTGCCGGGCCTGCTGCAGGGTGATCTGCACCGGCCCAAGCCACAACGTGACGGCCACCGTCGCCGCCACCGCCCGCGCAAGCAGGCTGCGCCGGCCCCGCTCGGCCAGCGAAGCTGGCACCCGCGTATCCGTCGGGACGGTCGCGGTGGTCGGGGCGTGAATGTTCAGGGCGTAGACGGACGGCGTGGCCGAGCGGTCGCGTTGCATGGCGTTCCTACGAGTTCTTCCAGGGGGCGGCGGCAATGACGGGGTTACTGACGATGGCGGCAGGTCACTGGGTGATCTTTGCCTTGGTCAGCAGGCCGGTGACCAGGGCCACCGTGGCGCGTTCGAGCGCCTGCGCCTGCAGGGCCTGCCGGATGCCCGGTGCCGCCGCGTCATACGACGGCACCTGCGTCGGACGCAAGGCGTCCACCTTGACGAGATAGCGGCGGGCGTTCCAGGTGACCGGGCTCGGGCTCACCCCGCCCGCCGGGAGCGTGGAAATGGCTTCGGCAAGCGGCAGCGGCAGGCTTTGCGTACGGCCTTCCTGCGCGGGCACCTTGAAGCTGACCCAGTCCAGCGCCCCGCCGCCGGCGCGGGTGGGCGCCAGGCTCACGTCCTGGGCGACCTTGGCGAAGTCCTCGCCGGCCTTGATCCGGGCAAGCGCCTTGTCGGCCGCCGCGTCGTCGGCCAGCTCGATCACGCGCGCCTTGTACTCCATGGCACCCAGCGACGCCACGATGGCGTCGTACCGCGCGCGGACCTGCGCATCGGTCACCGGCTCGGGCTTGATCCGATCCTTGAGCCATGCCTGCGTCAGGATCTGGTTGCGGGCTTCCCGTAACTGGGTCTGCACCTCCGGGCGAGCTTCCAGCGCCTTGTCCTTGCTGGCCTCCTGCCGAAATAGCTCGCGCGCGATCAATTGCTGCTTGATCACCTCGCGCGACTGGGGCGTGTCTGGCAGGCCAGCCGCTTTTGTCGCCTCGACGATGGCGGCGTCGGAGATCGTCACGCCATTGACCGTTGCGGCGTAGGCAACATGAAGGCCGAGTGCCAGGACGGCGCCGGCAGCGAGGCGGGAGAGAATCGGTTGCATGGTTTGGGTTCCTAGTAGATCCAGTTCAGCGTGGCCAGCAAGACGGTCCGCTTGGGGCCGAGGTTCGCGGGTTGGGCCAGTGGCGCGCCCGCCAGCAGTTCGCCGCTTAGCGTCTGGCCGGCCCACTGGGCCGACAGCCGAACGCCGGCCCCGGCGCCAGCCACGGCTTGCCACTGGCGGGTGGCCACGTACTGGGCCTCGCCGCCGTCGAGAAAGAGATAGGGTTCGATGCGGATGCCGGCCACGACGGGCGCATTGGCCCAGGCCAGTTCGTTGCGCAGATAGGCGCCGCGATCCCCGGCAATCACGCCCTCCCGGAAGCCGCGCACGGTGCTCATGCCCCCGGCGTAGATCTGCTCCGAGCCGAACAGCGCAACGTTGGTCCATTGGCCCGTGAGCTGGGCGCGCCACGCCAGCACCGCGCCGCCGGCTACCGGCGGGAGCGGCAATTGCAGCGTGGTGCTGGCATCGAGCTTGTTGAACTGGGCGTGCGCCTCGTCTTGGCGGATATCGGACGGATCGCGCGTGGCGTGCAGTGAGGTCAGGCCACGCGAGTACCCGGCATCGGCCGTCACATAGCCCTGCATGCCATTGGCAGCAAAGCGCCACAGGCCGTTCCAGCCGGCGCGCAGCACGGTCAGCCGTTGCGGATCGAGTTGCAGGTTGTTGATATCGCGCTCGCTCTTGCGCCACGTCAGGGTCAAGTCGAGCGCCTGCCGGCCGGTCTGCCCGCGCGTAATCACGCGGTTCCAGCCAAAGGTATGGCCGATACTGCGGCCGTAGAGCAGCGCCGTATCGCCGATGGTGTTCTGGTACTCCGACAGCGATGCCGTGTAGCTGAACGTGTTGTAGCCGAATGGCAGCACCGCCGAAGCCACGGCGGCATTGGTGTCGGTGGTGCCGACAAAGCTGGCCGAGAACGATTCCTGCAGCCCCAGCGCGTTGTCCGCATCCATGCCAAGCCGCGTGCGGGCGATGCCCGTGCTGCGGCTGCCATAGTTGTCCACGCCGGCGTTGAAGCGGAAGCGGTCGCCGGGCGGATTCGTCAGCGCCACGACCGACCCGCCCGGGGTCTGGCCCGGCAGGATCTGCATTTCCGCGCGATTGCGGCGCAGGCGGTTGAGCTGGTCTACGCCCTGCTCCAGATCGGGCAGGCGCAGGGTGTCGCCCGGCCCCGGAAACTGCCAGGCCGTACCCGCATCCGTCACCCAGCCGCCACCCACCGTATCGAACAGCGGCGCGCTGCCGGGCCGGAGCGTGCGGCCGTTGAGCTGGAAGGCTTCCACCTTCCCCGTCACGACGGTCACCACCAGCACGCCGCTGGCGAGGTTCTGCTCGCCAAGGTAGGCGCGCGTGGTGATGAAGCCGCGTGCCACGAACGCCTCGGTAAAGCGGCGCAGCAGCAGGTTGATCCGGTTCGTGCCAAGCGCCCGGCCGACGAAAGGCGCGGTAATGGCCGCGACTTCGGCATCGGACTGCACCGTGTTGCCCACCACGTCGATCCGCGCAATGTCGAAGGTGGCGGAGGTCTCCGCTACATCCTCGACGCGTGCGTCGGGCGCCACTACGGCACCACTGTCGATGCGAGCCGGCGGCTGCGTGGCCTCGCGCTCCTGGTCGCGCTGGCGCTGCTCCCGCAGCAGGCGCTGCGCGGGGTCTTCCGGAACGATGGGGCCCGGCGGCAGCGCCTGCGCCCAGGCTGCCGTGGCGGCCGTCCAGGCTGCCGCCAATGCCACTGCGTGCCGGGTGCTCAGCGCCATGCCCATGACGTCAGCCCCACATGGCTTTCGATGCTGACCGGGTCCTGCTGCCTGGGCCGCACCACCGTGGTGTTCCCGGCCACCGTCACCTCGCCGTCCAGGCTGCCGCCATCGATCACGGCGTCGCCGCTCAGGCGCGTGCGGCCCGTCGCCATCCAGCTGCCACCCACGTCCATGGCGTAAAGCCGCGCCCAGGTGTCGCCGAAGAACACCTTGAAACCGCGGTCCCGGGCTATCGCCGTGTAGCCGGTAACGCCCGTGGCATAAGTTACCGGCGCGTTGACCGAGAGGTCGCCCACCGCGAGCACACGCCCGCCAATATTCTCGGCCACGCGGCCCGCCGTGATGTCGATGTCCTCGCCGGCGGACAGCAGGCCACCGCTGACGGTTGTCGTCGAGGAGGCCGAAGTCCGGCACACGATCATGCACGTGCGCGAAAGATGGGCGGCGCCGCTGGTGACGCCTTCGGTCCGGAACGTATCGACCGCCTTGACGACGATCGAACCGTTGTTGGCGTAGATGTTGCCTCCGGTATTGATCACATTACGCCCACTCAGCGTGGTGCCGGTCTCGGAAAGCAGGTAGGCGGCCTGGTCCGGGCGGTCTACCGCTCCGTAGTCGATATCGAAGGTATTGCTGCGCTTCGACAGCACCAGCCAGCGCCGCCCGGAGGATGCGCCGATGACGGGCTGCTCGGCGCTGGCGCCATCGGTCTTGGTGATTTCGTTGACGAGGTCGCCGGCAGCGGTCACTTCGAGCCAGGCGTTGGACAGCATCCGCGCATGGCGGTTGATGACGTCGCCGCCGGCGCGCACCACGACGTCGTCGTTGACGCCGAACAGGATGCCGAGGGAATCTGGCGTCGATTCGTTGCGGAGCGAGCCTCCAGTCAACACCGTGACTGCGCCGAGTGACGCATCCGCGTCCTGGATGCGCGTCTGGCCCTGCACCAGCGCGCCCAGGTTGACCATGTCGCCATCGGCCTGCACGAGCACGCCACCGCTGCGGGCGACGGCGGTGGACTGGCGTGCCGCCGACTCAAGCCCGATCGATCCGGCGTGCAGCCTGATGTCGGTGGCAGCCAGGATGTCGCTGTCGCGCAGGGCAAAATGCCCGGTGGCGTCGATGTTGGCGGCCCCGCCCAAGGATGTCAGCACCGCGCCATCGAGTGCCGCGTCACGGGCGCCGATGATCAGGTGCCCGCCCGCCGTGGCACGCGTGCCGGTCAATTGCATGACCGTGCCGGCGTCGAAGAGGCCGATGCCCCCGCTGGCATCGAATGTCGTATCGACCAGCTTTACCGGCTCGGTATGGCGCTGGCCGTTGGCGCCAATCACGATGTCCCCGGTGCCCTTGATGCCGGCCCGGATCGCAGCGTTGGCCAACTCCACACGATCCGAGGCCACCGACACGTGCCGCCCCGCCTCCACGGTTCCCGTACCCCGCAAGCCGCCGCTGGCCACCACCACATCGCGATGGGCCTCGATGCGGCCCGATGCCAGCCGCAGGTCGCCGCTGCCCGACACCACGAAGTCGCCGGCGGTTGCGTAAGCCGCGCCGGCGTGCCGTACGCCAGCGCCCTGGTCCGTCACCATCAGTTCGATGCGGCCCGCCATCAGGCTGCCGGCAGCCGTGATGTCGAGCGCGATGCCATTTCCCTGCGTGGCGGACGGGGCGGTGTAGGCAATCCAGGGCGACAGGTTGTCAGTGGGGGAAACGCTGGCGTCGATCTCGGCGTGGCTGTCACCCACCATCGCGCGGACGCGTGCGTTCGCATCGGCATACAGGTTCTCGACCTTGCCGGCGATACGCAGCTGCTTGGCGATCAACTCCAGGTTCAGCAGCGTGCCGGACAGCCCGCCGGGGCCAATGTCGATCGCGCCCTGACGCGTGTTCAGCACGAGGTTGCGCTGCAACTGCCCATTGACCGTGAAATCGTTGAACGTGACCTGCCCCGTGGTCAGCGCCAGGTTGCCCATGTTCCGCACCACCATGCCGTTGACGCTGATGCCGTTGGGGTTGGCGATCACCACGTTGGCGCGGGGGCCCAGCACGCTAAGCTGGCCCTCCAGCAGCGACGGGTTGGTGCCGGTAACCTGGTTGAGGATGGTGCGTGCGCGCGCGCGCGGCCGAGTTGTCGAGATCGACCCCGGCACGTGGCACGTTGAATTCGCGATAGGTATTCGTGGAGACGCCGCCCACAGCGCCGGCCACGCCAACCGTGATGCGGCCATCGGCGCCCGTGACGGCTGTGGTGGCAGTGCCACCGTCCGGCACAACGCCGGCGGCCAGGCAGTGCGCGGCCAGCGCGAACTGGCTCAGCCCCGTGACCCATCCGGCAGCCCCACGCGGCAGCCGGGCAAGAACCCCCCGTACTCGATACAACGACCGACTCCCTTCTTTCTTTTCCTGCGCCGCACGCTCGACGAGCGCAGCGGCTTTCGGGGCCGGAAGATAACAAAGGCAGGATCTGCCTCAAATAGCCGATCGGCTAAAAATGCCCGCTGCGTGGGCGGGGTGCAACGTTGCGATTTGATGCAGTTTCGGAATTTTTAAGGGAGAAATAAACGAAATTAAATTCAGGCCGCACTGCGCACGACGATGCGCGTATACCCGGCATCCCACGCCCCAAGCCAGTTACATCAGGACATGAGGTTAAAGATAATGCGCAGCATGCCGTTATCCGTCGATGCGGAGTATTGCAGCTTGTCGCAAGGCGTCCGAGCCCCCGCCCCGTGCCTCCCCCACCGACGAGGGAGGCACCCCCCTCAATCGTGGGATTTGCAGGCCCGCGCCTGCGCCCCCTAGAACAACTCCCCCTCCCCACCCGCAGTCGGCCAGGCGGACCGGAACGCGTGGGGATGCATGACAATGCCGGCGGCGTCGAGTTGCGCCGTGGATAGCACGAGGTGGCGCGCCAGCCAGTCGTGGAGGCTGCGCAGGAAGCGGATGTTGTCGAGGTTGTTCGAGGCGGCGATCAGGCGTTCCAGCTTCACGTGCGCGGTGTAAACGTCGAGCAGGTTCAGCATGCGGAGCTTGGCTGGCGTGGCGGCGCTGCGTTCGATGGCCAGCACGCGGGTCACCTGTGCGCTGGAGAGCGCCCCGCCCTGTGCGATCTGCTGATAGAGGTCTTCCAGCGCCGGGAAGCGTACCGTGGGCTGCACGCGCGGCACGGCGGCCACCTTCTCCATGCGCAGCACCACGTAGCGCGTGGCGGCGTTGCGGCGGGCCAGTTCCTGCTCGGCGGCGGTGGCCTTGCGGCTGCGGCGCGGCGGGGGCACGTCGGTGAAATCGGGGAGGCGCGGCACAGCGTCGCGCTCGGTGTAGTCGGGTATCTGGTCGAGCCCGGCCGGCTCGGCCAGCGCCGCGCGGGCGCAGTCGGCGCCGAAGGGGTATTCGTGGCCATCCGGCCCGCGCAGGATGTAGGCGTGGCCCTCGGGAAAGCCGTGGTGACGGCCGCCCTTGGCGCTGCGCGCATGGCAGCGTGTGGCGGCAGGATCGACGAAATCCTTGCGAACGGGAATCCAGCCGCCGGGCAGGGCCTGCTTCATGGTGACGAGGGGTAAATCCGGGGAACGGGCGCTATTGTCGCACCGCGCGCCCCGCCGCCACCAATTATCGTTACTTCAGCATGAAGGCCATGGCCGAGCAGCAGTTCAGCATGCGCACGGCGGCCTGCACGGTGGGCGCCGTGAAGGCCAGCGTCACGCCGTCCACGCGCTCGAAGGTCGGCCACTGGCAAAACAGGTCGGCGTAGGCGGAGGACATGGTTTGCAGCCGGCAGTTGACCGGGCCGGCCAGTTCCAGGCAGCGGGCCTCGGGATGGGCAATGGCGTTGCGCGTCACGGCCTCCGCCGCGTGGGCGATGGCATCGCGCGCGGCCGCCGGTGACAGCGTGGTGCCGCTGCCCTGCCCGCCCGCCGTCTTGGTCTGCACGTAGCGCACCCAGGGCATCAGCGGCCGGGTTTCGGCGATGAATACGTCGTCGCCGCTGGCCAGCAGCACGGGCACGTCGAACTCGCCGGCCAGCGCGGCGTAGATGCCCGCTTCGCCCAGCTCCAGCCCGTTGAACCAGACCCGCGCGAAGGCGCTGCTGTTGATGGTGTGCGCCAGTACGCCCCGGCCCTGCGCGCGGCTGTGATAGCCGATCATGAACACGCCGTCGCAGTCGTGCTCCACGCCGGCCATCATGCTCAGGTAGCGCGGCTTGCCGAGCACCAGTTGTGCGCGCGGATCGATCTGGTCCGGCAGCAGGTTGCGGAAGCCGCCGTGCGAGTCGTTGACCAGCACTTCGGTGGCGCCGCCCGCGAACGCGCCCTGCACGGCCGCGTTGGCCTCGGCCGTCATCCAGGCGCGCGCGCGCTCGTATTCGCCGTTGCCGGCGCGCGTCTGCTCGGCGTGGAATACGCCCGCCACGCCTTCGATGTCGGCGGAAATCAGGATCTTCATATCAGGTCTCGGAGAGGTCCGGCAGCAACTCGCGCAACGCCGCGCGGTGGTGGCCGTCGCGGCCCGTCACCGGCTGGGCGTGCCAGAGGGCATGGACGATGGCCTGCTCCACGCTGTCGGCTGCAGCCCGGAACAGCGGGTCCAGCCGCGATTCGTGGACCATCGGCACGGCAGGCATCGGCACATCGGCCAGATGGGGCACGGTGTAGGCCGTGGAAAAAGCTAGCGCGATGTCGCCGGAGCCATGGCCGAAGACCGACCCGGTACGCGCGAGGCCCGTGCCGGCGCGCAGCGCCAGGCGCCGCAGTTGCCGGGCGTCGAGCGGCGCATCGGTGGCCACGACCATGATGATCGAGCCCTTCTCCGGGCCTTTCTCTTGGTCCAGACGCTCCGCCAGCCTGCCGCCCACGGCTTCGCCCGCATAGATCAGCGACTCGGCCGTGCCGAAGTTCGACAGCACCACCGCGCCGACGGTATACCCGCCGGCCATGCGCGATGCCGTCCCGATGCCGCCCTTCACCCCGAACGACGACATCCCGCGCCCAGCGCCCACGGCGCCCTGCGCCACCTCGGCCCCGGCAGCCGCCAGCGCCTGCGCGTAGTCGGCCTCCTGCACCGCCAGCGCCTGGATATCGTTCAGGTAGCCGTCATTGCATTCGAAGACAAGCGGATTGACCGTGGGCCAGCCGCGCCCGATCTCGGGGTTCTCCGCAATCGCCGCGCGGATCTGCGCCTGTGCCACGGTGCCCACGCCGAACGTGTTGGTCAACGCGATGGGCGTCTCCAGCACGCCGAGTTCTTCCACCTGCACCAGCCCGATGCTCTTGCCGAAGCCATTGAGCACCACGGCCGCCGCCGGCACCTTGTGGGTGTAGACGTTGCCGGCGTGCGGGCGGATCACGGTCACGCCGGTCTGGCAGGCGCCGTCCGCCAGCGTGCGATGGCCGACGCTCACGCCCGGCACATCGGTGATCGCGTTGCGGGCGGCAGCCGGCAGGTTGCCGACCACGGGGGGCGCGTTGGCGGTCATGCGGGTTTCACCGGCGGTCGATCTTCGGATCGAGGGCGTCGCGCAGCCCGTCGCCGAGCAGGTTGAACGCCAGCACGGTCAGGAAGATGGCCAGGCTCGGGAAGATGGCCACGTGCGGCGCGGTGACCATGTCGGCGCGCGCCTCGTTGAGCATCGCGCCCCATTCCGGGGTGGGCGGCTGGGCGCCGAGGCCCAGGAAGGACAGCCCGGCGGCCGTGATGATCGACGTGCCGATCCGCATCGAGAAATACACCACGATGGACGACACCGTGCCCGGCAGAATGTGCCGCATCAGGATGGTCCAGTCGGACGCCCCGATACTCCTGGCCGCCTCCACATAGGTCAGCCCCTTGAGCATCAGCGTGTTGCCGCGCACCAGCCGCGCAAACGCCGGCACGCTGAACACCGCCACGGCGAAGATCACGTTGGTCATGCCGTTGCCGAGGATGGCCACGATGCCGATGGCCAGCAGGATGCCGGGGAACGCGAACAGCACGTCCGACAGCCGGGTCACGATGCGGTCCCACCAGCCCTCGTAGTAGCCCGCCAGCAGGCCCAGCACGGTGCCGACGATGGCGCCGATGATGACCGAGAAGAAGCCGGCCGCCAGCGAGATGCGCGTGCCGGCCAGGATGCGGCTGAAGATGTCGCGGCCCAGCGAGTCCACCCCCATCCAGTGGGCGGCGGACGGGCCGGCGTTCAGCGCGTCATAGTCGAAGAAGTTCTCGGGGTCGTAGGGGACGATGTACGGCGCCAGCACCGCAATCACCACCAGCATCAGCACGAAGGCGCCGGCCACCAGGGCCAGGTGCTGCTTGCGGAACTTGCGCCAGAACTCGGTCCAGGGCGTGCGGACGGCCTCGGGGGCGGTAATCGGGGACGCTGCCGCGGCGGGCGTGGAAAGCTCAGTCATGCCGGCCTCTTACTTGTAGCGGATGGTGGGATTGATCACGGTGTAGAGCATGTCCACCACCAGGTTGATCAGGATGAATTCGAGCGAGAACAGCAGCACCTCGGCCTGGATGACCGGGTAGTCGCGCATTTCCACGGCGTCCACCAGCAGGCGGCCCAGGCCGGGCCAGTTGAACACCTTCTCGACCAGGATGGAGCCGCCCAGCAGGAAGCCGAACTGCAGGCCCATCATCGTCACGACCGGGATCATCGCGTTGCGCAGCGTGTGCTTGATGACCACCACGGTCTCGCGCACGCCCTTGGCGCGGGCGGTACGCACGAAATCTTCCTGCAGCACCTCGATGAACGAGGCCCGCGTGAAGCGCGCCATCACGGCGGCCACGGCGGCGCCCAGCGTCAGCGAAGGCAGGATGTAGTGCTTCCAGCTATCGGCGCCAATCGACGGCAGCCAGCCCAGTTGCACCGAGAAGACCTCCATCAGCAGCATGCCGAGCGCGAAGGCCGGGAACGAGATGCCAGACACCGCCAGCGTCATGCCGAGCCGGTCCGGCCATTTGTTGCGCCACACGGCCGAGCCAATGCCGATGGCCATGCCGAAGATGACCGCCCAGACCATTGACGTAAGCGTCAGGTAAAGCGTGGGCAGGAAGCGCTCGCCAATCTCCTCGGAGACCGGGCGCTTGGTGCGCAGCGAGGTGCCGAATTCCCCCTGCAGCGCGTTGGTGAAGAAGCGCACGAACTGCTCGGGCATCGGGCGATCCAGCCCCAGGTCCTTGCGCACCAGCTCGACGGTGGCCATGTCGGCCTCCGGGCCGGCGGCCAGCCGCGCCGGGTCACCGGGCAGCATGTGGACGAACAGGAACACCAGCACTGCCACGAGCAGCAGTGTCGGGATCACGCCCAGGAATCGTTTGAGGAAGTAATTCAGCATCTGGCTACCAGGAATTGAGAACGCGGGCCACCCGCCCATGCCCCCGCATCTCGGGCGGGCGGCCAACACGGCTTACTGCGTACGACTGTAAGGACTGCTTACCGCGACTACAGCTACCACTTCGGCGGCGCTTGGTGGCGCCGTCTTGATGTACTCCCCACTCCCGCAAGCAAGAGCGGGGAGCAAACCGCTTACTGCTTGATGTCGATCTCGTCGAAGTTGAACGAGCCGTCAGGCATCACGTAGGCGCCGCTCAGGCGCTTGGAACGTGCGAACAGCACCTTCTCCGTGATCAGGAACGCCCACGGGGCATCCTTCCAGATCCGTTCCTGGGCGTCCTTGTACAGCCTGGCCTTCTCGGCGCGGTCCGTCGTGCGCAGCGCGCCGGCGATGTCCGCATCGACCTGGTCGTTCTTGTAGTACGCCGTGTTCAGCAGCTTCGGCGGCATCGATTCCGAGGCCAGCAGCGGGCGCAGCGCCCAGTCCGACTCGCCCGTGGACGACGACCAGCCCACGTAGTACAGGCGCACGCCGGCATCCTCGGGCTTCTGCACGGACTCCACGCGCTCCACGCGCTGGCCGGCTTCCAGGGCCTGCACCTGCGCCTTGATGCCCACCTGTTGCAGCTGCTGCTGCACGAACTGGATCACCTTCTGCGCGGTGGTGTGGTTGTAGGCCGACCACAGCGTGGTCTCGAAGCCGTTCGGGTAGCCGGCTTCCTTCAGCAGCTCGCGGGCCTTGGCCGGGTCATACGGCCACGGGCCCAGCTTCTCGGCGAAGTCCACGCCCGGCGGCACCACGCCCTGGGCCGGCACCGCGTAGCCGGCAAAAGCCACCTTGGCCAGCGCGTCCTTGTTGATGGCGTAGTTGATGGCCTGGCGCACCTTCGGGTCGTTGAACGGCTTGACCTGGGTGTTGAACGACACGTAGCGCTGGATGATCGACGGACCGTCGATCAGGTCCACCTTCGGGCTGGCCTTCAGCACGGCGGCCTGCTCGAACGGAATGCTGAACGCAAAGTCCGCCTCGCCGGTCTGCATCACGGCCGAGCGGGTGTTGTTGTCCACCACCGGCTTCCAGGTGATGGTGTCGATCTTCGGATAGCCCGTCTTCCAGTAGCCGGCAAACTTCTTGCCCTTCAGGTAGTCGGTCTGCTTCCATTCGACGAACTCGAACGGGCCGGTGCCCACCGGGTGGAAGGCGATTTCCTTGCCGTACTTCTTCAGCGCGGTCGGGCTGATCATCACGGCCGACGGGTGGGCCAGCACGTTGATGAACGGCGAGAACTGCTCCTTCAGCGTGATCTTGACCGTGGCCGGGTCTACCACCTCGGTCTTGGCCACGCGGTTGAACAGCGTGTAGCGCTTGAGCTTGTTGGCCGGATCGGTCACGCGGTCCAGGTTGGCCTTGACGGCGGTGGCGTCGAAGGTGGTGCCGTCGTGGAACTTGATGCCCTTCTTGAGCTTGATCGTGTAGACCAGGCCGTCCTTGGTCACGTCGTAGCTGTCAGCCAGCACGTTGACCAGCTTCAGGTCCTTGTCGAAGCCGAACAGGCCCTGGTAGAACGACTTCACGGCTGCCTGCGACAGCGTGTCGTTGGCATCGTACGGATCGAGCGTGGTGAACGTCGAGTACACGGCCATCACGGCGTCCTTGGCCGCGAACGCCGGGGTCGCGCCCAGCATGCCCATCGCGCCAATTGCGCTCATCGCCACGGCGCCGGCGATCAGGCGCGGCGAAACCATACGGGTAGACATATTTCTCTTCTCCTGTTGGAAAAAAATCATCGGTACTGCGTGATGACAAGACTCAAGACTCAATACTCAAGACTTAATACGCGCCGCCAACCGGGTGCCGGGCCACGTAGTGCCCGTGCGCGCCGCTGCCGGCCACCGCCACCAGTGGCTGCACCACCGGCTCGTCGCCCACTGCACGGATCGGGCTGGGGATTTCATCGGAAAGCGGCTCGCGCTTCACATGGCGGCGCGCCGGATCGGCAATCGGCACCGCCGACATCAGCTTCTTCGTATAGGGGTGCTGCGGATTCTCGAAAATCGCGCGGCGCGGGCCAATCTCGACGATCTGGCCCAGGTACATCACGGCCACGCGGTGGCTCACCCGCTCCACCACGGCCATGTCGTGGGAGATGAACAGGAAGGCGACGCCCAGCTCGCGCTGGAGGTCGAGCATCAGGTTGACGATTTGCGCCTGAATCGACACATCGAGGGCTGAAACCGACTCGTCGGCAACCACCACCTTGGGGTTCAGGGCCAGCGCCCGTGCAATGCAGATGCGCTGGCGCTGCCCGCCCGAGAACTCGTGCGGATAACGCGAGGCATGGGCGGGCGTCAGGCCCACCTTCTCGAGCAGCCAGGCCACGCGGGCTTCGGCTTCGCGGCCGCTGGCCACCTTGTGCACCAGCAGCGGCTCCATGATCGAGTAGCCCACCGGCACGCGCGGGTCGAGCGAGGCGAACGGGTCCTGGAAAATGAACTGGATATTGCGGCGCAGTGCCTGCAGCGCCGGGCCCTGCATCTGGCTGATGTTCTGGCCGGCGAACTCGATCGTGCCGCTCTGCGCATCCACCAGCCGCAGCAGCGAGCGGCCCGTGGTGGACTTGCCGCAGCCCGATTCACCCACCAGTGCCAGGGTCTCGCCCGGGTACAGGTCGAAGCTGACCTGCTCCACCGCGTGCACCCGGCGCGTGACCCGCCCGAACAGGCCACCGGGCACATCGAAGCGGGTGACCAGGTCGCGCACGCGCAGGATCGGCTCGGCGCCGGCGTGGACGGTGTCCTGCGGCACCTCGGCCTCGGGCGCGGCCACGTCGTTCACCTGCACCAGCGGGAACTTGGCCGGCAGGTCCTTGCCGGTCATGGCCCCGAGCTTCGGCACGGCGGAAAGCAGCGCGCGCGTGTACGGGTGGGCCGGCGCGTGGAAAACCTCGTCGGAGGTGCCCTCCTCGACCTTCTCGCCCCGATACATCACCAGCACGCGGTCGGCCACCTCGGCCACCACGCCCATGTCATGGGTGATGAAGACCACGCCCATGTCCATCTCGGCCTGGAGGTTGCGGATCAGTTGCAGGATCTCAGCCTGGATGGTCACGTCCAGCGCCGTGGTCGGCTCATCGGCAATCAGCAGCGCCGGCTTGCACGACAGCGCCATGGCGATCATCACGCGCTGGCGCATGCCGCCGGAGAGCTGGTGCGGGAAGCGGTCCAGCACGCGGCGCGCTTCAGGAATGCGTACGAGTTCGAGCATGCGCAGCGCCTCGGCGCGCGCGGCGGCCTTGTTCCTGCCCTGATGCAGCCGGATCGATTCGGCGATCTGCTCGCCCACCGGGAACACCGGGTTCAGCGAGGTCATCGGCTCCTGGAAGATCATCGCCACGTCCGCGCCGCGCACGGAACGCAGGGCGGCATCGGGCGCGCGGGCCAGGTCCAGCACCTCGCCGCTGCGCCGGCGCAGCAGCATGCTGCCGTTGGCGATCTTGCCGCCGCCATGCTCCACCAGCCGCATCAGCGCCAGCGACGTGACCGACTTGCCCGAGCCGGACTCGCCCACCACGGCCAGCGTCTCGCCGCGATCGACGTGGAAAGAGAGGTTGCGCACGGCCTCGACGGTCCGCTCCGAGGTGGCGAAGCGGACGGAGAGGTTGTCCACCGCGACGACGCGTTCAGGCGGAAGTACGAGGTTTCGATGCGTAGAGGTGTTGGCCATGCGACTTGTCCGGTGTGCTGCGATTGCTGCGATCGACTTCGATCTACTGCGGTGTGCTACGAATTGCTCGAATTGCTTCGAATTGGCGTTGCTGCGGCGTGACGACGATCAGCCGTAGATCAGCACGCTGACGGGCTCGCCCACGCGCGCCACGCCGCGGTACATGCCCTCGGTGTTGAACGGCAGCGTGACGTTGCCCTGCCGATCCACGGCAATCAGGCCGCCCCGGCCCTCGATGGCGACCAGCTTCTCCATCACCACGCGGCGCGCCGATTCCTCCAGCGACAGCCCGGCGTAGCGCATCTGCGCGGACACATCGTAGGCGGCCACGGTGCGGATGAACATCTCGCCGGTGCCAGTGGCGGACACGGCCGCCACGTCATCGGCATAGCAGCCGGCGCCGAACACGGGCGTATCGCCCACGCGGCCCACCTGCTTGTTGGTCACGCCGCCGGTGGAGGTGGCGGCGGCCAGGTTGCCCTGGGCGTCGCAAGCTACCGCGCCCACCGTGCCGAACTTCTTGTCCGGGTCGATCGGGTCGGTGCCGGCCTCAGTCACCTGAGTCGCCTGAGTCGCCTGAGCCGCCTTCGCTGCCAGCGCGGCCGCGTCGTGGTCGAGCAAGGCCATGCCGGTGCTCGCCTGGGCGCGCTGCCACTGGTCGTAGCGGGCCTGCGTGAAGTAGTAGTCGGGGGCGACCAGTTCGAGCCCCTGCGCCTCGGCAAACGCCTCGGCGCCGTCGGCGGCGAACAGCACGTGTTCGCTGTGCTCCAGCACGGCCCGCGCGGCCAGCACCGGGTTGCGCACGCGCGTCACGCAGGCCACGGCGCCGGCGTTGCGGGTGGCGCCGTCCATCACGGCGGCGTCCAGCTCGAACGTCCCGGCGTGGGTCAGCACGGCGCCCTTGCCGGCATTGAACAGCGGGCAGTCCTCAAGCAGGCGCACCGCTTCGGTCACGGCGTCCAGCGCGCTGCCGCCCTCGGCCAGCACACGTTGGCCGGCCAGCAGCACCTGCTCCAGCGCGGCGGTGTATTCGCGTTCACGGTTGGCATCCATGGCGGCACGGGTAATCGTGCCGGCGCCACCGTGGATGGCAATGACAGCCTGGGTCATGACAGCTTTCACTCAGTAGATTCGGAAGATTTCGAGGCGCCCCGCTCGCGCTGGCCCGCACCGGGTGCGTCATAGAGCCAGGGCAGCAGGAATTCGGTCATCTCGGCGGCCGCCTTGACGGAGCGCGCCGAGCGATAGGCCACGGCACCGCACAGCGCCTCGATCAGCGCGAGCACCGTGGCGTCGGAATTAGCGGAAAGACGATTGCCAGCGTTGGCATACAGCGCGATGTCTGCCAGCGGCGCCAGCGGCGAGGTCGGACCATCCGTCAGCGCCAGCAGCTTGCCGCGATGGGCCTTCACGCGCTTGGCCAGCACCATGCTGTCCGTCACGTATCGCGGAAATGCGATGGCGATGACCAGGTCTTGCGGCTGGAGCTTGAACAGTTGCCGCGCCGCGTGCGACGCGCCGCCCACCGTCGACACCGACGTCACCATGCGGCAGTGCATCTCCAGCCCGTGCTGGAGCAGCCCAGCCAGGAAGCCGCTTGCGCCAAAGCCCATCACATACACGCGCTCGGCGGCGAGGATGGCATCGACGGCCCGCTCGCAGGCCTCGGCATCGATCGCGCGGCGCGTGGCTTCGAGGTTGCGGGCGCCGTCGTCCAGGGCGGCGGCGAAGACCTCGGCCACCGTCGTCGGACGGGACAGTTCGTCGCGCAGGCGCTCCACCGGCGCCAGCGTGGCCTCGAAGCCGCGCACGAGTTCGGCGCGGAACTGCGGATAGCCTTCGAAGCCGAGCGCCCGGGCGAAGCGGTTGGCCGTGGCCACGGACACATTCACGGCCGTCGCGAATTCGTCGATGCGCATGGTCGCCGCACGGAACAGGTTGTCCAGCACGTACTGCGCCATGCGCTGATGCGCGGGCGTCAGCGTGGGCAAGCTGCGGGCGATGCGTTCGGAAATCGACTGGCCTTCGGACATGTCTGGGTGGGAAAGATCCGCTTCGGGGCGCCGCGCGCACCATCCCGGAAAGCCCCTTGATGAAAAGGCACTTTCCCGGTGCGGCGGTCTATGTAAATAAATTTACACGCAAACCCCGTACCAGGAGAACTGGGAAGTGACGAATTAGGGGAAATCCCTGAATACATGGATACGGACATGGGCCGCGGGGCCGGCCGGCGCCAGCGAGACCGGCCACCGGGCGCGCTACAATGCCGGCCTGCCCGCCTCCGGGCGCGTCCTCCGCCTTATCTCCCAGTCCTCGTGATCCGAATCGACCAGCTAGTCCTCCAGCGCGGCACCAAGGTGCTGTTCGACCACACCAGCGTGACGCTCAACCCGGGCGAGCGCGTCGGCCTTGTCGGCGCCAACGGCAGCGGCAAGTCCACGCTGTTCGCCATGCTGCGGGGCGAGTTGCACCCGGATGGTGGCGATGTCTTCGTGCCGGCGCAGTGGCGTATCGCGCACGTGGCGCAGGAAACCCCGGCGGTAGACCGCTCGGCTGTGGACTATGTGATCGATGGCGACACCAGGTTGCGCGAGATCGAAGCGCGCATCGCCGCCGCCCAGGCCAGCGGCGATGGCAGCGCCGAGGGCGAGGCCCACGCCGCCTTCGCCGATGCCGACGGCTACACCGCGCCGGCCCGCGCCGAAGCCCTGCTGCTGGGGCTGGGCTTCACGCTGCCGCAGGTGTCGCAGCCCGTGGCGTCGTTCTCGGGCGGCTGGCGCATGCGCCTGAACCTGGCCCAGGCACTGATGTGCCCGTCCGACCTGCTGCTGCTCGACGAACCGACCAACCACCTGGACCTCGACGCCATCGTCTGGCTGGAAGACTGGCTGGCGCGCTACCCGGGCACGCTGGTGATGATTTCCCACGATCGCGAGTTCCTCGACGCGATCTGCAACGTCACCGTCCATATCGAGAACCAGGAATTGCGCCGTTATGGCGGCAATTACACGCAGTTCGAGACCCTGCGGCTCCAGCAGATGGCGCTGCAGTCGTCGGCCTATGCGCGCCAGCAGAAGGAAATCGCGCATCTGGAATCGTTCATCAACCGCTTCAAGGCCAAGGCCACCAAGGCGCGCCAGGCGCAGAGCCGCGTCAAGGCGCTCGAGAAGATGGAGCGGCTGGCGCCGGTGCACGTGGCAGCCGGCTTCGCCTTCGAGTTCCGCGAACCCGATTCGGCGCCGAACCCGATGATGGTGCTCGAAGGGGTGGATTGCGGCTACGCCGAGGCCGAGCCGCCCGTGACCATCCTCCACAACCTGGCGATGTCGATCCAGAACGGGCAGCGCATCGGCCTGCTTGGCGCCAACGGCCAGGGCAAGTCCACGCTGGTCAAGACGCTGGCCGGCACGCAGGCGCCGATGAACGGCACGCTGCGGCTGGCCAAGGGGCTGGTGATCGGCTATTTCGCCCAGCATCAGCTGGAAACGCTGCGCGACCATGATTCCCCGCTCCAGCATCTGGCGCGGCTGGCGCCGGACGTGCGCGAGCAGGAATTGCGCGACTTCCTGGGCAGCTTCAACTTCCGGGGCGACATGGCCACCGCGCCGATCGAACCCTTCTCGGGCGGCGAAAAGGCCCGGCTGGCCCTGTCGCTGATCGTGTGGCAGAAGCCCAACTTCCTGCTGCTGGACGAGCCGACCAACCACCTGGACCTCGACACCCGCGAGGCCCTGACCATGGCGCTGGCCCAGTTCGAAGGCACGCTGATCCTGGTCTCCCACGACCGGCACCTGCTGCGCGCCACCTCCGATCAGTTCATGCTGGTGGCGGACGGCACCATCCGCCCGTTCGACGGCGACCTGGACGACTACCGCGACTGGCTGCTCCAGCAGGCCGCCGCCAAGCGCAACGCCGCCACGGCGGTGCACGCTTCCGAGGCCGCGGCGGACGCCGGCGCCAACGTCAACCGCAAGGACCAGCGCCGCGCCGAAGCCGACGAGCGCCAGCGCCTCTCCGTCCTGCGCAAGCCGCTGACCAAGGAACTGGAAAAAGTCGAAAAGCGCATGGCCGCGCTCCAGACCGACAAGACCGCCATCGACGCCTTCATGGCCGACGAGACCAGCTACGCCGAAGCCAACAAGGCCAGGCTGATGGAAATGCTGAAGCGCCAGGGCGAAGTCACCAGCGAACTGGAACAGCTGGAGGAGCGCTGGCTGGAACTGCAGGAACAGATCGAACAGATCGCGTGAAGACTCGGAAACTGGCGATATTGGTCCCGGCTTGATCCCTGTCAGCTTCCGGTCTTCCCCATCGCGACACCCTTCGACGACCGTTTCCATCCCGGATTCGGAACATCGAAAGGAAGCTCATGCGGAAGATCTCTCTCTTCGCCGTACTGTCCTGGTCTGCCATCACCTGTTTGGCAGCCGGCCCGATTCCGCCACGCCTGACCGGCGAACAGTTGGTGGAGCGCTACGGCAAAACTGGAACTGAGTTATTTACGCTACGGGATCAATCGTATCTTGACGGCTATCTCGCCGGCGCCGCCGATGCAGGGGAGGGACAAGCCTGGTGTAACACTGGCAAGGTGCAGCGCGGCGAAATCGACTCGTATGTTGTTGGCGAAATCAGGGATGTTCGCCCGGAGCACCGGCGGGGCAACGCTGCGCCGCTTGTCACTAGCGCGCTCAAGCGAAAATTCCCCTGCCCAGTTAGCAGGAATGCGCGATGAAACCAGCGTTCATGGCCGTGCAATCCAACTATCAAAGCAGAAAGACTGTCATAAAGGAGCAGCTTTTCGCAGAAATCGGCTGGGAAGACCTTATCCCCAAACCCGAATACAACAATACCTGCGCCATCCGCGTAAGTCTGGCACTCATCAAATGTGGCTTCACCCTTAACGGCAGGATTGCCATCAAGAAAGGCAAGTACAAGGGGAAGCTCATTGAGCCTGGCCAGGCAAAACTGGCAAGAATGCTAGCCGAACGCCAATACCTGGGGCCGCCAGAAATATTCCCGCGCGATGACGCCTTGCGTTCAATAGGAAGCCGGCGAGGCGTTATAGCGTTCTGGAATATTCCGGATTACATGAGCGGTCGGGGCGGCCACATCGATATCGTTACCGGCGCCTATCAGGCATGTGGCTCAACTTGCTTCTGGGATGCCACGACAATATGGTTCTGGCCCCTGACCTGACGCCCGCCAATAAGAACGCCACCCTCGGGTGGCGTTTTTCCTCGATCTCACCGGCGTCTCACCGGTAATTCTTCTCCCGCCGGATCAGCCCCACCGCGAGCGTCAGCGTCAGGATCACCAGCCAGATCAGTGACCAGCCGGGGATCGAGATGCCGAACAGCGGGGGCAGCGGCGCGGTGCACAGGCCGTCCGAGAAGAACACCTGGGGCAGCAGGCGCGCGGTGGGCAGTTGGTTGACCCAGTTTTCCAGCGGATCGATGCCGCACGAGGACTTCGGGTTCAGCAGCAGCGAGACGTGATACCCCGCCACCGCGATCCCGGCTACGCCCGACAGCATGCCCAGCCCCTGCCACAGCGTGCGCGTGTTCTGGGCCAGCGCCGCCAGCAGGGAGAACAAGCCGATGCCGACAAAGGCGAAGCGCTGCATGATGCAGAGCGGGCACGGCTGGTAGCCCTCCACATACTGGAAGTAGAGCGCGGCGCCGAGCATCGCGAACGAGAGCACGGCGATCAGCAGGAAGTAGGCACGGGAATTGGCTTGCATGGGGGGTCCGGGACGGAAGAGGCTTCGAGCCGAATTATTACCCATTTTCCGTCCGCCGTTGCCAGTGCCCCGTCAATCCCACGTCAACCCGCCGCGGCGGATTGCCGCAGCGCCCGCAGTCACGCCGCCGAGGCTGCCGAAGCCCCCTCCAGATACCGCCGGCGCCACGGCTTGAGCACCGCGATGGCCAGCGCCGCCGTGATGACGTCCAGCGTGATGGCCACGCCGAACACCGGCATCCAGCTGCCCATGCGCTCGTGCATCAGCGCCGCCAGCGGGCCGCCGAAGATCGAGCCGATACCCTGCGAGATATAGAGCCAGCCATAGTTGGTGGTGGCGAATTTGGTGCCGAAGGTATCGGTCAGCGTGGACGGGAACAGCGAGAAAATCTCGCCCCAGCCCAGGAACACGACGCCCGAGAGCAGCACGAACAGCACCGCGTTCTCGCGCGTGAGCAGCCACAGCGTCATCGCCACGGCCTCCAGCGCGAAGGCGAAGCACATCGTATTTTCACGCCCCCAGCGGTCGGAAATCCAGCCGAACATCGGCCGCGTCAGCCCGTTGGTGAGCCGGTCGATGGTCAGCGCCAGCGGCAGCGCGGCCATGCCGAAGACCACCGCGTTGGACACGCCAAAGTCCTTGGCGAAGGCGGCCATCTGCGAGGTGACCATCAGCCCCGAGGTGGACATCATCGTCATCATCAGGAACAGCAGCCAGAACAGCGGCATCTTGAGCATCTGGCGCGTCGGCACGTCCGCCACGTTGGAGGGCGTGTACGACGCGCGCACCGGCAGCTGCTCGCCCGGCGCCGGGGCGCGCAGCCCCTGCGAGGCCACGAAGCCGATCACGGCGAAGATCAGGCCGAACTGCCACAGCGTGGTCTCCAGCCCCTTGCCGGCCAGCGCCGACGCGATCGGGAACGTGGTGACGATGGCGCCCATGCCGTAGCCTGCCGCGACCATGCCGACGGCAAACCCGCGTCGATCCGGGAACCAGCGCACCATCTGCCCCACCACGCCGACATAGACGATGCCGGTGCCCAGGCCGCCGACCACGCCATAGGTCAGGTACAGCATGCCCACGCTCTGGGCCGAGGCGGCCAGCACCCACGACAGCCCGGCCAGCACCGTGCCGGCCGCGATCAGCCGGCGCGGCCCGAAGCGCTCGATCATCGCGCCCTGGAACGGCGAGAAGAATGTCTGCAGCACGATCAGCAGCGAGAACGTGACCTGCAATTCCGAGAGCGGCACCCCCAGCTTGGCCGCCAGCGGCTTGGTAAACAGGGTCCAGACATACTGCGGGCTGGAAATCGCCATCATGCAGACGAGCCCCAGCAACAGTTGCAGCCAGCGCGTGCGCGCCAGCGGCATGGCCTGCGGCACGCCGAGGGCCGCGTTATCAGCAACGGTACGCATTTGCACCACTCCTTGAGACAGGAACTTCGAGGAAGACACGCGGCCACGCTTTCGTCATCGTCGTCATGGCGGGCTCGCGCAGGTTGGAACTCAGGAAAATTCGACTACGGCTCTACCAGCCCGCCACCCCGCCATCGCTGCGCGGATCGCTGCCGCCCTGGTAGAGGCCATCGGCCTGCAGCACGATGGCGCCGGCGTGGCCCATGGTTTCGTCATACGGCCCCAGCACCTCCACGTCATGGCCCAGGCGGTGCAGCGCCTGTTGCGTGGCGTCGGGGAAGCGCGATTCGAGCTTGAGGGTGTCGCTGGTCTGGCCCCAGGTGCGGCCGAGCAGCCAGCGTGGCGCGTCGATGGCGGCCTGCAGGTTCATGCCGAAATGGACGATCCGCGAGAACACCGCACTCTGCGACTGCGGCTGGCCGTCGCCGCCCATGTTCCCGTAGACCAGCGTGCGGCCATCGTTCAGGCGCGCCATGGCCGGGTTCAGCGTGTGGAACGGCTTGCGCCCCGGCATCAGCGGGTTGCGCGCGGCCGGATCGAGCGAAAAGCTGCATCCCCGGTTCTGCCAGTTCACGCCGGTGCCGGGCAGCACGATGCCGCTGCCGAACTCGTGATAGATGCTCTGGATAAAGCTCACGGCCACGCCGCTACCGTCGATCACGCCCATCCAGACCGTGTCCGCCGGCCCCATGCCCTGCCCCCACGGCAGCACCGCGTCCGGGCGGATGCGCGCGGCGGCGGCGTCAAGCCACGGCGGCGCCAGCAGGTCTTGTGGATCGATCTCCATATAGGCGGGATCGGTGATATGGCGGTCGCGCACGTGAAACGCCTGCTTGGTGGCCTCCACGCAGGCATGGACGAAGTCCGGGCCGAGCGGGTCCATGCCCGCCTCCAGCAGGCGGTCCAGCTGACCCAGGATCAGCAGCGACACCAGCCCCTGCGTGGGCGGCGGCATGTTGTAGACCGTGCCGTGCGAATGGGCCAGCGCCAGCGGCGCCTTCCACGTGGCGCGGTGCGCGCGCAGGTCGACCAGGGTCAGCGGGCTGCCCGCGTTGCCGAGTTCGCGGGCCAGCATCCGGGCCAGGTCGCCCTGATAGAAGTCATCGAGCCCGGCCCGCGCCAGCTGCTCCAGCGTGGCGGCCAGGCGCGGATGGCGGAAGCGCGTGCCCGCCGCCGGGGCGCGTCCGTCGATCAGAAAAGTCTCGGCGAAGCCCGGCACATCGGCCAGCTCGGCGGCCTTGGCGGCCACGCAGGCGGACTGGCTCTGCGTGACCGGCACGCCCACGCGGGCATAGTCAATGGCATCGGCCAGCAGCCGCGAGAGCGGCAGGCGCCCGCCCAGCGCGTCGCGCGACCAGGCCAGCGCCGCCTGCCAGCCGGACACCGTGCCAGCCACGGTGTTGGCCGCCATGCCGCCACGCGTGGGAATGGCCTGGAAGCCGGCCTCCCGATAGCGCGCGATGGTGGCATCGCCCGCCACCGCGCCGCAGGCGTCGAGCGCGCGCGGCGCCTCGCCGGGCCGGGAGACCAGCCAGAAGCTGTCGCCGCCGATGCTATTCATATGGGGATAGACCACGGCGATGGTGGCGGCGGCCGCGACCATCGCCTCGACAGCGTTGCCGCCCTCGCGCAGCACGGCCAGCGCGCTCTGCGACGCCAGCGCGTGCGGCGCCACGGCCATGCCCCGGCTTCCCCGGATCGGATTGAGATGAAATGCCACGCTCCGCGACTCCTGCGATTTATGTATACATAAATTTCCTGCGCAGAAGGATCGCAATAGGCGTGCCACCACGTGCGCCCGGGCACGCTCGCCTAATAAGAAACGTCTCAAGCCCGCGTCAGCACGGGGCTGGCGGGTAAATGCTCACGTGGAAAGCGGAATAGGAAAGGCGGGAATCAGCCGAAGCGCCTGCGCCGGACGGGTGCGTTCGGGGTCCGGGCCGGCGCGGGGCGCACAAGGCTGGTGCGGGCTTGTTCGAGCCGCTCGGTGGTGAGCCGGCTCACTTCGGCGCGGCCATCTTCGATATGCGTGGAGAGCAGCGCCACGGCGCGGGCGCCATCGGCAGCTTCCAGGGCATCGAGAATGGCCGAATGTTCGTCGTAAGTCAGCGAAATCCGCGTGCCGAAGGCGAAGTCGAGCCGGCGGATGATGCGAATGCGGTCAGTCACCTGCTGGTGTACCGCCGCCGACTCTGGATTGCCGGCCGCCTCGACGAGGGCGAGGTGGAAGGCCTCGTCCAGTTGCGCCACGGCGTTGCCATCGGCAAGGCGCTGGGTGACGGGCACGCGCCAGATCGCACCAAGCTGCCGCACCAGCGCCGCCAGGGCCGCCCGGTGCGGAGCCTCGGGCCGGCACAGCCGCGTCACGGCGTGGGTCTCCAGCAGGGTACGCAGTTCGTAGAGCGCCTCGAAGCGGGCCAGGTCCAGCGGCACCACTTCCCAGCCGTTGCGGTAGTAGCCGCGCACCAGCCCGTCGCCCTGCAGCCGGTGCAGCGCCTCGCGCACCGGCGTGCGGGAGATGCCCAGCCGCTCCGCCACGTCGTTCTCGGTAAAGCGGTCTCCCGGCAGCAGGCGGAATGCGAAGATGTCGTCGCGCAGCGCCTGATAGGCGGCCTGCGAGCGCTTGGCCTTGGCCAGGCTGGCGCCGCCGTCGAGGGTGTCCGTTGCGTCCGCCATGCTCCCCCCGTTATCCGTCAGTCCAGGTGCCGCACGCGGTCGATGGCTTGTTCGAGGCGGTCCACGGCGATCACCTCGATGCCCTCGATCTTCTGCTTCGGCGCGTTTGCCTTGGGGATCACCGCCATCGTGAAGCCGAGCTTGGCGGCCTCCTTGAGCCGCTCCTGCCCGCGCGGGCTGGGGCGGATCTCGCCCGCCAGCCCCACTTCGCCAAACACCACCAGCCCGCGCGGCAGCGGCTTGTTGCGCATCGACGAATGGATCGACAGCAGCACCGCCAGATCGGCGGCCGGTTCGGTGATCTTGACCCCACCCACGGCGTTCAGGAACACGTCCTGGTCGAAGCACGCAATGCCCGCGTGCCGGTGCAGCACCGCCAGCAGCATCGCCAGCCGGTTCTGCTCCAGCCCCACCGCCAGCCGGCGCGGATTGGGCACGTTGGCGGTATCGACCAGCGCCTGCACCTCCACCAGCAGCGGCCGGGTGCCCTCCTGCGTAACCAGCACGCACGAACCCGCCACCGATTCCTCGTGCTGCGAGAGGAACAGCGCCGACGGGTTGCTGATGCCGCGCAAGCCGCGCTCGGTCATCGCGAAAACGCCGAGTTCGTTCACCGCCCCGAAGCGGTTCTTGAACGCGCGGATCAGCCGGTGCGACGAATGGGTATCCCCTTCGAAATACAGCACCGTATCGACGATGTGTTCGAGCACGCGCGGCCCGGCCAGGCTGCCTTCCTTGGTCACATGGCCGACCAGGATGATGGTGATGCCGGTGCTCTTGGCGATGCGCGTCAGCTGCGCCGCGCACTCGCGCACCTGCGCCACCGAGCCAGGCGCCGAGGTCAGCGCCTCCGAATACAGGGTCTGGATCGAGTCGATCACGGCCACTTCGGGCTGTTCGGCCTCCAGCGTGGCCTGGATCTTCTCCAGCTGGATCTCGGGCAGCAGGCCCAGCGCCGGGGCATCCACGCCCAGCCGCTGGGCACGCAGTGCGATCTGGGCGCCGGACTCCTCGCCGCTGACATAGAGCACGCGGCGCTGGCCGGCCAGGTTGGCCAGCGTCTGGAGCAGCAGCGTGGACTTGCCGATGCCGGGGTCGCCGCCGATCAGCACCACGCCGCCCGAGACCAGCCCGCCGCCGAGCACGCGGTCGAACTCGTCGATGCCGGTGGTGAAGCGCGGCACATCGGCCGCATCGATCTCGGACAGCTTGCGCACCACGGCCGAGTTGGCCAGCGGCTGGAAGCGCCGCGCGGCGCTGGAACCGGAATCCGCCACGGATTCCACGAGCGTGTTCCAGGCGTTGCACTGCGGGCACTGGCCGGCCCAGCGCGGCGTGGTACCGCCGCACTCGGTGCAGGAATAGACAGTCTTGGTCTTGGCCAAACGGCGTCCTTGGTTCGGGAAAGGGTCAGGGCTGGGGTCGGGCTGGGGTCAGGCGAAAGGTCAGGCCGTGGCGTCGGCCGTGGTCAGCGTGGCCACCGTGCAGGGCACGCGCATCGCCAGCGCGCACATCAACTCGTAGCCGACCGTGCCGCTGGCCGCCGCCACCTCGTCGATCGGCAGGCCCTGGCCCCACAGCGTGACCGGCGAGCCGACGCGGGCCTTCGGGCAGGGGGTAAGGTCCACGCAGACCATATCCATCGACACCCGGCCGACCAGCGTGGTGCGCGTGCCATCCACCAGCACCGGCGCGGGGCGCTCGCCCCAGCCCGCCGCGTGGCGCGGGTAGCCGTCGGCATAGCCGCAGGCCACGATGCCGATGCGCATCGGGCGGTCCGCCGTGAACATCGAGCCATAGCCGACCGTATCGCCCGGCTGCAGGTCCTGGACGGCGATCAGTTCGCTGTGCAGCGACATGGCCGGCTGGAGGCCGGTATCGGCGATGTCCGCCGCCACGCCCGTGGGCGACGCGCCGTACAGGATCACCCCCGGCCGCACCCAGGCGCGGTGCGCCTGCGGGTGCCAGAGCACGGCGGCCGAGTTGGACAGGCTGGCTTCGCCCGGCAGGTTGGCCGTGGCGGTGTCGAACGCCTCGATCTGGTGCGCGATGCCGCGCGCGCTGTCGGCATCCGAGAAGTGCGTCATGTGCACGATACTGCCCACGCAGGACAGCCCCCGCGCGCGCTCCCAGGCGGCCCGATAAGCGTCCGGGCGGAAGCCGAGCCGGTTCATGCCGGTGTTGAGCTTGAGCTGGATGGCCAGCGGCCCCCGGGGCCGGGCGACCTCGAGCATGCGCAACTGCTCGTCGCAATGAATGGCCGTGGTGAGGCGATATTGCTCCAGCAGGGGAACATCCTGCGGTTGGAAGAATCCCTCTAGCAACAGGATCGGGCCCTGCCAGCCGAGGTCGCGCAGCAGCACGGCCTCGTTGAGGTCGAGCAGGCCGAAGCCGTCAGTGCCGCGCATGCCTGCAAAGGCGCGCCGGATGCCGTGGCCGTAGGCGTTGGCCTTGACCACCGCCCAGATGCGGGACTGGGGCGCGTAGCGGCGCACCACGTCGAGGTTGTTGGCCAGCGCGGGCTGGTGGATGACTGCGTGTATGGGTCTTGGCATGGTCTGGCTATGGGTGCAGGTTGCGTCCCGGCATGCACCGGATCAGGGAAGACCCGGACGGCAACCCGCTGCAATCGGGCGTTGATGTTGCATACACTGTGCCGGCACCGCCACGCGCGTGGCGCGAAAGTGCGCTGGAATACGGAGCGGCCGGCACATGCGGGGCAACATCGCGCAGGCGATATTTGAACACAACCGGCGCCCACCTCAGGGAATCCGCAGGGCGGGTTCCTGTCAAAACGCGGGTCCGCCGGAGTGCTGAAATGTCGTGGTTTCGTGATATAAAGCCGGACGCTCCGGCCATGTTTTAAAAGAGAAGCAATATGTCAATGACGGTCAGGCAAGCCGAAAGGCGCGCGAAAGTTGCGCAACCGCCCCACTTTGACAAGGCCGTCGCGCCAGGTTCCCTGCAAGCCGCGATGTTGCCGGTCGGCGTGCCCCTGCCCGCCGCACCGGGCGTCCGCGATGGAGACAAAGTCGAAGGTATGAAGAAGGGTTTCTACACGATCATGGCCGCGCAGTTTTTTTCGTCGCTGGCCGACAATGCGCTGCTCATCGCCGCCATCGCCCTTCTCACCGAATTGCATTCCCCGCAGTGGATGACCCCGCTGCTGAAGCTGTTCTTCGTGCTGTCCTATGTGGTGCTGGCGGCCTTCGTGGGGGCCTTCGCGGACTCCATGCCCAAGGGCAAGGTCATGCTGATCACCAACGCCATCAAGATAGTTGGCTGCGCGATCATGATGTTCGGCCTGCACCCGCTGCTGGCCTACGGCGTGGTGGGCTTTGGCGCCGCCGCCTACTCGCCGGCCAAGTACGGCATCCTGACCGAGCTGCTGCCGCCCGAGAAGCTGGTGATGGCCAACGGCTGGATCGAGGGCCTCACGGTGGGCTCGATCATCCTCGGCACCGTGGTGGGCGGCGCGCTGATCTCGGTCCATATCTCGGACATCCTGCTCCGCTTCGACATCCCCTATGTGGACACTGGCATCAACACCCCGGCCGAGGCGGCCATGGTGGTGATCATGTTCTTCTACTTCGTGGCATCGGTGTTCAACGTGTTCATCCCGGAAACCGGCGCGCGCTACCCGCAACAGGAAAAGAACCCGGTGAAGCTGATTGCCGAGTTCGGCGACTGCTTCATCGCCCTGTGGCGCGACAAGCTGGGCCAGATCTCGCTGGCCGTGACCACCCTGTTCTGGGGCGTGGGCGCCACCTTGCAGTTCATCGTGCTCAAGTGGGCGGAGAAGTCGCTGGGGCTGAACCTGTCCCAGGGCGCCCTGCTCCAGGCCGTGGTGGCGGTGGGCGTGGCCGTCGGCGCGATCATGGCCGCCGCCCGGATCCCGCTGCGGCGCTCGCTGTCGGTGCTGCCGTTCGGCGTGGCGATGGGCATCACCGTCATGATCATGGCCTTCTACACCAAGGACGCCATGCCGGACGTGGTGCTCAACGTGCTCGGCTATCCCATGCCGCTGTACATGGCCATCGCCTATGTGTTCCTGATGATCGTCGGGGCGATGTCGGGCTACTTCGTGGTGCCGATGAACGCCCTGCTCCAGCATCGCGGGCACGTGCTGCTGTCCGCCGGGCACTCGATCGCCGTGCAGAACTTCAATGAAAATGTTTCCGTTCTGCTGATGCTGTGCCTCTACGCCCTGCTCATCAAGCTGAACGCGCCAATCGGCTTCGTGATCGTGGCGCTGGGCCTGTTCATCTCGGCCACCATGCTGCTGGTCATGCGCCTGCACAAGCACAATGTGAAGATGCACAACTCGCTGGCGATGATCGGCGAGGACAAGCACCACTGACCCGCGAGCGGGCAGGAAAACGCCCCGCCGGCCTGTGCCGGCGGGGCGTTTTTCATGCTGGCATGGCCTTCAGGCCGCGTGGCATGGTCTGATAGCGCGCGAGCTCGCCGACCGTGGTCCGTGCATTGGTTTCCGTATTGACCAGCTGGGAACGGGACGGGTCATTGTGGAGCACCGTGACCGTATAGCCCTTCTGCAACGCAAAGGTGGTCATCGCGGGAGCCACGGGCGCGCTCCCCTGGACATCCAGGTCATAGACCACCTGCTGATACTTATCCTCCACATGCACGCTGACGCGCAGCCCCGCTTCGTGCGTCCCGGCAGGCACTGTCACGGTCAGCGTATTGAAGACCAGGCTGAGGTTCAGCGTTGCCACCGGGGCACCGGAAGCGTCGAGCAATGACCACAGGAACATGTTCCCGCGTACGGTGGGCGTCGCCGAAATTTCGGATGGCGACGCATACGTGATGAGGCCATCGGGGAGCACCTCGGCCATCATGTTCTTCAGCCCGGACGTGACCTGCCCCTGCATCACGTTTTCGATCGGGTAACGGCCGACGGACGCCTCCTCCTTGAACGAGTAATACCGCTCACCGCCGTACGGGGAAAGCGGAAACACCACGTTCATGGCCGTCGCCACTCGTGTGCCGATAAAGTCATACGAGAAGATTTCGTTGCCGTATACATCGCTGAAACTGACATAACCGTACGTGTTCGAAAACGATGGATGGGGGTCGGTTCCAACGATGCGAAAGCGGACCTCCCGAGCATGCAAGTCGATGGTCACGGTGATGAATGTCATGTTGTACATGCCCTTCATCGTGAGGGTGAAAAGGTTGCCGACGTAGTCGTCCGGCTCGAAGTTGAACGTGGACATCACGTCCATATACTGGCGCCGCGCCGCGGTGCGCGCCACCGTCGGCAGCGCCATGACCGCCAGGTAGAGGTCGTCCTTCAATTGCGCGTAGGGCGCATGGGCCATCGGCAGGTGCTCGCGCACGATGGTCGCCCCGGCGGCGATGCGCGCCAGCAGGTCCGCTTCGGGATTATTGCTGGCCGCCGCGTTCTGCAGCCCCAGCGCCGTGATCGTCAGCGCGTGGCTTTGTTGCTCAGGCAGCAACCCAGGCGTAGGGGGCTCCACGGCCAGCAGGTTGGCATACGTCACGAACACCTCGAGCCGGTGGCCGATCTCGAAGGGTACGGCGTCGTGAACTGGCGCCGCCTCCTGGTTGTTGATCTCCCGCGTATAGACGGTGTCTCCCGTGCCGTTCTTCACCCCGATCGCGGCGTAGATCCCCGTGACGCCGGCGTGCAGCGGCTGGGCCGTGACATCGATGCGCACCTGCATGGTGGTGAAATCGACGCAAATCCTGCCGCTCACCTCGGCGTAGGCACTGAGCAGCACCAGCGTCTGGGTGATCGTGCCCGAGGCCCGCTTGAAGATATACGTCAACGACTGGCTGGCCGCCCCCTCCTTGACAACCAGATAGTCGGCATCCAACAGGTATTTGCGGTTCTTGCCCGTAGGCGGCCGGATCGTATATGCGCCAATCGGCAGGTTGTCCAGGATCATTTCCGGCGCGCGGACCGGAATGCGGAGCACCTCCCGCGCGCCTTCCATCAGCACCAGTGGCTCGCCGTAGATCTGCTTGAATTCGTCGATCAGGAACCGCAGGGAAAGACTGCCGGTGATACCGGACCCCTGCAATTCCACGGTATCGACCAGGCGCAGGGGCGAGTCCAGATGCAGCGCGGATTGCACCGCCGGCAGCGTATCCGCCGTCACCAGTTCGCAGAGCGGATAGACGGCCCGGGCGTGACTGAACACATTGAGCATCGCGCGCAGCGGCGTCACCGGCGCGCCGGCCAGGCCGAGAAATGGCGTAATGTCCACATCACACCGTTCGGCGCAGGCGGCGGCCAATTCGTCGAATCCGGCCGGCCGGATCGCCGGGAAGGGCGGCGTATTCATATGGATCCGGTCCTGCTGGTTCAGGCGGCTGATCGCGGCATCGCCGGCCTTGTACTTCAGCAGCATCACAAAATAGACCTGGGCCCGGACATCCCAGGATTCATACGGTGTATCGCTGCGGAGCAGCGCCATCACGCTCGCGAAGAGCGCCGGCGCGCCCTGGTAGAGCCATCCTTCGGTGTAGACCTCGGCGCCCATCATGAAGTCCTGCCAGGTGGCCGCAAACACATTGCCCCATACGGAGTTCGGATCGGCGATACGGTTGTCGGAGAAGTGGCGCTGATAGCCACCGGCGATGACATTGGGCGCGTTCCAGCTGGTCGGCAGCCTGTCGAGCCACACCGGCTCGACCGACGCCGACGTGGTGGCTGCCGTCCGCAGGCCATAGTAGGCAGGTTGGGTGTCCGACGCCACATCGTCGGCGGCCAGGTAGTAGCGGCTCCTGACGTTGAGATCGGTGGGGCGCTCGGGCTGGAACGACACCCCCATCAGGGCATTGAAGGAGGTCAGCAAGTCCTGGTAGTACGCGCCCAGCGCACTGAGACCGCCTGGATAAGCCCGGAGCACGGCCTTGTCTCGCGCGGGCACCAGCATGCGCAGATAGTCGCCCTCGATCAGCCCGAATTCGGCATCTTGCGCGTCCCAGACGGCAAAGAATGCGTCCTGGGAATTGCCCGCCCGATGGATCGGCAGCACCTTGCTCGTCGACGGGTAGCCGAATTCGATCACCGGAGTGCCCGCCTCATAAGGCGTCACAACAAACGGGACGAGCGTCGCGTTCAAGGTGAGATCGACCCAGGTGCTGCCCACCGTCGCCCACTGCACTGGGGCCGTACCGTCGCCGAAGCATCCCAGCCTCAGCGGCGAGGCGAATCCGGGCGATATTTGCCGGAGCCGGATCGTGGTGCCGGGCGCCAGGATGATGCCGAGCGGCTGCTTGTCGTGATCGAGCCCCTTCGGCAGCCCCGCGTTGCGAATCCATACCGGATCCTGAAGCGTGTACACGGATTTCGTCTGTAGGATTTCGGCCATCTTGGATACCTCGGGAAGGATGCAATCGGACTCGGGGCCGCGTCACGCCACCGCCCGCAGCCCACGCGGCATGGTCTGGTAACGCGCCGTGGCCGCCACGGTGGTCCGCGCCTGCGTCTCCGTGTTGACCAGTCGGGAGCGTGTAGGGTCCTGGTGGAAGACCGTGACCGTATAGCCCTTTTGCAGCGGGAAGGTCCGGGCATCGGCCGCCACGGTCACGTTCCCCGGTATGGCGATGTCATAGACGGCATCGCCGTAGCGGCTAACCACGGCGATACTGATATAGAGCGCCGGCTCCCCGGGATTCGGCACGGTAGCGTGCAGCGTCACCCTCAGCACATTGACCACCAGGTCCAGGTTCAGCGTGGCCACCGGCTGATCCGCGCTGCCCAGCAGCGTCCACGTGAACAGGTTGCCCCGCGCAGCGGGAACCTCGGAAATTTCTGATGGCGCGGCGTTCATCACCACGCCGTTGCCGGGCAGATCCAGCGTCATGCTGGCCAACCCGCTCCACGTGACGCCCTGCATCTTGTTCTCGATGGTATTGCGCGCCCCCAGTTCCTCCTTGAACGCGTAGTACTGCTCGCCACCGTAGCGGGACAGCGGGAAGGTGCGGACCATGGCGGTCGAGGAAACGGAGCCGATGAAGTCATAGGAGAACAGCTCCCGGCTGTCCGCATCGCGAAAGCTGACATAGCCGTAGGTATTCGAAAAGTAGCTGTGCGGCGAGCCGCTGTTGATCTGGAAGCGCACCTCGAGACGGACCAGATCGATCGTCATGGTGAAGAACGTCCAGTTGCTGATGCCCTTCAGCGAAACAAGGAAGCTATTGCCAATGTTGGTGCCCGGCGCGGTGTTCTGCAGGGACATCACGTCGGCGTACTCCACCAACGCCTGGGCGCGCTCCGGCTCCGGCAGCGCCATCACGGCCAGGTAGATGTCGTCCTTGACCGTGGCATAGGGCGCCGCGGCAATCGGCGGGTGCTCGCGTACCAGCCCCGCGCCCGCGGCGATGCGCGTCAGCAGGTCCGCCACCGGGTTGTTCGTCGCCATCATGTTCTCGAGCCCGTGCGTCGTGATCAGGAATTCGTTGCTCGGCTGCGGGAGAATCAGTCCCGGGGCAGGTGGCAGCGTGCGCAGCCGCGCCGGCTCCTCATGGCGGATCTCGATCCGATAGCCGATCTCGAACGGCACATCGACGTATTCCGCGGTCGGGCTGTTGCCGTAGAACTCCTTGTGGTAGACCCACTCGCCGCCGGCTGTCCGGATCGAGATGGCGATGTAGACCGCGTCCATGAACTCGACATTGGGATTGCTCATGAGGTCCACGGTGATCCGGCGCGTGGGCGCGTCCACGCGGACCGAGCCATACAGCCCGTCGTCCGTGCCCAGCAGCAGGAAGGTCTGCGTGACGATGGCAGACCCCTGCTTGTAGGCGTACGCCAGCGCATGCGTGCTCGCCCCTTCCTTGACGATCAGGTAGTACGGATCGATCGAATATTTCCGATTTTTACCGGTGGGCGCACGCAGCGTGTACACGCCGACCGGCATGTCGGCAAACGTCATCGTGGTGTTGACCACGCGTACCGAGGCCACCTCCCTCGGCCCCTCCATCACGAGCATCGGTTCGTCGTAGATCTGCACGAACTGGTCGATGGCAAATTGCACGGTCACGCTGCCGCGCAGGCCGGTGCGGTGCAGCTCCACCGAGTCCACCAGTTGCAGCGGCGACGCGGCATGGAGCGTCTCCTGCGCCTGGACCAGGCTGGCCTCGCTGACCAGCGCGTAGAGCGGATAGGACGCCCGCGCGTCGCTGAACATATTGAGCAGCTCCCGCATCGGCGTAATGGAAGCGCCCACCATGCCGATAAATGGCGCCACATCGACCGCAGCCTCGCTGGCATAGACCTCGGCCATCATGTCGATCACGGGCGGCGCGATCGGCGGCACCGGCAGCGCGTTGGCATAGGTCCGGTATTGCCGGTTGAAGCTGGCAAATGCTGTGTTGCCCGCCTTGTACTTGAGCAGCATCAGGAAATAGAGCTTCTCGCGCAGGCTCCAGTCCTGCAGCGGCGTACCGCTCGCGATCCGTCCCATCACGCCACTGAACAGGGCCGCCTCGTCCTGGTAGAGCCAGCCTTCCGTGTGCACCGCAGCACCCAGCGTGATGTCCTGCCAGCTGGCGGCATAAAGCTTGTTCCAGACCTCAAGAAAGCTGACCGAACCGGCCGCCATGAAGGTGCCGAGGTAGGCATGGCCCAGCGTTTCCAGCGGGGTCCAGTTGGTGCGCAGGTTGTCGAACCAGTCGGCCGACATGGACGCCACGGTCGATGCGGCCCACAGCGGGCTGTAGTAGGCGCCGCCGCTGCCCCCCGCGTCGGCCTTGATAAAGAACAGGTTGTGGATGTTGAGATCCGTCGCCAGTTGGGGATCGAACCCCACGCCGCACAAGGCGTTGTACGTGGAAACCACGTTGTCGTAGTACGCAGTCAGCGCGGCGAGGCCGCCCGGCAGGGTCCTGAGCGTGGCTTTGTCGGCCTCGGGCACCAGCATCCGCACGTAGCGTGACTGGATCAGCGCGAATTCGGCTGCCTGCTGGTCCCACGCCCCGAAAAACGCGGATTCCGCACCGCCGGCTTCGAGCACCGGGAGCGTCTTGCTGGTCGGCGAGCAGGTGTACCAGACCGTAGGCGGCGTGCCGCCACCGAGGTACGGCGTATCGATGAATGGCACCGAGGCGGCGGGCGCCGTGATCGTGAGGGGCATTTCGCCGAAAGCGAACACGCGCTCGGTGCGGCCGTCGCTGTTGAGCAGGCGCAGCGTCAGCTCGCCCATGAAATCCATGTCGATCTGGCTGATGGTCAACTCGCCGCCCGCCGCCAGGACGACGCCGAGGTGCTGTCGGTCATGACCGACGCCCTTTTCGAGCCCAGCCTTGCGGAACCATTCGGGATCCGTGAGCCAGTGGAGCGTCTTGACTTTCTCGATGTCCGGCATCTTCCATCCCCCATCGTCGCAACGTCCAGGGCGAACGTTCCGATACAGCGTGAGGGAAGTATCGCGATGCCGTGCGGCGGCCGGAATGGATTAGCGAGAGCCGGCGGCGGGAGGGGATCTGTCGATCGTGGCGCGCTCGACGGCGCGTGCCTGCCAGCCCGGCGGCACCACGAAGCCGCGCGAGCGCTCCTGCCAGATGCCGGGCTGCTCGGGCCCGGCGGGCGCCAGTTCGCAGACCATCACCGGGGCTTCGCGCCGCCAGCTATGCGCCTGGTGCGGATCGGCAAAGCGTTGCGCCAGCGCTGCGTGCAACGCGGCGGCGGACTCGGTCTGCGCCTCGGGCACGCGCGCGCCCGAGAGCCAGTCCGCGCGCGGCAGCCGGCACCAGCGCGTGGTGGCTGCCGCCGGGTGCGCCTGTGCCCGTGCGGCCCAGTCGTCCAGCGTGGACCACCAGCCATGCAGGTGATCGGGCGCGATGCCCAGCGCATCGAGCCCGGCCGGCAGGCGGCCATCGTGATAGAACAGCCAGCCGAGCAGGTAGACCTCGCTGCGGTCGATGGGATGCGTGAGCACCGCCTGCGCTTCGGCGGCGCGACCCAGCGGCAGCTGCCGACTGACGATGTGGTCGAGCTTGTCTCCTAGCCGATCGACGAGATTGGGGCCGACGAAGTTGCGGCGGTCGGGCGGCGTTCCCGGCTGCCCATCCACCATCAGGTAGAACTTGGCCGCCATTTCCCAGTGCACGGTCTGCGCGCTGGCCGGATCGCGCCAGATCACGTCCAGTTCGCCCAGCGTCTGGATGCCATGGCCATTGGCGCGCCGGATCGGCACATTGGCGGCGACGAGTTCGATCCCGTCGGCCCGATGCAACGCGAAATGGAGCAGACGCTCGGCATGACGGCCCAGACGCAGGCTGCGGCTGCCGGTCGGGTCCGGGTGGCCGCTCAGTTCGGCGATGGTTTCGGGGAGTGTGGCGGGGTCAGCGCGCTCCAGCCAGCGCTGCCACGCGGCCTGCGCGCCGGGCGGCCAGTGGGCAAGCGCGGCGCCAGCGCCGTAGCCGGCCGGCAGGTGCGAGAGCAGCGGCGGCGAGAGCGAGCACCACGCCAGATCGCGCACGCGCTGGGACGCGGCGGTGCGCCACAGGGGCGCGGGCCCGTCGGCGCCGGCTGCTACCGGCCCGCCCGGGCGGATGGCCTGCGCGGGATCAGGCTTCAGCTCCCGCACGGTCGTGTACCTCGCGGGCCAGACACAGGTCTTCCCATGCGCGCGCCTTGTCGGTCAGCGTGCGCAGCAGGTAAGCCGGGTGATAGGTCACCACCACGGGAATCCCCTCGTACTGGTGCACGGTGCCGCGCAGCTTGCCGATGGGCGTGGTGGAGCGCAGCAGCGACTGCGCCGCGAAGCGCCCCAGCACCACGATCACCTTCGGCCGGATCAGCGCGATCTGCCGGCGCAGGAACGGCTCGCAGTGCGCCACCTCCTCCGGCTCCGGATTGCGGTTGCCGGGCGGGCGGCACTTCAGCACATTGGCGATAAAGACATTGCGGTCGCGCGCCAGGCCCAGCGCGCCAAGCATGTTGTCGAGCAGCTTGCCGGCCTGCCCGACGAACGGCTCGCCCTGGAGGTCTTCGTTCTCGCCCGGGGCCTCGCCCACGAGCATCCATTCGGCGCGGCGGTCACCCACGCCGAGGACCGTATTGGTGCGGGTGTCGCTCAGGCCGCAGGCGGTGCACTCGGCCACGGCGGCCTCCAGCGCGGCCCAGTCCATGGCGGCGATGGCGGCGTCCCGGGCCAGAGCGGCCTCATCCTGCACGGCGGGTTGCGGCGCCGGGGACAGGGCTTCGACCATCACGACGCGCGGGGGGGCGGTCGGGGTGGGTAGCGACGCCTCGATTTCGGCTGCGGCTTCAGCGCCGACTGCAGCCACGGCTACCGTGGCGACCTCGATATCGACTTCGACTTCGACTAGGGTTGCGGCCTCTACCGGCGCCCCGGCCAACCGGCGCGGCACCCATTCCGCGGGGATACCGAGCACTTCGAGAAACTGCGCGCGGCGATTCATGCGGACTCCTTGCCATCGTGCCAGGTCCGGCGCAGCACAAGCGCGTCCTCGCGCCCGTTGGCCGTGGCCGGATAGTAGCCCTTGCGGCGGCCGATCTCGGCAAACCCGGCTTCCTCGTACAGCGCCAGCGCGCCCACATTGGACGGGCGCACTTCCAGCAGCATCGTGCCGAGGTTGTGGGCATGGGCGGTGGCCAGCGCCACGGCCAGCAGCAGCCGGCCATGGCCCTGCCGCTGCCGGCGCGGGTCCACGGTGATATTGAGCAGATGCATTTCGTCGACCACCGGCATCAGCACGGCGTAGCCGACCAGCGTATTGGCTGGATCACGGAGCGTCAGGCCGATATGGCCCGATTTCAGGGAATTCTCAAAATTGCCGCGCGTCCAGGGATGGCTGTAGGCGCGCTGCTCGATATCGGCCACGGCGTGCAGGTCCAGCGCGGTCATGCGGCCCAGTGCCCAGCCATCGCCAAGCTCGGGCATGACCGGCACGGCCGGCCATTGGGGCGACTCGGGCAGCAGCGCGGCGCTCACGCGGCCTCCCCTTCTGCAGCATTCGCGGCCTTGGCGGCCTCCGCAGCCTTGGCGGCTTTCTCGGCGGCAATCGCCTCGCGCTCGACGATGGTCTGGGCGACCTTGTCGCGCACATAGATCGGCATGGCATCGGCGGCGTCGATGGTCTCGCCGCGCGCCAGCGCGCGGAGGCCGATCGCCACGGCCGCACGGGCGTCGGGCATGGCCTCGGGCATCACGCGGCTGGCCTGCGCGGCCACCTGGAGCCGCTCGCCAAAGACGGCCGAGCCATTGCCGGCGAGCCAGAACGCGCCCTCGGGCCGCGCCACGGCTTCGGGCGGCCCCACCTGCACCGGGCCTTCCATCGACCATTCCATCGCGGCAGCGTCCCAGCGGAACGTGGCGGCATAGGTCTCGTCCATGCGGGCGTCGAGCGCCACCAGCACGCGCGTGTCCGCTGGCAATGGCGAAGTGCCGGATCGGACGCTTTCGGCGCACATCGTCAGCACATTGATGGGAATCACGGGCAGATCGGCGCCGAAGGCGAGCCCTTGCGCCACGCCGCAGGCGGTACGCAGGCCGGTGAACGAGCCGGGGCCGGCGCCAAACGCGATGGCGGCACAGTCGGCCAGCGTGATACCGGCCTCGGCCAGCACTTCGGCCACGGCCGGCAGCACGCGCGCAGACGACCGCGCGCCCGTATGCTCATGGCGGGAGAAACACTCGAGGGCGCCGTCGGTGGCGGCGCGCCCCAGTGCGACGGAGCACCACTCGGTGGAGGTCTCGACAGCAAGAATCCAGGACATGGCGCGATTGTATCCGGAGCGCGGCCAAAGCTGTATTGGCAGGCAACCCGGCAGCGTGCGTCGGCAGACCGCGCCGCCGCGCGCGGACCGAAGGCTTCTTCGGTTTTTTCCGCCGCAAACGGCGCGGTGCGGCGGCTATCATCGCACTTCTACGCCCACTCATTACCCGGAGACACCATGAGCGACCTGCAGGCCCGCTTTGACCAGGCCCAAATCGACGTCAAGACCCTGAGCGAGCGTCCCAACAATATGACGCTGCTGCGCCTCTACGCGCTCTACAAGCAAGGTGCCGAGGGCGACGCCCACGGCGACAAGCCCGGCATGACCGACTTCGTCGGCCGCTACAAGTTCGAAGCCTGGGAAGCCCTCAAGGGCACCAGCCAGGACGACGCCAAGCAGAAGTACGTGGAACTGGTCGGCGAACTGCTCGCCGGCACCGCCAGCTAAGTGCCCGCCGCGGCCGGCAGCGGCTTCGGCCGGATGCGCCACGCGGCCAGGATCGCCGTGGCAATCACCACGCCCACGGCCAGGAAGGTTTCGTCGAATGCCGCGATCCGGGCGACCGGATCGCCACCCGGCCCGAGCACCGCGCCGTGCTCCGCCAGCCGCCACTGCAGCCCCACCCCGGCCAGACTCACCCCGATCGCCCCGCCAAGCTGCCGCAGGAAGTTGATGCAGCTCGACCCCTGTGCGATCAGCGAGAAATCGACCCCGCGCATCGACCCGAGCGTCAGCGACGGCAGGATGGAGCCAAGCCCGATCCGCCCGATCACCGCATAGAGCACCAGCAGCAGGTAGGGCGTTGCCATCGACCCGGTGGCCATCAGCAGGAACGACGCCGCCAGCAGCGCCAGCCCGAACGACACCTGCCGGTGCGGCAGGATGTAATTAGTCATCCGCCCCGCCACCGCAATCGTCACCGCCAGCACTATCCCGGCCGGCATCAGCACGATGCCCGCCTGCGACGGCGTATAGGCCAGCGCCATCTGCATATAGACCGGCAGCAGGTAGGTGGAGCCGAACAGCCCGGCGCCATAGATGAACGCCACCACGGCCCCGGCCGAGAACTGGCGATAGCTGTAGAGCCGCATGTCCATCAGCGGCTCGGGCGCGCGCAGCTGCCAGACCACGAAGCCCGCCAGCAGCAAGACCCCCAGCCCGGCCAGCGCCAGTCCGGCCGGCACGTTCTCGCGCATTTCCACCAGACCATTGAGCAGCGTCACCGTGGCCACGCCGGCCAGCGCCAGCCCGCGCCAGTCCAGCGCGCGGCGCTCGCCGATCATCGCGGAGTCCACGGCCATGTAGCGGCGCGCCATCCACAGGCCGATCAGCGTCAGCGGCACCACCACGAAGAAGATCGAGCGCCAGCCGAAGGTCTCCACCAGGAAGCCGCCCACGCTCGGCCCGATGGCCGGTGCCAGCACCACGCCGAAGCCGAACAGGCTCAACGCCTTGCCCTGCTCGCGCTCTTCGAACACGCGCAGAATGAAGATATTGGGCAGCGGCTGCATGATGCCGGCCGCAATGCCCTCGGCCACGCGCATGGCCAGCATCACGCCGAAGGTGGGCGAAAACCCGCCAATCAGCCCGCCGGTGCCCAGCAGCAGCAGGCTACCGACGAAGGTGCGGCGCAGCCCGAAGCGGTTCAGCAGCCACGGCGTGAGCAGCATCGACAGCGTCATGGCGATCATGAAACTGGCCGCGACCCACTGCGCGCGCTCCTGACCCAGCTGGAAATGCCGGCTCAGGTCCGGCACGGCCACGTTGACGATGGTCGATGACACGATGGACGACATCGTGCCCAGCATCAGCGTGAGCAGGATCAGCCAGCGCAGGCGCTCGCCGTAGCGGGCGCGCAGTACGGCACGCGTCGGCCCGCCGGCCGGCTGGGCGCCCGTCACCCGAGCCGCCCGCTGTGAGCGATCTCCCGGATCTTGCGCACCGTATCGAGGTCTGCCTCGTGGTACGCCGACTTGACGATCTCCGAATAGCGGTCGTCGCCGCTGGCATCCGTCTCGGGCAGGGTCGTTTCATAGATGAAACGCACCAGCAGCGCGCCCGGCGCAGGGGTCTCGATGCTCATCGACAGCGTGCCGCCTGCATGCTCGGCCGTGGCCGCGGTCTCGTAGCGCACTGCACGGCGTGGCTCGAATACCACGCGGTCCTGTATCGTCGCCTGGCCAAAATGCAGCACGCGGTCCAGCCAGCCATCGCCCCGTGCCAGTACCTCGGCGCGCTCCAGCCCCAGGACGAACAGCTCGGGCGACTCGGCCCGCAGCACCAGGCCCTGCCACAGCTGTTCGGCGGTCAGCGGCTCCAGCGTGGGATTGCCTGGGTCATTGATCTCCACCAGGTGTTCAAAACGCAACTTGACTCTCCAATCTCGTTGAATGTCCATATTATGAAGGCTCCTTGGGCGCCGCGCCGGTCCGCGCTTTCATTTTCAGAGTCATCTCATAGCCGCCATGCAGCGCATCGATGATCCTGTCCCGGCGGCATCACTCCTGACAGCTGTTGTCAGGAGCGCCGGCGCACAATGCTGGCCCGGGCAAGGAAGGCGTCAGAGGGCGTCAGAAGGCGTCAGGAACCATCAGGAGCCATCAACAGCCATCAGGAGCGGACAGGAGCGAAAAGCACACTGGCCGCCGCCACGCCCGAGAACGCTCACAAAGCAGGAGGCTGGCATGGAGTTGCTGATCAATATCGACGTCGATGACCTCGAACACGGCATCGGCTTCTACGAAGCAGGACTGGGATTGCGGCTGGGCCGCCGGCTGTTCGACAACAGCGTGGCGGAAATGCACGGCGCCTGCGCGCCGATCTACCTGCTGGCCAAGGAGGCCGGCACGGTGGCCACGGCGCGGGCCGATGTGCGGCGCGACTACGCGCGGCACTGGACCCCGGTGCACCTGGACTTCGTGGTGGAAGACCTTGAAGCCGCCATCGAGCGCGCGCTCGGCGCCGGCGCCGAGATCGAAGACTGGCCGCAGGACTTCGACTGGGGCCGGCAGGCCCGCCTGTCCGACCCGTTCGGCCATGGTCTCTGCTTCATCGAATGGCGGGGCCAGGGCTACGGCGCGGTGGCGGGCGCCTGACCTCCCCGGCCCGGCCAACCTCGTGGCCAACCCCAGCCACAAACAAAAAACCCCACGGCGCGAACCGTGGGGTTTTTCATGGCAAGCCTGAAAAGGCTCAGACTTCCTCGTACAGCGGCAGCGTCAGGAATTCGGCGAAGTCTTCCGACGTCGACATTTCCTCGAAGATCTGCGCGGCGCGGTCGTAAGTGCTGGTATCGCCACCCACGAGCGTCTTCACCTTGGCCAGCTCTTCCGGAATCAGCGCGCGCACCAGCTCGGCGGTCACCTTGCGGCCATCTTCCAGCTTGCCCTTCGGCGAGCGGATCCATTGCCAGACCTGCGAGCGCGAGATCTCGGCCGTGGCGGCGTCTTCCATCAGGTTGTGGATCGGCACGCAGCCGTTGCCGGCCAGCCAGGCGCCCAGGTAATGGATGCCCACGTTGATGTTCATGCGCAGGCCGTGCTCGGTGATCGGGGCCTCGGGCTTGAAATCGAGCAGGTCGGCGCCCTTCACGTTCACGTCCGGACGCTGCTTCTCGAACTGGTTCGGCTTGTCGCCGAGCACCGCCACGAATTCCTTCATCGCCGGCTCGACCAGACCCGGGTGGGCCACCCAGCCGCCGTCGTAGCCATCGGTGGCGTCGCGGCGCTTGTCGCTGATGATGCCTTCCATGGCAATCGCGTTCTTTTCCGGATCGTTCTTGATCGGGATCAGGGCGCTCATGCCGCCAATCGCGGGCGCGCCGCGCTTGTGGCAGGTCTTCAGCAGCAGCAGCGCGTAGGCGCGCATGAACGGCGCGATCATCGTCACCTTGGCGCGGTCTGCCAGGCAGAAGTCCTTGTCCACCTTGAACTTCTTGATGCACGAGAAGATGTAGTCCCAGCGGCCGGCGTTCAGGCCAGCGCTGTGGTCGCGCAGTTCATAGAGGATTTCTTCCATCTCGAACGCGGCCAGGATGGTCTCGATCAGCACCGTGGCCTTGACCGTGCCCTGCGGCAGGCCGATCTCCTTCTGCGCCATCACGAAGATGTCGTTCCAGAGGCGGGCTTCCAGATGGCTTTCCATCTTCGGCAGATAGAAGAACGGGCCGGCGCCGCGTGCGATCTGCTCGCGGGCGTTATGGAACAGGAACAGCGCGAAGTCGAAGATGCCGCCCGAGATGCGCTTGCCGTCGATGGTGACGTGCTTTTCATCCAGGTGCCAGCCGCGCGGGCGCACCTGCAGCGTGGCGATCTTGTCGTTGAGCTTGTAGTGCTTGCCGTTGGAATCCAGCGTCAGCGTGCGGCGCACGGCGGCCTTCAGGTTCACCTGGCCCTGCATCTGGTTGTGCCAGTTCGGGGTGTTGGAGTCCTCGAAGTCCGTCATGTAGCTGTCAGCGCCCGAGTTGAAGGCGTTGATGACCATCTTGGCTTCCACCGGACCGGTGATCTCCACGCGACGGCATTCCAGCGCCTGCGGCACCGGTGCCACCTTCCATTCGCCCTCGCGGACGCTCTTGGTCTCCGGCAGGAAGTCGGGGATCTCGCCGGCGTCCAGGCGCTTGGCGCGCGCGACGCGGGCAGCCAGCAGTTCCTGGCGGCGCGGCTCGAAGGCGCGATGCAGCTTGTCTACCAGGGCCAGGGCTTCCGGCGTGAGGATGTCTTCGTAGGCCGGCAGGATGTCGCCGGTAATCTTCATGCCCGCGGGCAGCGTGATAGCCATCAGTCTTCTCCTGTGTGTGCGATGGTGTGTTGTCGGGTGGACCTGTCCGTCAGACCGCGACGCCGGAGGCGGCGAGGAAGGCCAGCAGGTCGTTCAGGTCGTGCCCGGTGCCGGTGGGCGCCACGTCCAGGCGCTCCGCCGGGTGGCCGGCACGATTGATCCAGAAAGTCTTGTAGCCATACCAGGTGGCGCCGCACGCGTCCCAGCCGTTCGAGGACACGAACACGATGTCCCCGGCGGGCAGGTCGAAAGCCTGTGGCCCCAGCGCGTAGGCGGCCGGCGCGGTCTTGTACTGGCGCACCGCATCCACCGACAGCACATGGTCGAACAACCCGTGCATGCCCGCGCTCTTGACCGAGATGTCGAGCATCTCGGGGTTGCCATTCGACAGGATGCCCAGCGGCAGCCCCGCCCGGCGCAGCCGCTTGAGCGCGCCGAGGTTCTCGGGGAATGCCGAGAGGCAGGCGTACTCCTTGAGCAACTGCGCCTCGGTGGCCTCGTCCAGCTTCATCCCGAGGCGCTCGGCGGCGTAGCGCAGCGCATCCACGGTCAGCGCCCAGAACGGCTTGTAGAGGGCGCCGTCGGGCGCGGCCATGGTGCGCAGCCGGGTGTAGTCGATCTGGCGTTCGCGCCACAACAGCGCCAGGGCCTCCCCCTTGCCGGGAAACAGCTGCTCCGCGCGCGCCGTGACCGAATACACGTCGAACAGCGTGCCGTAGGCATCGAACACCACCGCGCGGATCTTGTTCATGGAGGGACTGAATGGGCCTGTACACCGTTGAATGCATCCGATTGTAGTCAGTCGTTGCAGTGCGGCAAAGTCGCACCGGGTCACTTGATCTTTTACTTTTGTGCAACTAATCTTGGCCGATCCGCACAAGACTGTGTATTAACCGGCGAGCTTTCGTGGATCATTTCAAGCAATTGGAGACTTTTGTGTCGGTCGCGTCACGTGGCAGCCTCTCCGCCGCCGCCGCCGCCGAGGGCGTGGCACCGGCGATCATCGGGCGCCGCATCGATGCGCTGGAAGAACGGCTCGGCGTGAAGTTGCTGGTACGCACCACGCGCAAGATCACGCTGACTTTCGAAGGCTCCGCCTTTCTCGAGGACTGCCAGCGCATCCTCAACGACCTCCACAACGCCGAGGCCAGCGTGTCCGCCGGCGGCGTCAAGGCCAGCGGCCACCTGCGCGTGACCGCCCCGGCCGGCTTCGGCCGCAAGCACGTGGCGCCGGTGGTGCCGCTGTTCATCGAATCGCACCCGGACGTGACGCTCACGCTCGACCTCTCCGACCGGGTGGTCGATCTCGTCAACGAGGGCTTCGACTGCGCCATTCGCCTCGGCGACCTGCCCGACTCCAGCCTGGTCTCGATCCGCCTGGCGGAAAACCGCCGTGTGGTGGTGGCTGCACCCGGCTATCTGGCCCGCGCCGGCACGCCGAAGCTGCCCGAGGACCTGTCGCGCCACAATTGCCTGGCCTTCGGGGCCAGCGCCAACGTGCAGCGCGGCTGGGTGTTCCAGCAGGACGGGCGCGCGGTCACCGTCAAGGTGGGCGGCAATATGGAATGCACCGACGGCGCCGTGCTGCACGCCTGGTGCCTCGAAGGCCATGGCCTGGCGTGGCGGTCCTGGTGGGAAGTGGGCCAGGAAATCGCCAGCGGCCGGCTCGTCACCGTGCTAGACGACTTCCAGGCACCCCCCATCGGCATCCACGCGGTGTTTCCCCAGCGCAAGCACCTGCCGCTGCGCGTGCGGCTGTTCATCGACCATCTGAAACACACCTACGGCAACCCGGCCTACTGGCGCCGTGCCGAGCAGGCGCCGACCAGCGCCGCCGCCGAGGCATCCGCCGCCGTGGCATAGGTGGTTTCACTCACGGAAAACCTTGATATTCCGCAATGGCGGCTGCTTCACACTGACTACAATCGAATCAGACAGGCGCCGTCTGGCCTGCCCCGCCTTATCGTGAAATCGTTAATTCGTGAAGGGAGGTATGGCATGTTCAAGCACATCCTGTTGCCCACCGACGGGTCGGAACTCTCCAAGAAGGCCATCAATGGCGGCCTGGAGCTGGCCAAGGCGATTGGCGCCCGGGTCACCGCTTATGTCTGTCTGGAGGAATATCCCTACACGCCGTTTAGCGAGATTGTCGTGGAGGCTCCACAAGCCTTCCGGGACCGGATCGAGAATCAGGCGCGGCTCTACCTGAAGGAGATCGAGACCGCCGCCGTGGCCGATGGCCTGCCGTTTGACGCCGACATGACCACCTTCGCCGTGCCCTACCTCGGCATCATCGACGCGGCGGAACGCCATGGCTGCGACGTGATCTTCATGGCCTCGCACGGGCGGCGCGGTCTGTCCGGCCTGCTGCTCGGCAGCGAAACGCAAAAAGTCCTGACCCACACCGACATCCCGGTCATCGTCTATCGATGACACGCTGAACCGCGGCACCCGGCCGCGTCAGTACACAGCAAGGCCGCGCACGGCAACCTGCGCGGCCTTGTTGTTTCATGCGTCACGATCGCATCGCAATCACGCCAGAAATATCCGAATTGGCGCCAGGAATTGGACGAACTGCGATTTTCCTGACCCCTGCCGTTGACGAGAATCCCGTCATTCATTTCCAACTGGGAAGAGCATGATGGCACTCGAGCTTTGCGTCCGGCCGCTGACGCGCCGCGCGATCTGTATTGGCGTAAGTGCGTTGCTGGCCGCCTGTGGTGGCGGCGGCGACGATTCGGAACCCGCTGGCACGGACATCTCCGTGACCCAGCCGGAGGCGGGCCCTGCCCCGCTCTCGCCCGGCGTCCCACCCGTGCCGACGCCGCCGGACCCGCCGCAGGACCCCACGCCCGCGACACCCGAGACACCCGTCGTCCCGGCCGAGCCGCAGCCGATACCGCCCATTCCCGATCCAGCGCCGCCCATCGTGACCGAAGTGATCACGCGGGACGCGGTACTGAAAGCGCAGGCGCGCGTGTACGCCGAAGCCTTGTGGAGATCCGCGGAAACGCTGGACCCGGGGCGCGCGCTGCCCGTCAACAAGTCCTGCGTGAATGCCAGGGGCGTGGCCAGCCCGGTGGGCTGGGTGTTCACCGGCAACCTCGGCCAGTTCATCTGGAACGTGACCGCCGCGCGCGATCTTGGCCTGCTGGACGCCGCCGAAGCCCAACGGCGCGTGGCGCGACATCTAAGTTCCCTCGCCGTCCTGCAAGAGACGGCCCGGCGCAATGGCGCGCCCGGCGGCCTGTTCCATGGCACCACGGACAACCGGACAGCCGTGCCTGCCGGCGATGTGGGGTCGATCGAGAACGCCTGGCTGGCGGTCAGCCTTGCCATGGCCAAGCAGGCGTACCCCGCACTCGCCGCGCAGGCTGGCGCCATCCTCGGACAGATGCGCTTCGAGACCATGGTGCACCCGCAAAAGCAGCAATACGAAATCTCCTTCAACCCCAAGACGCAGAAATTTTCGGGGATGACCTACGGCCTGCTCGGCGAGACACGGCTGCTGGCCTATGTGGGCATCGCCCTCGGCACCGTGCCGCGCAGCCAGTATTTCAGTATCCCCCGCGTACCTAGCTGGAGCGAGCGCTCCCCGGACCCGGCGAAGTTCCGCACCTACGAGGGCGTGCGGGTGTATGAAGGCACCCGCTCCTATGGCGGCCTGCATTTCATGCCCACCAACGGCGGCTCCGTGTTCGAATCATTCGCGGTGCCCGTGGTGATTTCCGAATCCAGATGGGGCCCCAACAACTGGGGACGCTCGCATCCGAACATGGCCAAGGCGCAGATCAAGTACGGCCTCGACACCTTTGGCTACTGGGGCTTCTCGCCCGCTTCCGTGCCGGCCACCGGCGGGTATACGGAGTACGGCACGCCGCCGGCTTCGCTGGGCGGCTCGGGCTACAACCCGCGCGGGCAACACACGGCCTCTCGTGCCGGCCCCGTGGTGTCCCTCTACTCGGTGCTGCTGCTGATCGAGGAGGACCCTGAAGCGGTGATGGCCAACATGAAGAAGCTGCTCGACAACTTCCCCACGTTGAACCATCCGCAGTACGGCCTCATGGACAGTGTCGACGTGGAAAACGGCACCGTCTCCAAGTGCCTGCTTGCCGGCAACGTCGGTTGGGCGCTGGGCGCCGTGACCAATTACCTGACCGATGGCAAGCTGCGCGGCTACGTGGACAAGGAATGGGGACACATCCTGCAGCCGCTGCTGGAGATCGAGGAATTCAGCATTCCGGCGCAGTCCTGAACATCAGGGCCAAGAAATGGACGAATTGCGATTATCGTGATCGTCGTCGCGGACGAGAATGGTTCATCAGAACATTCTCGCTCGGAGCGCATCATGGCATTTGCCCCATCCGCACACCCACTGGCCCGCCGGGCCATCTGCATCGGCCTCAGCGCCTTGTTGGTAGCCTGCGGAGGCGGCGGGAGCGACGAGCCGGTGGCCCCGCCGGTCCAACCGGGCACCCAGGCGCGGGGGGATACCGGCGCCGAGCTGGTGCCCTCCCCGGCGCCCCAGCCAACCCCCACCCCTGCCCCGACACCAGTCCCCACCCCTGCTCCCACACCTACCGGGATCCCGCCTTCTGAAGTAGTGCCCGCCGTGCCCGTGCTGCCCGACCCGCAGGCGGCCCTGAAGGCCGAAGCGCGTAGTTATGCGAGGTCGCTGTGGAAGTCCATCGAGGCGATGGAGACCAAGCCGGCGTTCCCGTCGAACAAGGCATGCGTCAACGCCGAGGACAAGATGAACGCGGTCAACTGGATGTTCATCGGCGAGCTGGCGTCGTATATCTCGAACCTTGTGGCCGCGCGGGACCTTGGCCTGATTACGCCGGAAGACGCCAGCCAGCGCATGGCGCGCATGCTGCCCGCCATCGCCGTGCTGCAGCAGCAGGCCAGGGACAAGGGCGCGCCGGGCGGATTGTTCCTCGGCTCGCTCAACAGCACCACGGGCGTGCCGGACGGTGACGTGGGCGTCATCGAGAATGCCTGGGTGGCCACCGGCCTGGCCATGGCCAAGCAGGCCTTCCCGGAACTCGCCGCGCAAGCTGGCGCCATCCTCGCCCAGATGCGCTTCGACACCATGCTGCACCCGACGAAGCAGCAGTTCTACATCAACTACAACCCCGCCACGCAGCAGAACTCGGGGAGCACCTATGACCTGATGAGCGAGACGCGGCTGATCAGCTATGCGGCCATTGCGCTCGGCAATGTCCCACGCAGCCAGTATTTCCACCTCGACCGGGTGCCGGAATGGTCCGAGCGCACCGTCGACCAGTCGAAGTACCGCACCTATGAAGGCGTGCGCGTCTACGAGGCCTCGCGCAGCTTCGGGGGCCAGTCCTTCATCCCGACCTGGGGCGGCTCCGTGTTCGAGACGTTTGCCGTGCCAATCATGATCAACGAGCAGAAATGGGGTACCAACAGCTGGGCGCGTTCGCATCCGAACATGGCCAAGGCGCAGATCCAGTACGGGCTCGACCAGTTCGGCTACTGGGGCTTCTCGCCCGCCACCATTCCGGCCACGGGCGGTTACACCGAGTACGGCGCACCGCCGCTGTCCGTGGCTGGCGGCTACCGCCCGGACGGACAGCGCACAACCACCCGTGTCGGCCCGGTGGTATCGCCCTATTCCGTGTTGTCGCTGATCGAATACGAGCCCGAGGCCGTGATGGACGCCATGCGCAAGCTGATCACCAACTTCCCCACGCTGGACCACCCGACCTACGGGCTGATGGACAGTGTCGACGTGCAGACCGGCGTCGTCTCCAACTGCGCGCTGTACCTCGACAACTCGCTGGCACTGGGCGCCGTGGCGAACTATCTGACCGATGGCAAGCTGCGCGGCTACGTGGACAAGGAATGGGGACACATCCTGCAGCCCCTGCTGGAGATCGAGGAATTCAGCATTCCGGCGCAGCCGTAGTCCGGCATTCGCCCCCCCAATGAAAAACGCCGCGCCGTCCCCTACCGGACGGCGCGGCGTTTTATCGCCTTATCGGCGACTAGCCGGAAATCAGGCCACCTTCTTGTCGAAGAACTGCTCGTCTTCGGTCGAGCCCTTCAGCGCGGTCGTCGACGACTGGCCGCCTTCGATGGTCTGCGTCACGGCGTCGAAGTAACCGGTGCCCACTTCGCGCTGGTGCTTGACGGCAGTGAAGCCCTTCTCGGCCGCGGCGAACTCGTTCTCCTGCAGTTCCACGAACGCGCTCATCTGGTTGCGGGCGTAGCCGTGGGCCAGGTTGAACATCGAGTAGTTGAGCGAGTGGAAGCCGGCCAGCGTGATGAACTGGAACTTGTAGCCCATCGCGCCCAGCTCCTTCTGGAACTTGGCGATCGTGGCGTCGTCGAGGTTCTTCTTCCAGTTGAACGACGGCGAGCAGTTGTAGGCCAGCATCTTGCCCGGGAACTTGGCGTGGACGGCCTCGGCAAACTTCTTGGCGAACTCCAGGTCCGGCTTGCCAGTTTCGCACCACACCAGGTCAGCCACTTCGGCGTAGGCCAGCGCACGGGCGATGGACTGCTCGATGCCCGGCTTGGTGCGATAGAAACCTTCCACGGTGCGCTCGCCGGTCAGGAACGGCTGGTCGCGCTCGTCCACGTCCGAGGTCAGCAGGTCGGCGGCTTCGGCGTCGGTCCGGGCAATCACCAGCGTCGGGGTACCCGAGACATCGGCTGCCAGGCGCGCGGCCGTCAGCTTGGCCACGGCTTCACGCGTCGGCACCAGCACCTTGCCACCCATGTGGCCGCACTTCTTCACCGAGGCGAGCTGGTCTTCGAAGTGAACGCCGGCGGCGCCCGCGTCGATCATCGACTTCATCAGTTCGAACGCGTTCAGCACGCCGCCGAAACCGGCTTCGGCATCGGCCACGATCGGGGCGAAGAAGTCCGTGTCACCCTTGCCTTCGCTCCACTGGATCTGGTCGGCGCGCTGGAAGGTGTTGTTGATGCGCTTGACCACCATCGGCACCGAGTTGGCCGGGTACAGCGACTGGTCCGGGTACATCTCGCCGGCCAGGTTGGCATCGCCGGCCACTTGCCAGCCGGACAGGTAGATCGCCTTCAGGCCGGCCTTCACCTGCTGCATGGCCTGGTTGCCAGTCAGCGCGCCGAGCGTGTTGACGAACGGCTCGGTGTTCAGCAGGTGCCAGAGCTTCTCGGCGCCACGGCGGGCCAGCGTGTGCTCGATCTGGACCGAGCCGCGCAGGCGCACCACGTCTTCAGCCGTGTAGTGACGTTGAATGCCCTTCCAGCGGGGGTTGGTGTCCCAGTCTTTTTGCAGGGCGTCGATTTGTTGTTGGCGGGAAGTCATGTTCACTCTCCTGATGACAGATGGTAGTTGGCGAAAATTCGGGTACTTGGCTTCGGATCTTGTGACACCCTGCGTCGCCGTGTTTTTAGCGTCTCAGGTCATGTGTCTTATATAAGAGTGTAGGGAAGCTTCCCGCGTCGCAACAAGCGCTCAATCACCATCAGGCAGAGATTTTTATTCGTTATCAATCAATATGTTGTCAACAAAATTTCACGATGCGGCAAGCAATCTTCCATGATGAGAAATGACCGTTGTGCCGCGCACCCATGTATTTTTGCGCACCAAAACAGCTTTCCACATCATGAAATATTGGCAGCCGACGACGACACGCGCGCTTTTGCGAGGTCTGGCGACGCCGGCGCCCCTTCCAGATGGTCGACAAATTCGCTGACCATCGTCGCCATGCGGCGGGGCTGGGCCAGCGGCAGCCAGTGGTGGGCCTCCACCTGCCGGCGCCAGAGGTCGGCCACCCATTTGCCGAGGTTCTCGGTGAGTGCGGGACGCACGTAGCGGTCCAGCGTCGGCACGATGACCTGCACCGGTGCGTGGGCGCGGCGCTCGCGCGGGGCGCGCAGCCGGGCGCGGAAGTTGGCGCGATAGAGCCGCAGGCCATGGATGCCATCGGCGGTCTGCGTAGGATTGGGCGGCGCGAACAGCCCCTCGGTATGGCGCAGCCAGTGCGTCCAGCCGCGCCCGAGCCAGAGGCGCCAGTGCCACTCGGGCAGCTTTGGAATATGGAAGAAGACGATGTACCAGGAGGCCAGCGCCTGCCGCAGCGTGGCGCGCCGCTGCGCCCAGGTGCGCCGCCCCGGTGTGCGCAGCGCGCTGGCGGCATGGTCGAGGCACGGCCCCGAGCACGAGGTGAACGACGCGATGCGCCCGTACAGGCGCGGGTCGGTCACGAATTCCCAGCCCTGGATCGATCCCCAGTCATGGCCAACCAGATGCACGCGCCGATCCGGCGCCACGGCATCGATCACCGCGATGAAATCGTCGGCAAGGCGCTCCAGCCGGTAGTCGTCCACGCGCGACGGCACGTCTGAGCCGCCCGCGCCGCGCACGTCGTACGCAATCACATGGAAGCGGTCGGCCAGCGCCTGCGCCACGCCTTGCCAGACGTGGCTGTTGTCCGGGTAGCCGTGCACCAGCACCACCACCGGCCTGGCAGGATCGCCCCACGCCGTGGCGGCCAGGCGCACGGTGCCGGACTGGACGTGGAAGCGGCAGGCAGGATGCGGATAGGGATACGGCTGCGGCCCGTCTCGCTCTATCTCTCTATCTATATGAAGGGGATGGCTGGCAGGCATCGGCGGCAGGCTCCGGGGATGGCGCGATGACAGCCGGTGCTGTCATCGTCGATCCATGCTACGCCGAACGCCGCAGCGCCGCGAGCCGTGCGGCGCTGTTTGAAACGTGACAAAAACGGAGCAAGTTCGCGGATCAGGCCATCACGCCATCGCGCGCCTTGCGGTAGGCCACCCAGTCGCCGCTGTCGATGCGGGCGAGCCCGGCCACGGCGGCGTCGGCCACCGGATACAGCAGGCATTCGATGGGGGCGCCGTTGCAGTCCACGATGCAGGATTCGCGCAGGAACAGCGTGGCCTGCCCCGGGTAGACCTCCTCGATTTCGTCGAGCACGGGCAGCAGCGCGTCGGGGATGTCGTAGAGATCGCCGGTCACCGGCCCGGCCGCCGCGTCCGGCACCAGGCCCGGATAGGTGCCGAAGTCATAAAGCCGGCCCGCCAGCACGCCTGTGCCGATCAGCGTCGGCGGGGCAATGCCGTGGCGCGTGGCGGCGCGGTTCAGGTCGTTGACCTCGCCGGCACGCAGCGTGCCGTAGACGAAAACGCGGGGCATCGAAACGTCTCCTCAGGAAAATGGCCAGTCGCAAAGCGGCCATGGTAGAGGAAATATGGTGGATTGCGGCGGCGTGCCGCCCTACATCTGCTTGAACAGATGGGCGTACTGCCGCGCCACCGGCAGCACTTCCTCGCGGTCGCGCAGGCGCAGCGAGAGCCGGCCCAGGGACTGGGTGATCGCACTCGCCACGCAGTCGATATTGACCACCGTGCCGCGATGGATCTGCCAGAAGCGGTCCGGGTCCAGCTGCTGGGCCAGCTCGCGCAGGCTGGTGCGGATCAGCGCCTCGCCACTGGTGGACACCACGTTCACGTACTTGTCGGTGGCTTCGAGGTAGACCACTTCGTCCACGGGAATGATGCGGACCTCCTGCCCCACCAGCGCCTTGATGAAGCGCAAATACTGCCCAGCGGAACGCGCGGGGGTCTGGTTTTCGAGCGACTCGAGCCGGTGCAGCAGCTGCGCGAGCTTGTCCGCATCGACCATCGCGCCCACGTCATGGGTCTCGTGGCTGCTGTCCCGGGCCTCCATGCGCGCCTTGAGCCGGCACACCGTGGCCTCCAGGCGCTCGCGCTGCACCGGCTTCAGCACGTAGTCCACGGCGGCGCGCTCGAAGGCTTCCAGCGCGAACTGGTCATAGGCGGTGACGAAGACCACCAGCGGTGGGTCGTCGAACTCGATCAGTTCGCGCGCCACGTCCATGCCGCTCATGCCGGGCATGCGGATGTCGAGGAAGGCCACGTCAGGCCGATGTTCACGGGCGGCATCGAGCGCCGCCACACCGTCATGAACCACGGCGACGATATTGGCCTCGGGCCAGAGGCCGGCCAGTTCGGACGCCAGCACGCGGGCCAGCAGCAGTTCGTCGTCAGCGATCAGCAGGGTCGGACTCATGGGGTCGGGGTCGGACTCGGGGAGGCAGAAGGGAATCAGGAACTGGACACGGCAGGCGTGGCCATGGCCGGTGCACCGCCTGGCGCGTGGGCGCGCATGGGTGCGAGCGTGGGATCGGTCCGCCGCACCAGTGGCAGTGTCACCCGCACCACCACGCCGCGCGGGGTGTTTTCTTCCATCTGCATGCTGGCCGTGACGCCAAAAATCCGCGCCAGGCGCTCGCGCACATGGGTCAGGCCCATGCCCGAGCCCTTGCTGTGGCCCTGGCAGAAGCCCACGCCGGTATCGGCAATGATGACCTGCACACTGCCGTCGCCGGCATCCCGGGCAGACAATGTGATTTTCCCGCCACGCATGCACGGCTCGATGCCATGCGTCACCGCGTTCTCCACCAGCGGCTGGATCAGCATCGGCGGAATCTCGGCCTCGGCCAGCGCCGGTGGCAACTCGATCTGGAAATCGAGCCGCGCGCCAAAGCGCATGCCCTGGATATCGAGATAGCTGCGCAGCAACTCGAACTCCTGCTTCAGCGTGCACTGCTCCGCCCGCGTGTGTTGCAGCGACATGCGCAGAAAGCCGATCAGCCGTTGCAGCAGTTGCCGCGCCGCGCGCGGATCGGTGGCGATCAACCCATCGAGGTTGGCCAGCGAGTTGAACAGGAAATGGGGTTCGATCTGCGCCTGCAGCGCCATCAACTGGGCGCGCACGAGCTGCTTTTCGGATTCCTCGCGCTGGAGCGCGTCCAGCGCGGCCTGGCGTTCCAGGTAGGCCAGCTTCTCGCGCGACCAGTAGAAATAGATCATGCTCGCCGATGCCAGCATGCCCACCACCAGGCACATGCGCAGCATGTCGCCGGCCTCGGCCTGCGACTTGATCGGCAGCCCCAGCAGTTCGCGTGTGGCCCAACTGCCGAGCACCACGCCCAGCGGCACGGCCACCACGGCCAGGCACATGAACGGCCAGCGGCGCGGGCGGTCGTTCCACCAGATCAGTACGCGCGGCACGTCGATAAAGACCCAGATCGACAGGCCGATCAACTGGCTATAGAGAAAATTGTGCGCGAAGGTGCCGCCCGTCTGGAAGCCGTAATTCAGGCTGACGGCGATCACCGTGTTCATGCAGAGCACGAACAGCAAGTCGCGGCCAAGGATATTCAGCCGCGATGGCAGCGCGGTGGAGAGGCAGCGCTTCATGGGCGGCCGCTCGCCGGGCCGACGCACCCATCCCCGGCATCATGGATTTGCCGCATGGTCTTCCCTCCTCGTAGTTCACGGCAGTGGCCGCGTGGCATTCTGATGATGCACTGCAGCATGCATCCGCCTGTTATCGCAATTTGCTTAAAAGGCGGTCTGCGTGAGGGCACTTTACGCCGGACGCGGCGAGGAAGGAAGCACCGTGCGACGAAACGGCGGCACACGGCGCGAAGTGTGCGCCGGGCCGACCGGGAGGCAGGTTCTGGGGCGGGATCGGGGCAGATTGGCCGCAAACGGCCGTTTGAATGCCGTCCGCGCAGGATCAGGCGGCCAGCGCCGGGCGATTGGCGCTCTCGGCCAGCGCCGTGGACACCGTATCGCGCGACAGATGCGGCGCGAACATATTGATGAACGCGTGCGCGTAGCCGCGCAGGTACGCGCCCCGCCGCACGGCCACGCTGGTCGTGTTCGGCTCGAACAGATGGTCGGCGGAAATCCGCACCAGGCCGGCATCCTTGCGGGCGTCGTAGGCCATCGACGCGATGATCCCCACGCCCAGGTCCAGCTCGGCGTAAGTCTTGATCACGTCGGCATCCATCGCCGTCAGCACGATTTCCGGCTGGAGACCGGCCTCGGCAAACGCCCCGTCGATCTTGCGGCGCCCGGTAAAGCCGGCGTCGTAGGTGATGATCGGGAAATTGGCGATGTCCTCCAGCGTCGGCTCGGGCAGCCGCGTCAGCGGGTGCTCGGGCGAGACCACCAGCACGTGCTGCCAGCTATAGGCCTCGAACGAGGTCAGTCCGGCCTCGTTGGCCACCGCCTCCGTGGCGATGCCGATATCGGCCTGCCCGGTCAGCAGCAATTCGACGATATGGGACGGCGATGCTTCCTGCAGCGCTAACGTCACATGGGGATATTCACGGCGGAAGCTCTGCACCACCTTCGGCAGTGCATAGCGCGCCTGCGTGTGCGTGGTGGCTACGGTCAGGCGGCCGGTATGGCGGCCCGCGAACTCGTCGCCGGCCTGGCGCAGGTTCTCGGCCTCAAGCAATAGCCGTTCGACGATACGGACGATCTCGCGGCCCGGCTCGGTCAGCCCGGTGAGGCGCTTGCCGTAACGCTCGAAGATCTCCACGCCCAGCTCTTCCTCAAGTTCGCGGATCTGGCGCGACACGCCCGGTTGTGACGTGTAGAGCGCATTGGCCACTTCCGTCAGGTTGAACTGACGGCGCACTGCCTCGCGGATCGATCTCAGTTGCTGGAAGTTCATGGAGGCGCTCCTCGGTGGGCTCTCTTGCTCTGTTGATAGGGGGCGATCACGATCAGTTACGGGTGCCGGCCGTGAAGACGCGCAACTGGCGCGGACGCACCGCCAGCAACTCGCCCTCCCGGAACCCGGCGTGTCGGAAGCGTTCGAGCGGCAGCGCCACCTCGATCACGTCCTGGTTGTCCTCGCGTTCCAGTTCCAGCTGGGCCACCGGCCCCAGCGTCAGCGCGCGGCGCAGCGTGACGGCGATGCCATCGGTGCCCGGCGCGTAGCGCTCCACGTCCAGATCATGCGGACGGACGTAGGCCACCGCGTCGCCGGCGGTCTCGTGGCCGCTGCCCACCACGGGCAGAATCGCCTCGCCGGTGTGCAGGAGGCCGCCGGTATCGCCCACTTCCAGCCGGCCATGGAACAGGTTCACATTGCCGAGGAAGCCGAACACGAACGGCGTGGCCGGATGGTTGTAGACCGCCTCGGGCGTGCCGGACTGCTCCACGCGGCCGTGGTTCATCAGCACCACCTGGTCGGCCACCTCCAGCGCCTCTTCCTGGTCGTGCGTGACGAAGACGCTGGTCACGTGCAGTTCGTCGTGCAGGCGGCGCAGCCAGCGGCGCAGTTCCTTGCGCACCTTGGCGTCCAGCGCGCCGAACGGTTCGTCGAGCAGCAGCACGCGCGGCTCCACGGCCAGCGCGCGGGCCAGCGCAATCCGCTGGCGCTGCCCGCCCGAGAGTTGCGCCGGGTAGCGGTCGGCCAGCCAGTCGAGCTGCACCAGCTCCAGCAGCGATTTCACCTTCTCGCGGATCTTCGCTTCCGAGGGCCGCTCGGCGCGCGGCTTCACGCGCAGGCCGAAGGCCACGTTTTCGAACACGCTCATGTGCTTGAACAGCGCGTAATGCTGGAACACGAAGCCGACATTGCGCTGGCGCACGTGCTGCGCGGAGGCATCCAGCCCGCCCAGCACCACCTGGCCCGCATCGGCGCGCTCCAGGCCGGCGATGATGCGCAGCAGCGTGGTCTTGCCGCAGCCCGAGGGGCCCAGCAGCGCGGTCAGCTCGCCTTCGTCGAAGTCGAGCGAGACGTTGTCCAGCGCGACGAAATCGCCAAAGTGCTTCTGTACGTTCCTGACCTGAATGCTCATGATGGCTGCCCTTGCAGTGTCGGCGCGGGGCGGCTCGCGCCCTCGTCCTGATGTTCCCTGCCGGCGCGGATTTCCACCAGCGTCTTGATGCCCAGCGTGACCAGCGCCAGCAGCGTCAGCAGCGACGCCACCGCGAACGCGGCCGCGAAGTTGTACTCGTTGTAGAGAATTTCCACGTGCAGGGGCATGGTGTTGGTCAGGCCGCGGATATGGCCCGAGACCACCGATACCGCGCCAAACTCGCCCATCGCCCGCGCATTGCACAGGATCACGCCATACAGCAGGCCCCAGCGGATGTTCGGCAGCGTGATATGCCGGAAGGTCTGCCAGCCGGACGCGCCCAGCACGATGGCGGCCTCCTCCTCCTCGCTGCCCTGGGCCTGCATCAGCGGAATCAGCTCGCGCGCCACGAACGGGAAGGTGACGAAGATCGTCGCCAGCACAATGCCCGGCACCGCGAACATGATCTTGATGTCGTGGGCCTCCAGCCACGGGCCGAACCAGCCCTGCGCGCCAAACATCAGCACGTAGATCAGGCCCGAGATCACCGGCGAGACCGAGAACGGCAGGTCGATCAGCGTGGTCAGCAGCTGCTTGCCCCGGAATTCGAACTTGGCGATGGCCCAGGCGGCGGCCACGCCGAACACCACGTTGAGCGGCACGGCGATGGCGGCCACCAGCAGCGTGAGCTGGATCGCCGAGACGGCGTCCGGCTCCACCAGCGCGGCGAAGTAGGTGTCGACGCCCTTCTTCAGCGCCTCATAGAACACCGAAGCCAGCGGGATGAACAGGAACAGGCCGAGGAACAGTACCGCCACCGTGATCAGCGTGTAGCGTACCCACGGGGCTTCGCCGGTGGCGTCGTGGCGATGCGGGGCGCCGGGGTTGGCCCCTTGCGTGGCGCCGAGTCGGGAAATTGCGCCGGCCATGTCAGCTCGCCTCCGGATTGCCGTGGTGGGGACCATCAGGCAGCGCCGAAGCGCGGCGGCCCGACTGGGAACGGCGCGTCCACGCCTGCAACAGGTTGATCAACAGCAGCAGCCCGAAGGAAATCACCAGCATCACCACCGCCACGGCGGTAGCGCCGGCGTAGTCGTACTGCTCCAGCTTCGAATAGATCATCAGCGGGGCAATCTCGGACACCATCGGCATGTTGCCGGAGATGAACACCACCGAGCCGTACTCGCCCGTGGCCCGGGCGAACGACAGCGCGAAGCCGGTCAGCAGCGCCGGCAGGATGGCCGGCAGAATCACGCGCCAGAAGGTCTGGAGCCGCGACGCGCCCAGGCTGGCGGCGGCTTCCTCAAGCTCACGCTCCACGTCTTCCAGCACCGGCTGCACCGTGCGCACGACAAACGGCAGGCCGATAAAGGTCAGCGCCACCACCACACCAAGCGGCGCAAACGCCACCTTGATGCCGAGGGGCTCCAGGTATTTGCCGATCCAGCCATTGCCCGCGAACAGCGCCGTCAACGCGATACCGGCCACGGCGGTGGGCAGCGCGAACGGCAGGTCCACCAGCGCGTCGATCAGGCGCTTGCCCGGAAAGCGGTAGCGCACCAGCACCCACGCCACCACCAGCCCGAACACGGTATTGATGATGGCCGCCACCAGCGACGCGCCGAAGCTCAACTGATAAGACGCCACCACGCGCGGCGCGGTCACCGTGGTCCAGAACGCGTCCCACGTCATCGTGAAGGTCTTCAGGAACGTGGCCGACAGCGGGATCAGGACGATCAGCGTCAGATAGAAGATGGTGAAACCCAGGGACAGGCCGAAGCCGGGCAGCACGGTAAACCGTTGCGTGCCGGAGCGGGCCGGCCGGCGCGGCGCGTCGGTGGGTGCAGGGGCCGCCAGGGTGATCGATGGGGGCATGTCGTCTCGTCTTTATGAAGCCGGCGCATAAGGCGCCGGGGTACGAGACAAATTTTGCAGATGCGCCCTTATAAACAGAACGAATCTTTACGCATTTCTTTAATCGTTTTAAATATAAGGGACGGTCGGACCGACCTCGGCAGAGGCTTCCCAGGTGTCCGATCCGTCACCTGAAGCCAAAATCCGTCCATCGGACTCGATTCTTTGCAGCAATGTGGCGAGCAAGGCCTGCCCTTCTGGCCACTCGCCCAGCCCCGAATCGGCATTGATGTGGCCGAGGTGGCCGGCATCGATCAGTTCGCTCCCCCACAACGTGCCCCAGCTGAAGGCGGTGCGCTGGTGCATCCACGGATCGTTGCGGCTGGCCACCAGAATGGTCGGAAACGGCAGCCGGGAGGTCGGCAGCAGCGAAGCCACGCCGAACTTGTCCGGATCGGCCGGCGCCACCAGCAGCACGCCGGCCACGCCGGCCGGGTCCAGCACGGCCTGGCGCAGCGTGGCCAGGCATCCAAAACTGTGCGCCACAAGCACCGCCCCGCGCGGCGCCACGCGCTGGGCTCGGGAGATGCCTTCCGAGACCCGTTCCGCCCAGAGCGGCAGGCTGGGCCGCCCCCAGTCATGCTGGTCGATCCGCTGCCAGTCCGGAAACTTCGCTTCCCAGCGGCTCTGCCAGTGGGCCGGCCCACTGCCATGGAGCCCGGGCACGGTCAGGATCTGCAAGCCGCGCGGCACCGCCAGGCGCGGCGCGGCCGTGCTATCCGACAACAAGGCGGACAACGAAGCGATCGATGCTGTCATGCGGGCTCCCTTTGCGCGGGGTTCGATGGATGATCCGATGCATGCAAGTGACGTGCCGACACCGGCTCCCCGGCCACCGCCACGCCCTGCCCCAGCGCGATGCCCGCGTCCTGCAGCCGCGCCACGGCCACGTCGTCCTGCACGCGCCGGCCGATCAGCGTCACGCCGGCGGTATCGGCGCTCGCACGCAGGCCGGCCAGCTGGCGGTCCGTCCAGGTGCGGCGCATGTCCAGCTTGAGCCAGTCCGGCAGCGCGTGCGCCATCAGCGCGCCGGCCTCGGCCGGGTCCGATGCCTGCAGGCTCACCTTGAAGCCATTGCGCCGGTAGTTGCCCACCACGTGCAGCAGCAGCGGCAGGTCGTCATTGGCGCTGGCCGGCACCTGGATCACGAAACGATCGATCGGCAGCCCCAAGGACTCCAGCGCACGCCGGAACGCCGCGCCATGGTCGTCCGCCACGGCGGCGAGCAGCCGGTTGTGAACATTCAGGACAAGCTGATGGGAGCCCTCGGCGGCGAAGTAGTTGATGGCGTGCACCAGCCGCGACAGGCGGTCCAGCGAGACCAGCGAGGCATCGTCCGCCGCCATCGCGAACAGCTTCCACGCCGCCAGCCCCACGCCGTCCTCGGCATAGGTGCGGATGGAGCCCTCGTGGGCCACCACCTCGCGCGCCGCCAGCGTCACCAGCGGCTCGAACGCGCTGGTCAGCGAGCAGTTGAAATACTGGCCCTGCACCTGCCCCCGGGCGTCGCGCCACAGCTCGCGCCCCGGCACCGGCACACGCGGCAGGGTGTCGAGATAGGTGGCCAGAGGGCTGGCCGACGAAGACAGGGCTTGCGTCGAAAGGGTCATGGCAACTCCGCCGGCAACGCCGGTGCGTGGATGGCCTGATGGATCATCATAGAAGCTCCTCCGCCAACGGGGCATGAAGATTCTGCGAGGTCGATACTTCCGTGGGGGTCTCTGCGGCCGGGTCCGCCTTCCGCATCACGCGGTCGAGCACCGCCGCCTCCAGTTCCGCGAACGCCGCCGCGCCGCGCTGGCGGGGCCGGGGCAGGTCCACGCGCTGGTCCAGCGCGATGCGGCCGTCCTCGATCAGCACCACGCGGTCGGCCAGGGCAATCGCCTCGGACACATCGTGCGTGACCAGCAGCGCCGTGAAGCCGAGCCGGCGCCACAGCGATTCGATCAGCCCCTGCATCTCGATGCGCGTGAGCGCGTCCAGCGCGCCGAGCGGCTCATCGAGCAACAGCAGGCGCGGATGGTGGACCAGCGCCCGCGCCAGCGCCACGCGCTGCCGCTGGCCGCCGGAGAGCCGCGCGGGCCATTCGCCGGCACGCTCGGCCAGCCCCACCTGGGCCAGCACGTTGGCCGCGTCGTCGCGGCGCGTGCGCGGCAGGCCCAGCGCCACGTTGTCCAGCACGCGCTTCCACGGCAGCAGCCGCGCGTCCTGGAACATCACGCGGATATCCTCGCGCACCGCCCGGCCCCCACGGGCGTGGGGGGCCTCGCTGCCGTCGATGTTCACGGCGCCGCCATCGGTAGCCTCCAGCCCCGCCACCAGCCGCAGCAGCGTGCTCTTGCCGCAGCCGCTGCGCCCGACGATCGCCACGAACTCGCCTGGCTGCGCCTGGAGGTCAATGCCGTGCAGCACCTCCCGGCCGTTGTAGCGCTTGACCACCTGCTCCACGCGCAGGGACACCCCCCCTGAAGGTCGGGTATCGCGGGAATCGCGGATCGCCGGGCGCGTCGGGGCACGGGCGGCCAGCCCCGCGTCGAGGTAGGCCAGCGCCGCCTGTTCCACCGGATGGGTATGCATCATCGACTCCTTGTTCGTTGTCATGCCGATATCAGGCGGACTGGTAGCCCGGATGCCAGCGCAGCCAGAAGCGCTCCAGCGCGCGCGACAGCACATCCGCCAGCTTGCCGAGCAGCGCGTAGAGCAGGATGCCCACCAGCACCACATCGGTCTGCAGGAACTCGCGCGCGTTCATCGTCATATAGCCGATACCTGACTGCGCAGAGATCGTCTCGGCAACGATCAGAATCACCCACATCAGGCCGAGCGAAAACCGCACGCCCACCAGGATGTTCGGCAGCGCGCCGGGCAGGATCACCTCGCGGTACAGCCGCCAGCCGGACAAGCCGTAGCTGCGCGCCATCTCCACCAGCCCCGGGTCCACCGCGCGGATGCCGTGATACGTGTTCAGGTACACCGGGAAGAACACGCCCAGCGCCACCAGGAACAGCTTGGCGGTCTCGTCGATGCCAAACCAGAGGATCACCAGCGGAATCAGCGCCAGCGTGGGGATGTTGCGCACCATCTGGAGCGTGCTGTCGAGCAGCGTGGCGGCGGTGCGGAAGGTGCCGGTCAGCAGCCCGAGCGCGAGGCCCAGCCCGCCGCCCACGGCCAGCCCCACCACCGCGCGCCAGGTGCTGACCCAGACATGGCGCCACAGCTCGCCGGAGACGGCCAGCGTCCATGCGGCCTCCACCACGGCCAGCGGCGCCGGCAGCACGCGGTTGGACAGCCAGCCCAGTTGCGATGCCGCCTGCCACACGCCAATCAGCAACACTGGCACGATCCACGGCGCGATGGCCTGCGCGTTGATGGTCGGCACGGCAATGCGTTTACGTTGAGACATCTTGAGACCCTCCCCCGCGCTAGCTCTGCGACGCACGCGGCACGATGCCGGTGGCCATCACTTCGCCGAACGGCCCGGACAGCACCTGCCCCGGCAGCTTCTCCCGCACGGTGCGCGGCAGCAGCGGGAACACCAGCTCGGCAAAGCGGTACGCTTCCTCGAGGTGCGGGTAGCCGGACAGCACGAAGGTGTCGATGCCCAGCGCCGCGTATTCCTCGATACGCGCCGCCACGGTCTTTGGATCGCCCACCAGTGCCGTGCCGGCCCCGCCGCGCACCAGGCCCACGCCGGCCCACAGGTTAGGACTAATCTCAAGCGCCTCGCGCGTGCGCTTGGCCCCGCCCGCGTGGAGCGCGGCCATGCGGCGCTGCCCTTCCGAATCCATCCTGGCGAACACGGCCTGCGCGCGCGCCACGGTCTCGTCGTCGAGCCGGCTGATCAGGTCCTCGGCGGCGGCCCAGGCGGCATCGTCGGTCTCGCGCACGATTACGTGCAGGCGAATGCCGAACTTGACCGTGCGGCCATGCTTCGCGGCGCGGGCGCGCACATCGGCCAGCTTCTTTGCCACGTCTGCCGGCGGCTCGCCCCAGGTCAGATAGGTATCGACCTGCTCGCCCGCCAGTTCATGCGCGGCCTCGGACGACCCGCCAAAGTACACCGGCGGATGCGGGCGCTGCACGGGCGGGTACAGCACCCGGGCGCCCTTCACGGTCAGGTGCTTGCCGCTGAAGTCGATCTGGCCGCTGTCATGGCTGGCGGCCAGCACGTCACGCCAGATGCGGATGAACTCCGCCGATGCCTCGTAGCGCGCCGCATGGTCGAGGAACAGGCCATCGCCCTCCAGCTCGGCCACATCGCCACCCGTCACCAGGTTCACCAGCAGCCGCCCGCCGGAGAGCCGGTCGAACGTGGCCGCCATGCGCGCAGCCAGCGTCGGCGTCATCAGCCCGGGCCGCACGGCCACCAGGAACTTGAGCTGGCGCGTCACGGCGGACAGCGCGGACGCCGCCACCCACGGGTCTTCGCAGGAGCGCCCGGTGGGAATCAGCACGCCTTCGTAGCCGAGCGTATCGGCGGCGACGGCAATCTGCTTCAGATAGTCGAAGCTGACCTCGCGGGCGCCTTCGGACGTGCCCAGGTAGCGGCTGTCGCCATGGGTGGGGATGAACCAAAACAGTTGCATGTCGGGCCTCGTGATTTGTCTAGATATGGGGGATCAGCGGGGATCAGCGTTGTGCCTGCTGGGTCGGCGCCTTGCCAGCCGGCGGCGTCCAGGCGGCATCGGCCACCTGGATCGGCTTGGGAATCAGCTTGAGCGCGTGGAAGGCATCGGCAATGCGCTGCTGCTCGGCCAGCACGGCGGCCGTGACCGGTTTCGCACCATAGGAAAACCTTGAAACGGCGAGGTCGAGCACGGTGGCGTCGAGGCCGGTTTCCTTCACCAGCACCGTGCTGGCGTCCTTCGGATGCTTCTCGGCCCATTGGCCCAGTTGCGCGAGTTCGTCGAGGATGGTGGTCACCACGTCCGGCCGGGCCTGCGCGTAGGGGCGCGAGGCCAGGTAGAACTGGTGATTGCTGACCACGTTCTTGCCATCCGCGCTGCGTCCGTCGATCAGTACGCGCGCGCCCAGCTGCTTCTCGGCGGCGGCCAGGAACGGGTCCCAGATCACCCAGGCGTCCACCGCGCCGCGCTCGAAGGCGGCCCGCGCATCGGCGGGCGGCAGGTAGACCGGCTGGATCTCGCTGTAGGCCACGCCGGCTGCCTCCAGCTGCTTCACCAGCAGGTAGTGCACGTTCGAACCCTTGTTCAGCGCCACGCGCTTGCCGCGCAGGTCCGCCACGGACTTCAGCGCGGAGCCCTTCGGCACCACGATGGCCTCGGCGGTCGGCGCGGGCGGCTCATTGCCGATGTAGGCCAGTTGCGCGCCGGCGGCCTGCGCGAAGATCGGCGGGGCCTCGCCCACGGTGCCGAAATCGACGGCGCCCACGTTGAGCCCCTCCAGCAGCTGCGGGCCGGCCGGGAACTCGGTCCATTTGACCGTAATGCCCTGCGGCGCAAGACGTTTCTCAAGCGTGCCGCGCGCCTTGAGCAGCGTCAGCGTGCCGTACTTCTGGTAGCCAATGCGCAGCAGCTTCGGGTTCACGGTCTGCGACTGGGCCTGTACCGGCGCGGCCAGCAGCCCGTAGGCCAGGCCGGTGGCGAGTACCAGCGCACCCGTCAGCAGGCGGCGGCGTTTAGAGAGGGAGCGAGCGATGGGCGATGTCATGCGAGTTGTCCTGGATCTGTCTATGAGAGAAATCTGAAAATGACGAGCCACGGACGACAGGCCTCCCTGCCGGCTGGCGAACAGCGGCATCGGGCAAGCGGTCTTCCGGGAATGCGGCGCGCGTCAGGCGCGGCCGCGGGGATTCAGGTCAGGCGGGACATCGCCGGGGGGCGATGCGGAACTGGCTGGCAGACATCGGGCGCTCCTTGGTGGGTCTTCCTGATGGGGTCTTCCTGATGGGGTCTTCCCGATGGGCCGGGGCAGCGCGCGCGGTGGCGCGGCCCCGTTACGGATTTACTTCCGGCCCGGCTGGTAGACCTGGTCGAACGACCCGCCATCGGCGAAGTGCGTCTTCTGGGCCTTTTGCCAGCCGCCAAATACCTCGTCGATCGTGAACAGCTTCACCTTCGGGAAGTTGGCCGCGTACTTGGCCGCCACCTTCTCGGAAATCGGCCGGTAGTAGTTCTTCGCGGCAATTTCCTGGCCCTCGTCGGTGTAGAGGAACTGGAGGTAGGCTTCGGCCGCCTTGCGGGTGCCCTTCTTGTCCACCACCTTGTCCACCACGGCTACGGGCGGCTCGGCCAGGATCGAGACCGACGGCGCGACGATATCGAACTTGTCCGGTCCCAGTTCCTTGATGGCCAGGATGGCCTCGTTCTCCCAGGCGATCAGCACGTCGCCCAGGCCGCGTTCCACAAAGGTGGTGGTGGCACCGCGCGCGCCCGAGTCGAGCACTGGCACGTTCTTGAGCAGCGCCGAGACGAACTCCTTGGCCTTGGCGTCATTGCCGCCCGGCTGGCGCAGCGCATAGCCCCACGCGGCCAGGTAGTTCCAGCGCGCGCCGCCCGAGGTCTTCGGGTTCGGGGTGATGACCTGCACGCCCGGCTTGATCAGGTCGCCCCAGTCCTTGATCTGCTTGGGATTGCCCTTGCGCACCAGGAACACGATGGTCGAGGTGTACGGCGAGGCGTTGTGCGGCAGGCGCTTCTGCCAGTCCGGCTTGAGCAAACCCTTTTCGGCGATGGCGTCGATGTCGTAGCCGAGGGCGAGGGTGACCACGTCGGCGTCCAGCCCGTCGATCACGGAGCGGGCCTGCTTGCCCGAACCGCCGTGCGACTGGCGAATCGTCACGGCATCGCCACCCTGCGCCTTCCAGGCCTTGGCGAAGGCCGCGTTCACATCCACATACAGCTCGCGCGTGGGGTCATACGATACGTTCAGCAGATTAGTGGCCGAGGCGGTCTGGGCGGCGCCGAGTGCGGAGAGTACGGCGAGGCCGATGGCCAGCTTGCGAATCATCTTGTCTTGCTCCCGTCAGGTGTCAATGGCGTGGAAACCGGCCCGGATGGCTTCCGGGCTTCTGTCAGGGTTAGAGACTACCGACGGGGTCTTCTGAACGGAACGAATGGTTTCGCCGATCCAAGCATGAAATCCGCATAAGAACGGGCAGCAATATGCACATATTCCACCCGACGGGCGCCGGGGCGGCGCCCAAAAAAGAAAGCCCGCGAAGCCGGAGAAGCATCGCGGGCCAAGTTTCCATTTCCGGAAACGGGTAGACAAGTCATGAAGAGCGCCCCCGCATCTCCATGACGGATGCCATCGTAACGACGCAGCGTCCGACTCACCTTGACCCACATCAAGCATTTGCCATGCAGTGGGCCAAACCGGCCTCCCCCTCCCTTGCCCCTTGCCCCGAACCCACGGTCCGGGAAGGCCGCACATGTCGCCTTTTTTAAGGTTTCTACGATTTATGTGAGTGCCTCTGACATCCATTATTCGCTGCATGCGGGACGCCTTCAATGCGTCGAAAAGATCTGAAGACTGCCCGGCCCCCTTAGACCTTGAAGGTAGGAAGTGAATATCATGAACAAGTCATACAAGAGTATCTGGTGCGACAAGACCGGCACCTATGTTGCGGCCTCGGAAGCCGCCAAGTCAGGCGGCCGCAGACTCAAGTCCGCAGCGGCGTTTTTGGCGATCAGCGCTTCCATCCTGTGTGCGGAAGAATCGAAAGCCGGCTCGGTGGATGGCGGCACGGCAACTGGCAGCAATGACGCGATCGCCATCGGGCCCCAGGCCACTGCAAGCGGCACGGGCGCCATTGCGCTCGGCTCCTCCGGTTCATTCGACGCCAGAACGCTTGCCAGCGGCACAGACAGCATGGCGCTCGGCAATGGTTCAATAGCCACCGGACACGCCGGCACGGCGGTTGGCGCCGATTCCAGGGCGACTGCCGCGATGACCAGCGCATTTGGCCCCAACGCCCAGGCCATCAATACGAATGCCACTGCGCTTGGCGTGCACGCCGTCGCCAGCGGCGAGAACTCCGTCGCGCTCGGCGCCTATTCCACCGCCACGCGCAACAACTCGGTGGCCGTCGGCAGTGCAAGCTTGTTGCGCACGGTCACGAACATGGCGGCCGGCACGGAAAATACCGACGCCGTCAACGTGGGCCAGTTGAGGGGCGTTACATCAAGCCTTGGCGGCGGCGCCGCCGTCAATACCGACGGCAGCATTGCCGCGCCGACCTATACCGTCGGCGGCACCACCGTCAACAACGTGGGCAGCGCCATCACCAATCTCGATGGCCGCGTGACCACTGTGGACAATCGCGTGACCAATGTCGAAGGCTCGGTTACAAACCTCACCAACAGTATCAATAGCGGCACGGTCGGCCTGGTCCGGCAGGACGCCACCACCAAGGCGATCACCGTGGCCAGCGACAAGGCTGGCACGCAGGTCGACCTGACCGGCACCGCCGGCGCCCGCCAGTTGCGTGGCGTGGCCAATGGCACGGTTGCGGCCGGCAGCCTGCACGCTGTCAACGGCGGCCAGCTCCATGGCGTCAGCAGCTCGGTTGCCACTGCGTTGGGTGGCGGGGCTGCGGTCAACAGCAATGGCACCGTGTCGGCACCGACCTATACGGTTGGCGGCACCACCGTCAACAACGTGGGCAGCGCCATCAGCGGCCTCGATGGCCGCGTGACCTCCGTGGACAATCGTGTGACAACGGTCGACGGCCGGGTGACCAACGTCGAAGGCTCGGTCACGAACCTGACCAACAGTATCAACAACGGCACGACCGGCCTGGTGCGGCAGGATGCCACCACCAAGGTGATCACCGTGGCCAGCGACAAGGCCGGCACGCAGGTCGACCTGACCGGCACCGCCGGCGCCCGCCAGTTGCGCGGCGTGGCCAATGGCACGGTTGCAGCCGACAGCCTGCACGCTGTCAACGGCGGCCAGCTCCATGGCGTGAGCAGCTCGGTTGCCACCGCGCTGGGCGGCGGCTCGGCGGTGAACAACGACGGCTCCATCTCGGCGCCCACCTACACCGTCGGCGGCACCACCGTCAACAACGTGGGCGGCGCCATCACCAATCTCGATGGGCGCGTCACCACCGTGGATAACCGGGTGACCAACATCGATGGCCGCGTGACCAACGTCGAAGGCTCGGTGACGAACCTCACCAGCAACATCAACAATGGCGCCGTCGGCCTGGTCAAGCAGGACGCCACCACCAAGGCGATCACCGTCGCCAGCGACAAGGCCGGCACGCAGGTCGACCTGACCGGCACCGCCGGCGCCCGCCAGTTGCGTGGCGTGGCCAACGGCACGGTTGCGGCCGGCAGCCTGCACGCTGTCAACGGCGGCCAGCTCCATGGCGTCAGCAGCTCGGTTGCCACCGCGCTGGGCGGCGGGGCTACGGTCAACAGCAATGGCACTGTGTCGGCACCGACCTATACGGTTGGCGGGACTACCGTCAACAACGTGGGCAGTGCCATCACCAATCTCGATGGCCGCGTCACCACGATCGACGGCCGCGTGACCAACGTCGAGGGCGACATCACGGACCTCGCCAACACGATCAACAACGGCATGGCCGGCCTCGTCAAGCAGGACGCGACGACCAAGGAGATCACCGTGGCCAAGGACAAGGACGGCTTGCTGATGGATCTGACCGGCACCGCCGGCGCCCGGCAGCTGCGTGGCGTGGCCAACGGCACGGTCGCAGCCGGCAGCCTGTTCGCCGTCAACGGCGGCCAGCTCCACGGCGTGAGCAGTTCCATTGCCACGGCACTGGGTGGCGGGTCGGCGGTCAACAACGACGGTAGCATCTCCGGGCCGACCTACACCGTCGGCGGCACCACCGTCAACAACGTGGGCGGCGCTATCACGAACCTCGACAATCGCGTGACCAATGTCGAGGGTTCGATCACCCAGATCACCAACAATATCAACAGCGGCACGATCGGCCTGGTCAAGCAGGACGCCGCAACCGGCGACATCAACGTGGCGACCGACAAGGGCGGCAAGGTGGTGAACGTGGCCGGCACGGAAGGCGCGCGCCAGCTCACTGGCGTGGCCGACGGCCTGATTGGCGCCGGCAGCACCGACGCGGTCAACGGCAGTCAGATCTTCAGCCTGACGCAACAACTGGCGAAGGGTGGCGGCGCGAGCCATTACTTCCAGGCGGATGGCAAGTCCGACGGCAGCGACGCCGCCATCGTCCGGTCGGAGAGCCGTGGCGTGGCGATCGGCAGCTACGGTGAGGCCAGCGGCAACGCCGCCGTAGCCGTGGGTGCCGATGCCAAGGCCAGCGCTGACAACAGCGTGGCGCTGGGCGCCGGCTCGGTTGCCGACCGTGCCGACACCGTCTCGGTTGGCAACGCGGATGCCGAACGCCAGATCGTCAACGTGGCCGCCGGCACGCAGGATACCGACGCCGTCAACCTCGGCCAGATGCGGAGCTACGCCAGCCAGGGAAACAGCCAGACGCTGAACCAGGCCAACGCCTACACCAACAGGCAGGTAGGTGCGGTGCGCCGCGACGCCAATGCCGGCACGGCGTCGGCGATGGCCATGGCGGGCCTGCCGCAGGCCGTCAAGCCGGGCAAGGGCATGGCGGCGCTGGGGGCATCCGCGTACAGCGGGGAATCCGCGGTCGCGCTGGGCGTATCCAAGATGTCGAGCAGCGGGAAGTGGGTCTACAAGGCCATCGTGTCCTCCAACACGCGCGGCAACTACGGCTCGACGGTCTCCGCCGGCTTCCACTGGTAAGCCACGATCTCCGAGCAGCACCAGCAAAGCCCGCCCCCTCACGGAGGCGGGCTTTTTCTTGCGCGCCGGCACGGGAAAACCGCAGTGGCCGGCGGCCCCGGATCGGCGGACAATCGATGGCTCCCCATGGCCAGTCCCCAACGCCGCCCATCGTGACGTCCCCCCTGCCCTTGCGCAGCCCCCGGCTGCATTTCGATCTCACGACCGTCCAGCTGTTCATCGCCGTGGCCGAACTCGGTGGCATCACACGGGGCGCGGAGCGCCTGCACCTGGCCCCGGCCGCGGCCTCGCGCCGCGTGCTGGAGCTCGAAGCCCAACTCGGTGTGGCGCTGTTCGAACGCCTGCCCCACGGCATGGCGCTGACCGAGGCCGGCCGCGCGCTGCTGGCCCACGCGCGCGGCATCACTCACACCGTGCAGCGCATGCAGGACGATGCGGCCTCCTTTATTGGCGGCGATCTTGGCGTGGTGCGCGTTGCTGCGCCGAAGTCAGCCGTGATCCAGTTCCTGCCTTTCGATATCCAGCGCTGTGCCGCCGCCTGCCCCGGTGTGCGCATCGACCTCCAGGAGATGAACAGCCTCGAGGTGCAGCAGTCGCTGCGGCGCGGCACCGTGGATATCGGCATCTACGAAGGCAGCCTCGGCATGATCGACCTGCCGACCGCGCCCTACCGGCATGACCGGCTGGTGCTGGTGGTGGCGCGCGACCATGCGCTGGCCGGGCACGCCCAGGTGACATCGGATGATGTGCTCGACTGCGACCTGATCGTGCTGGGCGAAGGCTCGGCCATCTCGCTCGGGCTGGAACGGCTGGCCGAGGAAGCCGGGCGGGTGCTGCGCATGCGCATGCGTGTGGGCGGCTTCGACAGCATCGCCGCGCTGGTGGCGCAGAACCTGGGCTGCGGCGTGATGCCGGAGGCCGTCGCGGCCGAGGTGGCGGGCGGCAGCCGCTTTGTGCGCCTGCCCATCGACGCCCCCTGGGCGCAGCGGCAGTTCGTGCTGTGCCATCGCCCGGCGGACGCGCTGTCCTCGGCGGGGCTGGGCGTGCTCAAGGTGCTTGCGCAAAACGCGTAACCAGAATCCCCCAAATAGCGATAGCCCACGCCGGGCGCATTGCGGATGATGGCTCCATAACGATCAAAGGATGGAGACAGGCAATGCAGCGCAGACAATTCCTACTCGGAGCCGTGGCCGGACTGGCCGTGCCGGGCCTGATGCCCAGCCTGGCGCGGGCGGCCGATGTGGCCGGCCCGGTGCGCATCGTGGTGGGCTTCGCCCCGGGCGGCGGCACCGACGTGCTGGCGCGGGTCATCGGCCAGAAGCTCGGCGCGATGTGGAACACCAGCGTGCTGGTGGAGAACAAACCCGGCGCCACCGGGGCGATTGCCGCGGCTTATGTGGCGAAACAGCCACCTGACGGCAACACGCTGCTGATGGCGCACGTCAACAGCCATGCCATCGGCCCGGCGCTGCTGGACGTCAAGTACGACCCGCGCGCCGACTTCACGCCGATTTCGATGGTCGGTGTCACCCCCAACATGCTGACCTGCCGTCCCGAGCAGAAGGTGCGTACGGTGAAGGATATCGTCGCGCTGTGCCGCCAGAAGCCGGGGCAGATCTCGTTCGGCTCGTCCGGCATCGGTTCGGCCCAGCATCTGGCGCTGGAAATGTTCCGGCTGCAGGCCAAGCTCGATGTGGTGCATGTGCCCTACAAAGGCTCCGGCCCGCTCGTGGCGGACCTGATCGGCGGCCAGATCGACTACGCGTTCGACACCATGACCGCCGCCACGCCCTTCATCCAGCAGGGCAAGGTCATCGCCATCGCCCAGACCCGGCTCAAGCGCGCGGCCAGCCATCCCAATGTGCCGACGTTGGCGGAGTCCGGCTTTCCCGGGCTGGACGCCGCGTCGTGGTACGGCCTGGTCGGGCCGAAAGGGATGTCCCCGGCGCTGGTGCAGCGCATGAACGAGGACGTCAACCGCGTGCTGCTCATGCCCGATGTGACCGAGCGGCTCAAGAGCTTCGGCGCGGAGGATTCCGGTGGCACGAGCCAGCAGTTCGGCACCTTTATCGCGTCCGAGTCCAGCAAGTGGGCCAAGGTTGTGAAGGACGCCGGCGTGAAGGCCGAAAGCTGATGGCTGCGGGACGGCGTGCCCGCGCACGCCACCCTCACCCCCCTCTCCTCCACGAATTCAGGATGCCTCCGATGACAGATCTCAGCCAACCCGGCGGCCCGGCGCCGGCCACCTCCCTGCCGCTGGCCGGCGTGCGCGTGCTCGACGTGAGCCAGGTCATGGCCGGCCCCTACGCCTGCATGCTGCTGGCCGACCTCGGCGCCGACGTGATCAAGATCGAACCGCCTGACGGCGGCGACCAGACCCGCGGCGCCATGGGTTTCAAGATGAAGGGGCCGGACAGCATGGGCTTCCTCAACATGAACCGCAACAAGCGCAGCGTGACGCTGGACCTCAAGACCGAGTCTGGCCGCGAGGTGCTCTACCGGCTGGCGGAAACCGCCGACATCCTGGTCGAGAACTACCGCCCCGGCGTGATGAAGCGGCTCGGCATCGACTATGAAACGCTGGCCAAGATCAATCCCAAGCTGGTGTACGTGAGCATCTCGGGCTTCGGCCAGAGCGGCCCGTGGGCGGGCCGGCCCGGCTTCGACCTGATGGCGCAGGCCATGTCGGGCGTGATGAGCGTGACCGGCTATCCGGGCGGGGCGCCGGTGAAGGCCGGCGTGCCCGTGGCCGATATCGGATGTGCTTTATTCGCCACTTACGGCATGCTGGCGGCCTATATCGGCGCCAAGCAGACAGGCAAGGGGCAATACGTGGATGCGTCACTGTTCGACTCCGCGCTGGCGTTCTCGGTGTGGGACACCTGCGAGTACTGGGGCACGGGGCGCGAGCCCGAGCCGCTGGGTACAGCCAACCGCATGAGCGCGCCCTACCAGGCCATGAAGGCCGCCGATGGCTACTTCGTGATGGGCGCCACCAACCAGAAGCTGTGGCAGTTGCTGTGCCAGACGCTGGACCGGCACGACCTGCTCAAGGATGAGCGCTTCGCCAGCGTGTCGCTGCGGCTGGCCAACCGGCCGGCGCTGATCGCCGAGCTGGAGCAGAGCTTCGCCAAGGCGAGTTGCGATGAATGGATCGAGCGGCTGCTCGCCGTGGGCATCCCGGCGGGGCCGATCCTGACCTACCCGCAGGCGTTCGACAGCGAGCACGGCAAGCATCGCCAGATGCGCATCGAGATCGACCATCCGATCGAGGGCAAGGTGCCCAATATCGGCTTCGCAGTGAAGATGGGCGGCACGCCCCAGCAGGTGCGGCGCCCGCCGCCGCTGCTGGGCCAGCACACCGCGGAAATCCTGGCCGAGCTGGGCCTCTCGAAGGACGAACAAGAGTCGCTGGCGACGGCCGGCGCGTTCGGATCATGAGCGCCCCGCTGCCGTCCCCGGACGGGCAGGTCACGCTGACGGTGGCGGGCGGCATCGCCACGCTCACCTTCGACCGCCCCGCCGCGCGCAACGCGATGACCTGGGCGATGTATGAGCAGTTGGCCGGGCACTGCCGCACGCTGGCCGCGCAGGGCACGGCCGGCGCCCGCGTGGTGGTGCTGCGCGGCGCCGGCGGCGAGGCGTTCGTGGCCGGCACCGACATCGCCCAGTTCCAGCAGTTTTCCAGTGGCGACGATGGCGTGGATTACGAGTCACGCATTGACGAAGGCATCCGGCTGGTCGAACAACTGCCGATGCCTACCGTGGCGGTCGTCGAAGGCTGGGCGGTGGGCGGCGGGCTTGCCATCGTCACGGCTTGCGACTTCCGCCTCGCCACGCCCAAGGCGCGCTTCGGCGTGCCGATCGCGCGCACGCTGGGCAACACGCTGTCGGCACTGAACCTGACCCGCCTGCGTGCCGCCTGGGGCCTGCAACCGGTGCGCCGCATGCTGCTGCTGGCCCAGATCCTCGACGCGGACGCCGCCCTGGCCTGCGGCTTCCTCGAAGGCGTGCACGCGCCCGAAGCGCTGGAAGCCGAAGTCGCCGCCCTGTGCGACCGCCTCGGCGCCCTGGCCCCCGTCACCCAGACCGTGGTCAAGGAAGCCCTGCGCCGCCAGACCGTGGCCGCCGTAGCGGACACCGACGACCTGGTCCGGCAGTGTTATGGCAGCGAAGACTTCCGCGAAGGGGTGGATGCGTTCGTGAACCGGCGCTCGCCGGTGTGGCGGGGAAGCTGACGCTGAAGAGAATCTTGCGGACAAGACCATATTTGGTCTATATTTGGCCCCATCAACCATGGACCGCGGGAGCCAAGCCGTGAAATTCTCCACCCAGGTCAAACCTATCAGCTACCTAAAGAGCCACGCCGCCGAGATTGTCAAAGACATCTCGGCGTCGCGCGAGCCGATGCTGATCACTCAGAACGGCGAGGCCAAGCTCGTGGTCATGGATGTGCGCACGTTTGAGGAACAGGAAGAAACCCTGGCCCTGCTAAAGCTGCTGGCGATGGGCGCCCGGGACATCGAGCGCAAGCGTTTTCGTGATGCGGAGGATGTCTTCGCCGACCTGGATGGGGACGATACCGCGTGAGGGCCGTCTTCCTTGCAGCGGCGGAAGAGGATCTGCACGAACTGCGCCGCTACATCGTCCGGCGCTTCGGCAAGGCAAGCTGGCAGGAGACCTTGCAGGGCATCAAGGACTCCGTTCGCTCGATCCAGACCTTTCCTGAAGGCGGCGCCATCCCTGAGGAACTGGCGGACCTGGGCCTCCGGCAGTACCGGCAGGTCATTTCTGGCATGAACCGAATCCTCTACGAGGTCAGGGCCGACGTGCTGTACATCCACATCGTCTGCGACGTACGCCGCGACATGCGCACCTTCCTTTCCCGCAGGCTTCTGCGAGCCGTTCCAGAAGGCAACTAGATGCGAAAAGCCGCCCGGAGGGTATCCCCTCCGGGCGGCTTTTCTGTACCAGCAGGTTAGCCGGCCGCTCAGTCCACCATCTTCCCGAACGTGAACTCGCCGTCGGCGTAGTCCACCGGCACCACGTCCTTGGCGGCGAACTTGCCTTCGAGGATGGCGCGGGCCACCGGGTTCTCGATCTGCTGCTGGATCGCGCGCTTCAGCGGCCGGGCGCCGAACACCGGGTCGTAGCCTGCGCTGGCAATCTTCTCCAGCGCCGCCTCGGTCACGTCCAGCGTCATGTCCATGCGTGCCAGGCGCGCCTGCAGCCGTTGCAGCTGGATGCGGGCGATGGACTCGATGTGCTGCTGGTCCAGCGCGTGGAACACCACCACTTCGTCGATCCGGTTCAGGAACTCGGGCCGGAAATGCGTGCGCACCTCCTGCCAGACCGCACCCTTCACCACGTCCTGCGGCTCGCCGGACATCGACTGGATCAGGTGCGAGCCCAGGTTGCTGGTCATCACGATCACCGTGTTCTTGAAATCGACCGTACGGCCCTGGCCGTCGGTCAGGCGACCATCGTCCAGCACCTGCAGCAGCACGTTGAACACGTCCGGGTGCGCCTTCTCGACTTCATCGAGCAGGATCACCGCGTACGGCTTGCGGCGCACCGCCTCGGTCAGGTAGCCGCCTTCCTCGTAGCCGACATAGCCCGGGGGTGCGCCGATCAGCCGGCTCACGCTGTGCTTCTCCATGAATTCGCTCATGTCGATGCGGATCAGGTGGTCCTCCGAGTCGAACAGGAACTCGGCCAGCGCCTTGCACAGCTCGGTCTTGCCGACGCCGGTCGGCCCCAGGAACAGGAACGAGCCATAGGGCTTGTTCTCGTCCGCCAGGCCGGCGCGCGAGCGGCGGATGGCGTCGGACACCAGCCGCACGGCCTCGTCCTGGCCCACCACGCGGGCGTGGAGCCGGTCTTCCATCTTCAGCAGCTTGTCGCGCTCGCCCTGCATCATCTTGGCGACCGGAATCCCGGTGGCGCGGCTGACCACCTCGGCGATTTCCTCGGCACCCACCTGCGTGCGCAGCAGCTTGTTCGGCTGCTTCTGCTCGCTGGCCTCTGCCTTGGTCGCCGCCTGCAGCTTGCCTTCCAGTTCCGGCAGCTTGCCGTACTGGAGTTCCGCCACCTTGTCGAGCTTGCCCTCGCGCTGCAGCCGGGTGATCTCGAGCTTGATCTTCTCGATCTCCTCCTTCAGCGCGGCCGCGCCCTGGGCGGCGCCCTTCTCGGCGCGCCAGATCTCGTCCAGGTCGGCATATTCCTTCCCGAGCCGCTCGATTTCCTGTTCGATCAGCTCCAGCCGCTTGCGCGACGCCTCGTCGCTCTCCTTCTTCACGGCTTCGCGCTCGATCTTGAGCTGGATCGTGCGGCGCTCGAGCTTGTCCATCGACTCCGGCTTGGAGTCGATCTCCATCTTGATGCGCGCGCCGGCCTCGTCGATCAGGTCGATGGCCTTGTCCGGCAGGAAGCGGTCCGTGATGTAGCGGTGCGAGAGTTCCGCCGCCGCGACGATGGCCGGGTCGGTGATCTCCACGCCGTGGTGCAGTTCGTACTTTTCCTGCAGGCCGCGCAGGATGGCGATGGTCGCCTCCACGCTCGGCTCTTCCACCAGCACCTTCTGGAAGCGGCGCTCCAGTGCGGCGTCCTTCTCGATGTACTTGCGGTACTCGTTGAGCGTGGTCGCGCCGATGCAGTGCAGCTCGCCGCGCGCCAGCGCCGGCTTGAGCATGTTGCCGGCATCGATGGCGCCCTCGGCCTTGCCCGCGCCGACCATGGTGTGGATTTCGTCGATGAAGACGATGGTCTGGCCTTCGTCCTTGGCCACGTCGTTCAGCACGGCCTTGAGCCGCTCCTCGAACTCGCCGCGATACTTGGCGCCAGCCAGCAGGCCGGCCATGTCGAGCACCAGCACGCGCTTGTTCTTGAGCGTCTCGGGCACCTCGCCGTTGACGATGCGCTGGGCCAGCCCTTCGACGATGGCGGTCTTGCCCACGCCCGGCTCGCCAATCAACACCGGATTGTTCTTGGTACGGCGCTGCAGGATCTGGATGGCGCGGCGGATTTCGTCGTCACGGCCGATCACCGGGTCGAGCTTGCCCGCGCGGGCGCGCTCGGTCAGGTCAACGGTGTATTTCTTGAGCGCCTCGCGCTGCGATTCGGCATCGGCACTCTGCACCGTGTCGCCGCCCCGCACGGCCTGGATGGCCGCCTCGAGCGACTTGCGCGACAGCCCATGCTCGCGCGCGATGCGGCCGCCCTCGCCCTTGTCGTCGGCCACGGCAAGCAGGAACAGCTCGCTGGCAATGAACTGGTCATTGCGCTTGATGGCTTCCTTCTCGGTGGCGTTGAGCAGGTTGTTGAGGTCGCGGCCCACCTGGACCTCGTTGGTGCCCTGCACCTGCGGCAGCCGCTTGATGGCGGCGTCCAGCGCGGTCTGCAAGCCGCTGACGTTCACGCCGGCCCGCGCCAGCAACGTGCGCGCGGCGCCATCGTTCTGCGCCAGCAGCGCGCGCAGCAGGTGCACCGGTTCGATGTACTGGTTGTCATGCCCCAGCGCCAGGCTCTGCGCGTCAGCAAGCGCCTCCTGGAACCGGGTGGTGAATTTATCGAGTCGCATTCGGATCCCTCTCTCTCTAGGAAAGTGTGTCCTGTTGCGCGGGATGGCCCGGCCCGGACACGTTACTTCGGAAAGATAGGGCTTTGACTTGACATTTCAAGGCTGACGGGCAGATTTTGAGCGGTGGCGCCAAAGCCATATGGCGACCGCAGTGACCACCAGCGTCGTCAGAAACGAGGGAAGCCAATACAACAACGCTTCGAAGTTGTATCCGTCCTCAGCGGGATCGAAACGCCGGTAATGGTCGAACAACCACTGTCCGAGCCACGGAGGAATAGAAATGACCTCCGAGTAATCCAGCCACTTGGCAGTCAGGTACAGAGGAAAAAGCACAAGCCACGCGGCCAGCAACACGACTTTGACAAGTGCCTTTAAGACCGCCGTCACGGCGTGGACCTCTTGACCGTGAGTCTGCCGTAGCAGGCAATATCCGTGTTGGGAATCCGGCAGACAGTCGATGCTTTGAGCAAAGCCCTCAGGCGGTCAAAATCGGTGTGGCAGTTGACAGCAATGCAACCTTCACTGATGCCTTGCGAACCGTTAGGGTGGAGGCGAAACTCCCCGCGCTCCACTTCGGCACAGAATCGCGAGACATCGTCCACTCTTCCATCCGCGGCGAAGAGGGCGAACCACCTGCGCCTGTCGGTCGAAAACGGATTTTGCTCCCGAAACCATCTCAAACGCCCGCCAGAGGGCCGGTCTAACACGTAATAAGTGCCAGGCGTGATCGGACCGGAGTTCTTGCGACAGGCGGCAAGATAACTATTGATGTCCCCATCTCGTCCCGAGAATGCCGGCACATCGAGTACGCCGGCCCGAAGCCGACTCATGGGCCGGTCGTTGAGATAAAACGTCAGATCGATCATGACTCGATGCGCCTTTGTGAAAAGAGCATCGAGGTTGGCTTAGGGGCGCGCCCGCCCCCATAGGACCTGTTCGAAGCTGCCCGTCAAACTGACGCAGATCAGAACGCTCCCATCGAGGTGGCGAGCATCTCGATGGGAAACGTTGCGCTTAAAGCACTTACAGGACTAGTTCGGCACGTTAACCGTCGATCCGCTCACCGAAATCACATCCCCCGCAGCCGGGGTGGCGGCAATCGGGGGGACGTTGGCGGGCAGGATCTGCGGTGCCGGTACGGCGGTGCCGCCGCGCGGCGTGGTGCGCACCACCTGGGACGGCGGCAGCGTGGTGCCGCTGCGCAGGTTGGCGTACACGGCGTCCAGCGCCCGGTTCAGGTACACGTGCAGCGGGATGAAGGTGTTGGCGTAGCCGGGCAGCACGTCGATGAAGGCGTCGAAGTGCTGGCCGTTGGTCACCTCTATATAAGAGAGCTTGCTGGCGGTGCCCTCCGCCACCTTGTTCAGCCCCAGGTAGGGCCGCGAGGTGTGGTTGACCGGCAGCAGGCCGTCGCTGCGGCCATGCACGATCATCGCCGGCTTGCCGCGCAGGTTGCCGGTGCGCAGCGTCTGGCCGATGCCCGCCTGGAGCGCGGCGCTGTTGGTCAGCAGGTCGCGCAGGCAGTTGGCGCCGGGCAGGTTGGCGTCCTGAGTGCCGTCAGCATTGATCGAGACGAAGTCGCGGATCGCGCCACCTTGGGCGCTCTCGTTCATTAGCGTGATCCCCGTGGTCGGCGTCGCCCCCGTGCTCGGCGGCACACCGTTGCCGTTGGCGAAGGTTAGGGCCAATGTGTTGGGCGGGATGGTCACAGGGGTGGGAGTGCCGCCGCCCGGCGAGGCGAACGTGTAGCCGCACAGCTTGTCGGTCACGCTGGCACGCGAGTAGGAGTTGGCGTACGTCACCGAGATCGAACTAGCCACTTCGAGCGATGAAAGCGATGCATGAAGCACATCCGACTCTGGCTCCCAGCCGGCGGCGTGCAACCGGTCCAAGGCATCACTGGACTGGGTGATGAGATCCGCGCCCACCAACTGGCCACCGCTCACCAGCGACGTACATCGATTGCCACCCTGTAGCGCCGGGCTGGTCGTAAACGGTGCCGGTAGAGTTTTTTGTCCCGCGCAGAGCGAGAACAGATTCGCCGTGGTGGTGTAGTCGTACAGGTGCCGGCCCGATGACCCTACCGTCACGCCGCCGCGTTTCACCGTGATGGCCGGCACGGCGGGCATGTTCACGTTCGGCTCGCCCACGGCCACGCCGTCGATCAGGCCGTTCGTATCCTGCTCCGCTGCCGCGATGGCCGCGCCGCCGCCGTTGGAGACGGCCGAGGCAATGACCAGGATCTTGTCCTTGCCGATGGATGCCTGCCGCACCCCGTCCGACCCCACGGTGCCGAACTTGTCGTTGATCGCCCAGACGGCGAATTCGATGGCCTGGAGCGTGTTCAGGCCCCAGTTGGCTTCCGGATTCTGCTTCGAGTGGGCATGCTTGTAGGCCAGCCGGTGCGGATTGGCGGTGGTGAAGTCCGCCAGCGACTGCGCGCCCGGCTGCGCCGCGAACTGGGCCAGCTTGCCGGCGCCGGTACGGGCCTGGCGGGTGCCGTTGATCAGCGGCACGGTGTCCGAGTCGAGGTCGTGCGGCGCCGCGCCGGTGCCCTTGTCGGTGTAGGCCACGGCACAGCCACGCTTGAGGCCCCATTCGCCGACCGAAATCCCGCCGTAGATGCCGCGCGAGCCCGACGAGGTAGCCGAAATCAGGCACGGATTGGCGGGATCGAAATTGGTCGGGATCTGCGCCATGACCGTTACATTCTGCTGGCCGCTGCCATCGTCGGCAAAAGCGATGTACTCGGTGCCGGGCACCTTGCCCTGGCTGGCCGTGACGTTGCCCTGGGCATCGACGTTCGGCCCGTACAGCGAGCCGTAGCCGCCCAGCGGGTTGGTATCGACGATGGCGCGGTAGTTATTGAAGATGGCGATGCGGCGCAGCTCGGCCGCCGTGGGCGCGGCGGGATCGGCCGGCACCGGCGCGGTGGCCGTGGCGATCAGGCCGTCCTTGCCGAGCCCGGCGGTCAGCAGGTCGTCGGTATTGCCGTCGTAGTTCTGCACGCCGATGGTGCCCACTACGAAGGTCGGCCGGTTGTTCGGGTTCTGCGTCGTGGGGCCGCCCCCGCCTCCGCCGTTATTGTTGTCGCCGCCCCCGCCGCAGGCGCCAATCAGCAGCACCGCCACGGCGGCGGCGATGGCAGTCTGGCATCGTGGATCGACTAGTAGTTTTCCTGCGCGCGTTGCAAGGCTGTGCGTCATGGGGTGTCTCCTGTTATGTATGCCGGCGGGGCCGGATCGGTAAAACAGAAACAAAACCAACGAACCGCAAACTGCAGACCGCAAATGCAATACGACGAGGGGCGCCGAGGTGCGACGGGGGGCGATCGGGAACACGCCCGCGCGGAGCGCCGTATGCGTCCCTCCCGGGACATAGTAGACGGTTCAGGCGTTTGGATGCGAGCAGGCAGTCAGTCGAATGCCAGCTATAGCGCCATTGCCGGAACCTGTATGTGCGACCCGATACACAGGCATCGGGCCGGCCAAGTGCTTGACGGAAAAGGAAAAACGCTCAGGCGAGCGTGCGCCAGGTCCAGATGCCGAGGGCCGTGAGCACCAGCGAGCCGCCCAGGTGCATCACCACGTGGGCCAGCGCCCAGCGATAGTCGCCCGCCATCAGGTTGCCGACCACCTCGCTCGAGAACGTCGAGAACGTGGTCAGACCGCCCAGGAAGCCGGTGACGGCCAGCAGCCGCCATTCGGGCGAAAGGCCCGGGTGCGACTGGAAGAACGCCACCGCGATCCCGACCAGATAGCCACCCACCAGGTTGGCGGCCAGCGTGCCATACGGCAACGCCGGGTTGGCCGCATTCCAGAGCACGGAAAATCCCCAGCGCAGCCAGGCGCCCACGGCAGCGCCGGCGCCCACCGCCACAAATCCAAGCGGACCCATTCAGCCTTCCTTGTTATTGTTCGACGTGTTGTTTGATGCGTTGTTCGATGCGTTGCTCGATGAGTCGGCGTTAAACGATTCGATGCCCCAGCGGCGCAGCGCCGCATCGTCCGAGACCCGCGCATCGACCCAGCGCGCGCCCTCGGGCGTTTCTTCCTTCTTCCAGAACGGCGCCTCGGACTTCAGGTAGTCCATGATGAACTCGCATGCGGCGAAGGCATCGCCCCGGTGCGCGGAGGCCACGGCCACCAGCACGATCTGGTCCAGCGGCTGCAACAGCCCCACGCGATGCACGATGGTCACGCCAAGCAGCGGCCAGCGCTCGCGCGCGGCGGCTTCGATGCGCTCCAGCGACTTCTCGGTCATGCCCGGATAGTGCTCGAGTTCCATCGTGCGCACCGCCGTGCCGTGCGTGACGTCGCGCACGGTGCCGATAAAGCTGGCCACGGCGCCCACGCCCGGATTGCCGGCCCGCAGCGCCGCCACTTCCGCGCCGAGGTCGAAATCGTCGTGCTGTACGCGTGCGCTCATCTCAGCCTCCGGTCACGGGCGGAAAGAACGCCACCTCGCAGCCGTCGGCCAGCGGGGTGTCGGCACGGGCCACGGCGTGGTCCACGGCCATGCGCAGGGCGCGGCCTTCGGCCAGCGCCTCGGCCCAGTGGCCGCCGCGCTCGCGCAGCCAGCCGCGCAGGTCGCCCACGGTGCGTACGCTGGCGGGCACCTCGGCGCGCTCGGCGCCCTGCCCCACCTGCTCGCGCACGCTGGCGAAGTATCGGAGTTCGATTTGCATGATGGTTGGCTCCGCGCGTCAGCCCAGCAGGCCGTCGAACGGGATGAATTGCACGGTGTCGCCGCGGCGGATGGTCTGGTTGGGCGGATTGTCGATCAGCCCGTCGCCCCAGACCGTGGACGTCAGCACGCCCGAACTCTGGTTCGGGAACAGGTCCAGGCCGCCCGCGTTGTTCAGACGCGCGCGCAGGAATTCGTTGCGGCGGTCACCGCGTTCGAGGTCGAAATCGGCGCGCAGCGGCAGGCGGCGCGGCGTGACATCGGCCACGCCTTGCAGGCGCAGGATGAACGGCCGCACGAACAGGAGGAAGGTCACGAAGCTCGACACCGGGTTGCCCGGCAGGCCGAGGAAGTGCGCCGGGCTATCCGAGCCGTTCGCCACCTGACCGAAGGCCAGTGGCTTGCCGGGCTTGATGGCGATCTGCCAGAGGTCCAGTCGCCCTTCGGCCTGTACGGCCGGCCGGATATGGTCTTCCTCGCCCACCGAGACACCCCCGGACGTGATGATCAGATCACACCCCTCGGCAGCGCGGCACAGGGTGTCGCGCGTGGCGGCCAGCGTGTCCGGCACGATGCCGAAGTCGGACACTTCGCAGCCCAGGTTTTCGAGCAGGCCGCGCAGCGTGAAGCGGTTGGAGTTATAGATGGCGCCCGGCTTGAGCGGCTCGCCGGGCATCGCCAGTTCGTCGCCGGTAAAGAACACGGCCACGCGCACGCGGCGCACCACGTCCAGCTTCGCCTGCCCCACCGAGGCCGCCAGTCCCAGCGCCTGCGGCGTCAGCCGCGTGCCGGCCGGCAAGATTTCTGCGCCGGTCTCGATGTCCTCGCCCGCGCGGCGAATCCATTCGCCCGAAGCCGGCACATGATTGACGATGACCGCGTCGCCATCGGCCACGCATTGCTCCTGCATGACCACGGCATCGGCGCCCGGCGGGATCAGGCCGCCCGTGAAGATGCGTGCGGCGGTGCCGGCGGCCAGCGCCGTGCCCACGTGGCCGGCCGGAATCCGTTGCGAGACCGGCAGGCGCGTGCCCGGCGCGGGCACGTCGGCGGCGCGCATCACGTAGCCATCCATCGAGGTATTGTCGGCGGGCGGCACGCGCAGCGTGCTGGTCACGGGCGCGGCCAGCACGCGGCCGTTGGCGTCGAGCGTGTCGACGGTCTCGGTGGCGGTCAGCGGACGCACGCCGGCCATCAGGGCCGCGAGGGCCTCGGCCATGGTCAGCATCGGCGGACGGTTGGCGGCAGCAGTTTGGGTGGGGGCTTGGGTCATGTGAGCGTGACTGAAATCAGGTTGGCCCATGAAAAACAGCCCCCGGCGTGAAGCCTGGGGGCCGTGGCAGCGGGCCCGGCAAACCCGATTGTAGCGAGTTGGGCGCCGGTCGGTCGCCGAGGGGGTGTCGCTTACAGCCCGGTGTGGCGGGCGATATACGCCTTGACCTGCGCGGCGTCCGCCGGCATCACCTCGAACCGCTGCGGCAGCGCCTCGATGCCATCGAACGCGGCGGGCCGCTCGGGCTCATGGCCCAGCGCCTCGCGGATCGTGTCGGCGAACTTGGCCGGCAGTGCCGTTTCCAGCACTACCATCGGCACGCCCGGCGTCAGGTACTCGCGCGCCACCTTCACGCCATCGGCGGTATGGGTGTCGATGGTCACGCCGTAACGCGTATGCACGTCGCGGATGGTGGCCAGGCGGTCCTCATGCGTGCTGCGGCCCGAGACGAAGCCGAACTGGCGGATCCGGTCGAATTCCGGCGTGCCGGAGAGGTCGAAACCACCCTTGGTGTCCACGTCGCGGAACAGCTCGGCAAGCTTGTCGCCGTCCTGGCCGAGCAGGTCGAACACGAAGCGTTCGAAGTTCGAGGCCTTGGAGATGTCCATGCTCGGGCTCGACGTGTGGTAAGTCTGCGCCGAGGTCCGCACGCGGTAGGTGCCGGTGCGGAAGAACTCGTCCAGCACGTCGTTCTCGTTGGTAGCAACCACGAGCTTGTCGATCGGCAGGCCCATCATGCGCGCGATATGGCCGGCGCAGACATTGCCGAAGTTGCCCGACGGCACGCAGAACGACACCTTCTGGCCGGGGCCATCGGTGGCCAGCAGCCAGCCCTTGAAGTAGTAGACCACCTGGGCCACCACGCGCGCCCAGTTGATCGAATTGACCGTGCCGATGGACTGGCGCGCCTTGAACGCGTGGTCGTTCGACACCGCCTTGACGATGTCCTGGGCGTCGTCGAACACGCCTTCGATGGCCAGGTTGAAGATGTTCGGGTCCTGCAGGCTGAACATCTGCGCGGTCTGGAACGCGCTCATCTTGCGGTGCGGGCTCAGCATGAACACGCGGATGCCATCCTTGCCGCGCATCGCGTACTCGGCCGCGCTGCCGGTGTCGCCGGAGGTTGCCCCGAGGATGTTCAGCTTCAGGCCGGCCCGGCGCAGCGCGTACTCGAACAGGTTGCCGAGCAGTTGCATCGCCATGTCCTTGAAGGCCAGCGTCGGGCCGTTCGACAGGCCCAGCAGTTGCAGCGGCGTGCCGCCTTCCTCGCCCAGCGTGCGCAGCGGGGTGATGTCCGCCGTGTTGTCGCCCGGACGTGCGTTGCAGTACACCTCGGCGGTGTAGGTCTTGCGCGTCAGCGCGCGCAGGTCGTCGGCGGGGATGTCATCGCAGAAGCGCGAGAGCACCTCGAACGCCAGGTCGGCGTAGGACAGCTTGCGCCAGGCTTCCAGTTCGTCGGCCGTAACCTGCGGGTACTGCTTTGGCAGGTAGAGCCCGCCGTCCGGCGCCAGGCCGCCCAGCAGGATCTCGGAGAACGATTGCGGCATGTCATGGCCGCGCGTCGATTGGTATTGCATGAGCGAGGGCGTCTTAGTTCAGTTCTTCCATGCGCAGGCGCGTCACGGCGGACAGCACCGTCGGCAGCGACTCGATGCCGCGGATGGCGGCGTTCACGTGCTTCTCGCGCGTGAGGTGCGTCAGGATGATGATGTCGGTCTGCGGCTCGCCCTGGCGCGACTCCTTCTGGAGCATCGCGTCGATGCTGATGCCGCCTTCGGCCAGGATGCGCGTGATCTCGGCCAGCACGCCGGTCTCGTCGGACACGCGCATGCGCAGGTAGTAGGAGCTGGTGACTTCCTCGATCGGCAGCACCGGCACGCTGGACAGCTCGTCCGGCTGGAACGCCAGGTGCGGCACGCGATGGTTCGGATCGGCCGTATGCAGGCGCGTCACGTCTACCAGGTCGGCAATCACGGCCGAGGCGGTCGGCTCGGCGCCGGCGCCCTTGCCGTAGTACAGCGTGGCGCCCACGGCGTCGGCCTGCACCAGCACGGCGTTCATCGCGCCTTCCACATTGGCGATCAGGCGGGATGCCGGCACCAGCGTGGGATGCACGCGCAGCTCCACACCCTCTTCGCGGCGGCGCGTGATGCCGAGCAGCTTGATGCGGTAGCCCAGTTCCTCGGCGTACTTGATGTCCGTGGCGGACAGGTTGGTGATGCCTTCCACGTGGGCCTTGTCGAACTGCACCGGCATGCCGAAGGCGATGGCGCTCATCAGCGTGACCTTGTGGGCGGCGTCGATGCCCTCGATGTCGAAGGTCGGGTCGGCCTCGGCATAGCCCAGCTGCTGGGCTTCCTTGAGCACCACGTCGAAGTCCAGGCCCTTGTCGCGCATTTCGGACAGGATGAAGTTCGTCGTGCCATTGATGATGCCGGCAATCCACTGGATGCGGTTAGCGGTCAGGCCCTCGCGCAGCGCCTTGATGATGGGGATGCCACCGGCCACGGCGGCCTCGAACGCCACGATCACGCCCTTGCGGCGTGCGGCCTCGAAGATCTCGTTGCCATGCACGGCCAGCAGCGCCTTGTTGGCGGTGACCACGTGCTTGCCGTTCTCGATGGCCTTTAGAACCAGCTCGCGGGCAATGCCGTAGCCGCCGATCAACTCCACCACGATGTCGATCTCGGGGCGGGTGACCACCTCGTTGGCATCGCTGACGACTTCCACCTCGCCGCCGGTCAGTTCCCGGGCGCGCTCGGTGTTGAGGTCGGCCACCATCGCAATCTCGATGCCGCGGCCTGCACGGCGACGAATTTCTTCCTGATTGCGCTTGAGCACGTTGAACGTGCCGCTACCAACGGTACCGATGCCGAGAAGGCCGACTTTAATGGGTTGCATGGACGTCTGACTCTGGGTTGCTTGATGCGGGATGAACGGGGGCGCCGCGGCGGCTCAGGCCGTGCCGTGACGTTTTCTATAGGTTTCGAGGAAGCGGCCGACGCGGGTCACGGCCTCGCGCAGGTCTTCCTCATGCGGCAGGAACACGATCCGGAAGTGATCCGGCGCGCCCCAGTTGAAGCCAGTGCCCTGCACCAGCAGCACCTTCGATTCCTGCAGCAGTTCGTAGATGAATTCCTGGTCGTCCTGGATCGGGTACATCGACAGGTCGAGCTTGGGGAACAGGTACAGCGCGGCCTTGGGCTTGACACAGCTCACGCCGGGGATCTGGGTGATCAGCTCATAGGCCAGGTCGCGCTGGCGGCGCAGCCGGCCGCCCTCGGCCACCAGGTCGTTGATGCTCTGGTAGCCGCCCAGCGCGGTCTGGATGGCCCACTGGCCCGGCACGTTGGCGCACAGGCGCATCGAGGACAGCATGTTCAGGCCCTCGATATAGTCCTGCGCCGGGCGCTTGTCGCCCGACACCACCATCCAGCCGGCGCGGTAGCCGCACGAGCGGTAGTTCTTCGACAGGCCGTTGAAGGTCACCGTCAGCACGTCCGTGGACAGCGCGCCGATCGAGGTATGCGAATGGCCGTCGTACAGCACCTTGTCGTAGATCTCGTCGGCAAAGATGATCAGGCCGTGCTGGCGCGCGATGGCGACGATCTCCTGCAGCAGCTCGTCCGAATACAGCGCCCCGGTGGGGTTGTTCGGATTGATGACGACGATCGCCTTGGTGTTCGGGGTGATCTTCCTGCGGATATCGTCGAGGTCCGGCATCCAGTCGTCGGCCTCGTCGCAGATATAGTGCACCGGGGTGCCGCCGGACAGGCTCACGGCGGCGGTCCACAGCGGGTAGTCCGGCGCCGGCACCAGCACCTCGTCGCCGCTGTTGAGCAGCGCGTTCATCGACATCACGATCAGCTCGGAGGCGCCGTTGCCCACGTAGATGTCGTCCAGCCCCACGCCCTGGATCTTCTTCTCCTGGGTGTAGTGCATGATGGCCTTGCGCGCCGCGAAGATGCCCTTGGAGTCCGAGTAACCGGCCGAATTGGGCAGGTTGCGCATCATGTCCTGCTGGATCTCTTCCGGGGCATCGAAACCGAACACGGCCAGGTTGCCGATGTTCAGCTTGATGATCTTGTGCCCTTCCTCCTCCATCTGCCGGGCCTTTTCCAGCACCGGGCCGCGGATGTCATAGCAAACGTTCTGGAGCTTGTTCGATTTCTGGATGGGTTTCACGGCGGTGTTGGCGATGTCAGGGCAGGCTGCCGGTCTCCGTGGCAGCGGATTTTCGGAATCTTCTGGAATGTCCTGGCAAGTCTGGCGGAAGGCGGCGCATCCGCGGTGATGTGCCCGGCGCGTGGCAGACAGGGAGGCAAAAGCTATAATTTATCGGATTATGACAGACTTCGGCATGGATTCTTGCATTGCAGCGACGCTTTCCCGCGCCGGGCGCACGATCCTGCCACCGCGAGCCCCCTCTTGAAACTCCACGCCGACAAACCCAACAATCTCAATACCGTGACCAGCTACGGTCCCGGGTATATCGAAATCAACCTGGTCCGCCACGACCAGTCCGTGCTGGTCATGCCGGAAGGCCCGGTCGAGCCGTGGCCGGTGGCCCGTTTCGAGGACCTGGAACCCGCCCATTTCGACGTCCTGCTCGATAAACAGGCAGAAGTGGTCTTGCTGGGCACCGGCAACAAGCTGCGTTTTCCTCACCCGCGCCTGACCGCCGCGCTGGCCCGCCGCCACATCGGCGTGGACGCCATGGATCTCCAGGCTGCATGCCGCACCTACAATATCCTGATGGCCGAGGGCCGCAAGGTGGCAGCGATCCTGCTGGTGGAGCCGGTCGACGAGGCCTAGAGCCGGCCCCCTGGTGCGAATATCGGCCGACAACCTGCCGAGGTTGAGCGCACGCCACGCTTGAAGTCTGGCCGACTGCCCCAAACTGCACCCGCCATGGCACAAGCCCGGGTCCACCCCCACAACAAACGGGCCGCCATCACCGATGATGCACCGCCATCCAGGAGAGCCACCAGCATGACAGTCAGTCTCAACCAGGCCGTTCCGGACTTCCGCGCCCCCGCTACCGGCGGGGAGTTCCATCTTGCCGGCCAGCGCGGCAAGACCGTGGTCCTGTACTTCTACCCGAAGGACAACACGCCGGGCTGCACCACCGAAGCGATGAACTTCCGCGACCAGTACGCCGAGGTCGAGGCGGCCGGCGCCGTGGTGTTCGGCATCTCGCGCGACAGCCTGAAGTCTCACGAGAACTTCAAGACCAAGCTCGAACTGCCCTTCGAGCTGATCTCGGACGCCGACGAGGCGCTCTGCAGCCTGTTCGACGTCATCAAGATGAAAAAGATGTATGGCAAGGAAGTGCGCGGGATCGAGCGCAGCACTTTCATCCTCGACGGCAAGGGCATCCTGCGGCACGAGATGCGCGGCATCAAGGTGCCGAACCACGTGGACGAAGTCCTCGAACTCATCCGCAAGATCTAGTCCGCCGGGCGCCACTGGCACGGCTGCAACACCGCGCAACACTCCGTCCGCAGGGTCATTGCCAAACCGAAAACGTTCGGATACATTGGCCCGTAATGCGTTCAGATCCCAGTTGCCACGCTGTTGTACCGTTCCGGCCCAGGAGAGAAAGTCCCCGGGCTGGTAGCGGACCTGCCGTGTCCGGGGTCCGCGAAGAAGCCGCCACACCTGTTCACCAGGCATGGCGGCTTTTTTGTTTGCGGCCGTCGCGCCCCGGCATGCACCGAAGCGTGCGCCAGTTCCCGCGCGTCGCCCCGCTGCCCGCCCTTTTCCGCCCCCCTGAAAGGATGTCCAAGCATGCCGCTGCCTACCATGCCCGCCAAGCCTGCCCAACTGCTGGACCCGAGCGAATTCGCACCGGTCTCACTGCCCAAGGCCAAAGCCGCGCAGGGTAAGAAACCTGTGCCGGCGCTCGAGCGCGAGGCATTGCTCGAGTCAGGCCCGAACGGTGACACGGGCGACCTCCAGGCGCCCGCCACGCGCGGCCGCGCCGGCAGCACCACGCGCGCCCGCACCCCCGATACCCCGGCGCCAGCCACGACCGCCCCGTCCGCGCCGGCCGTGAGCCTGGTCAAGCCGGCGGCCGGCCCCACGCGCCGCGCACGCAAGTCCGAGGGGCCCAGCAAGCTGTTCGTGCTGGACACCAACGTGCTGATGCACGACCCGAGCTCGCTGTTCCGCTTCGAGGAGCACGACATCTATCTGCCGATGATGACGCTCGAGGAGCTGGACAACCACAAGAAGGGCATGAGCGAAGTCGCCCGCAACGCGCGGATGGTCAGCCGCACGCTCGACTCGCTGGTCGGCGGCACCGACGGCGTGCTCGACGACGGGCTGCCGCTGGCCACGCTCGGCAACCGTGACGCGCAGGGCAAGCTGTTCTTCCAGACCCGCCTGAACGAGATCAAGCTGCCCGAGGGCCTGCCGCAGGGCAAGGCCGACAACCAGATCCTGGGCGTGGTCAGCGCGCTCCAGCAGCAGTTCCCGGAGCGCCAGGTCGTGCTGGTGTCGAAAGACATCAACATGCGCATCAAGGCGCGCGCGCTGGGGCTGCCGGCCGAGGACTACTTCAACGACCAAGTCCTGGAAGACAAGGACCTGCTCTACGCGGGCGTGATGCAGCTGCCCAACGACTTCTGGGCCAAGCACGGCAAGGGCGTGGAAAGCTGGCAGGACCCGAAGTCCGGCGCCATGTTCTACCGCCTGACGGGGCCGCTGGTGCCGTCGTTCCTGGTCAACCAGTTCGTCTACCTGGAGCCGATGGACGGCAGCCTGCCGCTGTACGCGCAGGTCAAGGAAATCAACGGCAAGACCGCCCTGCTCCAGACGCTGAAGGATTACACCCACAACAAGAACAACGTGTGGAGCGTGGTGGCCCGCAACCGCGAGCAGAACTTCGCGCTGAACCTGCTGATGAGCCCGGACATCGACTTCGTCACGCTGCTGGGTCAGGCCGGTACCGGCAAGACGCTGCTGGCGCTGGCGTCCGGCCTGGAGCAGGTGCTGGACCAGAAGCTCTACAACGAGATCATCGTCACCCGCGCCACCGTGCCCGTGGGCGAGGACATCGGCTTCCTGCCGGGCACCGAGGAAGAGAAGATGCAGCCCTGGATGGGCGCGTTCGACGACAACCTCGAAGTCCTGCAGAAGAGCGATGACTCCGCCGGCGACTGGGGCCGCGCGGCCACGCAGGAGCTGATCCGCTCGCGCATCAAGGTCAAGAGCATGAATTTCATGCGCGGCCGCACATTCGTGAACAAGTTCGTCATCATCGACGAGGCCCAGAACCTGACGCCGAAACAGATGAAGACGCTGGTCACACGCGCCGGCCCCGGCACCAAGATCGTCTGCCTGGGCAACATCGCCCAGATCGACACGCCGTACCTGACCGAGGGCTCGTCGGGCCTGACCTACGTGGTGGACCGCTTCAAGGGCTGGAGCCACAGCGGCCACGTCACGCTGGCGCGCGGCGAACGCTCGCGCCTGGCCGACCACGCGGCGGACGTTCTTTAAGTACCGTCCGCCCGGCATTGTCCGCCGGGCGGCGTTCGTCTCCTTTTTTACCCGGATCCGGGCGTCCACGTGGATGCCCGGCCATATCGCCATCTCGCGTCGGGCTTTGGCTGACAGCCAAAATGCGGCGGCAGCGCTATGATCGTCCGGTGTTCATGTCGATACGGAGGCGTCGATGGACAAGCCACAGTCGTTCAATCCCTACCTGTCCGGCAATCCACGGACCCTGTTTTCCCGCCAATCGCGCGCCACACGGCGGCGCCGTATCCTGGCGGCAACGCTGATCGGTACCTCGCTGGTTATCGCCGCCACCTGGCGTCCGGCCCGGGCAGCCGAGGAAATGGTTATCCGCACCATGGGCCCGGTCAGCTATGTGTGCGGCGGCGTGGCCGAGGACGAGCGCGCCAAACTGGCCGAGCAGGAAAAGAACTTCAATATGGGCATCCTGTTCACGCAGGGCCCGAATGGCGAGTATCTGTCGGAAGTTGACGTCAATCTGACACGCGACGGCCAGCCGGTAGCCAATTTCAAGGCTGGCGGCCCCCGCTGCCTGATACGTGCGCCTGAAGGCAGCTACAATATCGAAGCGACCTACAAGGGTCAGGCCAAGTCCATGAAGATCAGCACCGGCACGCGCAACGCCCAGCTTCGCTGGTAATGCTTTAACGATGCGCTAGCCGCGCTACACCGCGGGCGGACGCGTGACCCGGCAACCAAACAAAAAGAAGGATGCCGCAGCGCCCGCTTCGCCTTTTCTCTCTCGATGCCTCCCGCACCGCGGCCCTCGCAGTGAGCGCCGCCGCGCTGCTGCTGGCGGCATGCGCCGGCGGACCGCCGGCCCGGCAAGGCGCATCCGTGCCCCGGGCGCCCGGCAAGCCAATGATCGACCCGAGCGCCGGACTCGAGGAAATCTCGATCCAGGCGATGTCGCTGGTCGGCACGCCCTACCGCTACGGCGGCAACACCCCCGATTCCGGTTTCGACTGCAGCGGCCTGGTCCGCTACGTGGTGCAGCGCGCCGCCAACGTGAACCTGCCGCGTACGACCGAGCAGATGGGCCAGCGCGGCTCGTCGCTGGACCGCAGCCAGGTGGCCTCCGGCGACCTCGTGTTTTTCAACACCACGGGACGCGCCAATTCCCACGTGGGCATCTATGTCGGCCAGAACCGCTTCGTCCACGCGCCCGCCACCGGCGGCACGGTGCGGCTCGAGGACATGGGCAAGTCTTACTGGGCCTCCCGCTACAACGGTGCCCGCCGCGTAGTGGCTGCTAGTAATTTGCCGATGATGCCGGCGCCCGCGCCAGCGGCCCCCTCGCCCGCGCCTGCGCCCGCGCCGGAAGACGACGACCCCATCGCCGCCTTCGCACGGCAATAATCCGCTAGTAGAAGGCGTAAAAAAAGCCAGGCGCGATGAACTGCACCCCAAAAGTTGGACACCAACTTTTGGGGTGTTTTTTCATGTATCGGTACTCGGAGCAGTTCAGGCTGACAGTTATCCAGAGCTACCTGGACGGTCAGGCAGGCTATGGTGAGATCGCCAAACGCCATGAAATAGACA
>NZ_JBFRHD010000024.1:0-101664 GCF_052115685.1 Cupriavidus sp. 2KB_3
GAGGCGCGCAAGACGAAGATCGTGGAGACGTCCTCCGGCGAGTTCTACGGCAAGGGCTACCAGGACGTGCAGCACCGCGTGCCGAAGATCGACAACACGATCGAGGAGCTGGGCTGGCAGCCGAAGCTGAACATGGAGCAGGCGCTGCGCCGCATCTTTGAGGCCTACCGCGACAAGGTGGTGGAGGCGCGTACGCTGGTCGACGCCTCGCACTGAGCACGGCATGGCACGCATTGCCCTGAAAGTGGATGTGGACACGCTGCGCGGCACCCGCGAAGGCGTGCCCAAGCTGCTGTCGATGCTGGCCGCCGTGCAGGCGGAGGCCACATTCCTGTTCAGCCTCGGCCCGGACCATACGGGCTGGGCGCTGCGTCGCGTGTTCCGGCCCGGCTTCCTGAAGAAGGTCTCGCGTACGTCGGTGGTGTCCAACTACGGGCTGCGCACGCTGATGTACGGCGTGCTGCTGCCGGGCCCCGACATCGGCCGCAAGGGCGCCGCCGAGATGCGCGCGGCCGCCGCAGCCGGGCACGAGTGCGGCATCCACACCTGGGACCACGTCTACTGGCAGGACAACGTGCGCACGCGCGACGCCGCCTGGACGCGCCGCCAGATGCAGCACGCCCACCGCCGCTTCGTGGAGATCTTCGGCACGCCGCCCACCACGCACGGGGCGGCAGGCTGGCAGATGAACGACGACGCGTTCCTGCAGATCGACGACTGGGGCATGGCCTACGCCTCCGACGGACGCGGCACGGCGCCGTACATCCCCACCGTGGCGGGCAAGCCCTGCCGCCACGTGCAGATGCCGACCACGCTCCCCACGCTCGACGAGCTGATCGGCGTGGACGACCTCACCGAGGACAACGTCCACCACGCGCTGCTGCGCCTGACCGAGGGGCCCGGCGATCACATTTTCACGCTCCACACGGAGCTGGAAGGCGGCAAGCTGGCGCCCGTGTTCGAGCGCCTGCTGGCCGGCTGGCGCGCGCAAGGCCACGACCTGGTGTCGATGGCCACCTACTACCGCCACCTCGATCGCACCGACCTGCCGCAACTGCCCGTCACCTGGGGCGAGATTGCCGGCCGCAGCGGGGAACTGATCATCCAGCCGTGAGCTTGCGGTGATTAGCCCCCTTAATCTCCGCAAATTATGCGGAGATTAAGTTGCGCATGCGGAGATTAGCGACCATAATCTCCGCATGAAACGCGGCGATTACACCTATATCTGGCAGGCCTCCGGCTGGACGCACTGGCGCTACGACCTCAATGTGCTGGCGCAGCCCATCGCCGAGGTCAGCCGTGCCCAAGGCATGTTGCTGGGGCGGCTGACGGATCTCGGCCTGGCGCTCCGCGATCAGGCCAGCCTCGCCGCGCTCACCGACGATGTGGTCAAAACCAGTGAAATCGAGGGGGAGCACCTGAAGGTGGAGTCGGTGCGCTCCTCCATCGCCCGGCGCCTCGGGGTGGACATTGGCGCGTTGGCGCCCGTGGATCGTCATGTCGAAGGCGTGGTGGAAATGGTGCTGGACGCCACGTCCAACAGCATGGCGCCCATGACCCGGGAACGCCTGTTCGGCTGGCACGCCGCGCTGTTTCCCACCGGATACTCCGGGCTGTCGTCGATCAACACGGGCCGTTGGCGCGACGACGCCAAAGGTCCGATGCAGGTCGTCTCCGGCCCTGTTGGCCGCCAGCGCGTGCATTTCGAAGCACCGCCGGCCGATCAACTCGAAGACGAGGCGAGCCTGTTCCTCAAATGGTTCAATGCCGCGCCCAAGGACCCTCCCCTCATCCGGGCAGGGCTGGGTCACCTGTGGTTCGTCACCATGCACCCGTTCGATGACGGCAACGGGCGCATCGCGCGTGCCATCGGCGACCTGCTGCTGGCGCGCGCCGACGGCACCTCGCAGCGCTTCTACAGCCTGTCGGCGCAGATCCAGCGCGAGCGCGCGGCCTACTACGACATCCTGGAGCGAACGCAGCGGGGATCGAGGGAGGTGACCGAGTGGCTGGTGTGGTTCCTGAACGCGCTCCACCGTGCTGTCGACCACGCCCACCTCAACCTTGACGCGGTACTGGCAAAAGCGCGCTTCTGGCATCACTGGGCCATGCTGCCGTTGAACGAGCGGCAGGTGAAGCTTCTCAACCGGCTGCTCGATGGTTTCGACGGCAAGCTCACCAGCAGCAAGTGGGCGGCCATCGCCAAATGCTCACCGGACACGGCGCTGCGGGATATCAATGACTTGATGGCGCGCGGCGTGCTGAGAAAAACCGACGGCGGCGGGCGCAGTACCGGTTACGAACTGGACGACAGGTTCACGAACGCACATCCCGCGCCAGCCGTAGCCCGTTGAACACCACCAGCAGGCTGGCGCCCATGTCGGCGAACACGGCCATCCACATCGTGCCCATGCCCATCACGGTCAGCACGAGGAAGACCGCCTTGATGCCCAGCGCCAGCGCGATGTTCTGCTTGAGGATGGCCGCCGTGCGCCGGGATAGCTGCACGAAGACAGGGATCTTGCGCAGGTCGTCGTCCATCAGCGCCACATCGGCCGTTTCGATGGCGGTATCGGTGCCCGCCGCGCCCATGGCGAAGCCGATGTCCGCGCGCGCCAACGCCGGGGCGTCGTTGATGCCATCGCCCACCATGCCCACGCCGCCACCGTGCGTGTGCGCCTGCCCGGCCAGCGCCGCGATGGCGTCCGCCTTGTCCTGCGGCAGCTGATTGCCACGCACCTCGTCGATACCCACCGCCGCGCCAATCGCCTGCACCGTGTGCGGGTTGTCGCCGGACAGCATCAGCGTCTTCACGCCCAGCGCGTGCAGCGCCTCGATGGCCTGCCGGCTGGTGTCGCGCACCGTATCCGCCACGCCGAACAGCGCCAGCGCGCGCGGATTCGCCCCGTCCATCTCGGCCGACGCCAGCAGGACAAGGGTCTTGCCCTGCCGCTCGATGGCCTCCAGCCGGGCCTCGAGCGCGGGCGAGCACGCGCCGAGATCGTGGATCAGGCGATGGTTGCCGAGGCAATACGTCACCCCGGCCACGCTGCCGAGCACGCCCTGCCCGGGCAATGCGGCGAAATCGTCCACGGCCAGCGGCGCGATGCCTTCCGCCTCGGCCGCCACGGCCACGGCCCGCGAAACCGGGTGATCGGAGCGCGCGGCCAGGCTGGCCGCAATCGCACGGGCCTGCGGCAGGTCGTCCGCCAGCAGGGCAAAGTCGGTCTGCACCGGCTTGCCGTGCGTGAGCGTGCCGGTCTTGTCGAGCGCCAGCCACGCCAGGTGCCGGCCCTGCTCCAGATAGACGCCGCCCTTGATCAGGATGCCGCGCCGCGCGGCGGCGGCCAGCCCGCTGACGATGGTCACCGGCGTGGAGATCACCAGCGCGCACGGGCAGGCAATCACCAGCAGCACCAGCGCCTTGTAGATCCAGTCGAGCCAGGCGCCGCCCAGCAACAGCGGCGGCACCACCGCCACGGCCACGGCCAGCGCGAAGACCACCGGGGTGTAGATGCGCGCGAACTGGTCCACGAAGCGCTGCGTCGGGGCGCGGCTGCCCTGAGCGGCCTCCACGGCGTGGATGATGCGGGCCAGCGTGGAATCGCTGGCCGGGGCGGTCACGGTGTATTCGAGTTCACCGGACTGGTTGATCGAGCCGGCGTACAGCGGATCTCCCACGGCCTTGTCGACCGGCACGCTCTCGCCCGTGATCGGCGCCTGGTCCAGCGCGGACTGCCCGCGCAGCACGCGGCCATCGATCGCCACGCGCTCGCCGGGGCGCAGGCGCACCACGGCGCCCACGGCTACGTCGCGCGCCGTCACGGCCAGCCAGGTGCCGTCCGGCTGCTGCACGGTGGCCTGCTCGGGCGCCATCGCCATCAGCCCCCGCACGGCGTTGCGTGCGCGGTCCAGGGAGGCGGCCTCGATCCGTTCCGCCAGCGCGAACAGCACCATCACCATCGCCGCCTCGGGCCACTGGCCGATCAGCATGGCGCCGGTGACGGCGATGCTCATCAGGGCATTGATATTGAGATTGCCGTGGCGGATGGCGATCCAGCCCTTGCGATAGACGCCCAGGCCGGACACCAGCACAGCGGCCAGCGCCAGCACGGCGGGTGCGTACGGCAGGCCCCATTCGAACCAGTGCGCCGCCTCGGCGGCCAGTGCGGTGACGCCGGCCAGTGCCAGTGGCCACCAGGGCTTGGGCGCTTCGGCGGCAGCGGGGGCATCGGCCTGGGTGTCGGCATTCAGCGGCTGGGCGTGCATGCCGAGCGTGGCAATCGCCTTGACCACGACATCGGTCGAATCCAGCGTGTGGTGGACGGTCAGCACGCGCTGCATCAGGTTGAAGTCGAGCGCGGCCACGCCGGCCATGCCGCCGAGCTTGTTGCGGATCAGCGTTTCCTCGGTCGGGCAGTCCATGGCCTCGATGCGGTAGGCGGCTGAGCGTGTGCCGGCCGGGGCGGCCTTGGGCTGGCGGATGGGCGCCGCCGCCGCGCCGCAGGCTGCGCCGCAGCAGGCGTGTTCGGCGGCAGGTTCGGCGGCATGGACATGGGCATGCGCGTGGCCATGATCCTGTGCGTGATCATGATCGTGCCCATGGTCATGGTCATGCGAATGTGTATGCGGCATCACGTGATCGGCGGTATGGCGAGCCATGGCGGATAAAGTTGGTCTGGTCTGATGCCATTGAAGACCCTGTAGTCGCTACAAGGTCAAGCCGTCTGGGGCGGAATCCGCACAGATGCGCCAGATGACACGGTTGTCACGTGCGCCGCCGCCGCCGCCCCGTATAATCGGCCGCCATGCGTCGCCTGTTCCTCGTCTTTCTCGCCATCCTGCTGCCGATCCAGTTCGCCTGGGCCGGCGCTGCGGCGTATTGCGCACATGAGGAGCGCGCACCGGCAAATGGCGCCAGTTGGCACATCGGCCACCATAGCCACGTGCATGCCGGCGCAGATGCCAACCAAGACGCCGCCAAGCCTTCCCCGAAACTCCCCGACGCCGACTGCGCCGCCTGCCACTTCCCCGGCTCGCACGGGGTGATTGCGCAGGCCATCCTGCCCGGCAGCTACCATTTCGTCACCGTGCGCTACCTGCCGCGTGTTGCGGGCTTCGGCTCCATCCCCGCGCCCGTCCCAGACCGGCCCCAGTGGTCGCGTCCCGCCTGAGCGGCGAGACGCGGACAATCCCCCTTCCCTGACTGCCTGACGTCTCGCCGATTTTCCCTGTCTGCAACGGTGAAATTCGATGAGAAACCTTGTATTGCCCTGGGCAATGGCCGCCGCATTGGCATGGTGCGGCCCCCTGCCCCATGCCGCCGCACAACCTGCCTCGCCGCCCGCCAGTCAGGAGCCGCCCGGCCCGCTGACGCTGGAGACCGCGCTGGCGCTGGCCATCGCACAGAACCCCACGCTCTCCGCCGCGCGCCACGAACTTGACGCCACCGAAGGCGGCATCACGCAGGCGCGCGTGATACCGAACCCCGAAGTGGCCGTGCTGATGGAAGACACGCGCCAGTCCACCCGAACCACCACGGCGCAGATGAACCTGCCGGTGGAGTTAGGCGGCAAGCGCGCCGCGCGGATCGGCGCGGCCCAGCGCACGCGCGAACTGGCGCAGGCGCAGCTGGACGCCACGCAGGCCGACCTGCGCGCCAGCGTCATCGGCGCCTTTTTCAACGTGCTGGTGGCGCAAGAGCGCCTCAGGCTGGCGGCGGGTGCCGTCGACATCGCCCGGCGCGGCGCCAACGTGGCCGCGCGCCGCGTGGCGGCCGGCAAGGTCTCGCCAGTGGAGGAAACCAAGGCCGGCGTGGAGCTGGCGAATGCCGAACTCGAACGCGCCGAGGCCGATGCGGCACTCGTCGCCGCGCGGCAGGCGCTGGCCACGCTGTGGGGCAACCCGTCGCCCCAGTTCGCCGAAGCGGATGGCAGCCTCGACACCCTGCCCGCACGCCCGGACGCCCTCGTCCTGCGCGAAGCGCTCGACGCCGCCCCCGCCACCGTGGCAAGCCAGCGTGAACTGGCGCGCCGGCAGGCCGAGATCAACGTGGAGCGCAGCCGCCAGTATCCCGATGTGACGCTGAGCCTTGGCGCCAAGCGGGAAAATGCCTCCGACCGGGGCTACTACCCGGTGCTCGGCGTGGCGATTCCGCTGCCGCTGTTCGACCGCAACCAGGGCAACCTCTACACCGCCATCCGGCAGGCCGACAAGGCCGCGGACGCCTATCGCGCCACGCGGCTCCGGCTGGACCACGACCTGCAACAGGCCACCAGCCAGCTTGCCGTCTCGCGCGGCTCGGCGCAGACGCTGCGCGACACCGTGCTCCCGGCCGCCCAGCGCGCCTATCAGGCTGCCACGCAGGGCTTCGAGGCCGGCAAGTTCAGCTATCTCGAAGTGCTGGACGCCCAGCGCACGCTGTTCCAGGCGCGCATCCGCTATCTCGGCGTAGTGGCCAATGCCTGGCAGGCCGCCACCACGATCGACCGCATTCTCGGCCGCTGACGCGCCGCAAGGATTACCCATGACCCTCACACGAAAACAAGGCGTGGCCATCGCGGCCATCGTCATCTGCGGCCTGATCGCCGCGCTGGCGCTGCTGCTGGTGGGCCGCGAGAGCGGCTCGCACGACGACCACGGCCATGGCGAGCACGGCGAGCAAGGCGAGCACGGCGAGCACGGCGGACACGGAGACAGGGAAGCCGCCGCATCCGCGCCGCAAGCCCCGGGCGCCGCGCCGGCCCCCGGCCTGATCGCCATGACCCCCGAGCAGATCGCCAACGCCAACCTCGTGCTGCGCACCGCCGGCCCGGGCCGCATCCGCAGCACGGCGCAGTTCCCGGGCGAAATCCGCTTCAACGAGGACCGCACCGCCCACGTGGTGCCGCGCGTGGCAGGCGTGGCCGAGGCGGTCGCGGCCAATCTCGGCCAGCGGGTGAAAAAGGGCGACCTGCTGGCGGTCTTCGCCAGCACGCAGTTGTCCGAACTGCGCAGCGAATGGCTGGCCGGCCAGCGGCGGCTGGAGCTGGCCCGCAGCACCTTTGCCCGCGAGAAGCGGCTCTGGGAAGACAAGGTGTCCGCCGAGCAGGACTACCTGGCCGCCCGCACCGCCTTGCAGGAGGCCGAAATCGCGGTGCGCAACGCCGCGCAGAAGCTGACCGCCATCGGCGCGAAGCCTTCGGCGGACGGCATCAACCGCTTCGAGCTGCGCGCGCCGTTCGACGGCATCGTCGTCGAGAAACACCTGTCGCTGGGCGAAGCCGTGGGCGCCGACACCGCCGTCTTCACCCTCTCCGACCTGACCACGGTCTGGGCCGAATTCGTAATCGCGCCGAAGGATCTCGGCCATGTGCGGCTCGGGGAGGCGGTGCGCGTCACCTCCACCGCGTTCGACGGCACCGCCGACGGCAAGGTCTCCTACGTGGGCGCCCTGCTCGGCCAGCAGACCCGCACGGCCACCGCCCGCGTGACGCTGGCCAACCCCGAGATGGCGTGGCGCCCCGGCCTGTTCGTCACGGTCAGCGTGAACACGGGCGAAGTGGACGCCCCCGTGGTCATCGAGACGGAAGCCCTGCAGACCGACGACGGCCACACGCAGGTCTTCGTGGCGGTGCCGGGCGGCTTCGCGGCGCGCACGGTCAAGACTGGCCGCACGGACGGCCAGCGCATCGAAGTCACGGACGGCCTGCCCGCCGGCACGCGCTACGTGGCGGCCAACAGCTTCGTGCTGAAGGCCGAACAGGGCAAGGCCGGCGCCGAGCACGCCCACTGACCGGAGCGACCACACATGTTCGAACGCATCCTCCGCTTCGCCATCGCGCAGCGCTGGCTGGTCATGCTGGCCGTGCTGGCCATGGCCGCGCTAGGTTCCTACAACTACGGCCGGCTGCCCATCGACGCCGTGCCGGATATCACCAACGTCCAGGTCCAGATCAACACGGCGGCGCCGGGCTACTCGCCGCTCGAGTCCGAGCAGCGCATTACCTATCCGATCGAAACCGCCATGGCCGGCCTGCCGGGGCTGGTGCAGACGCGCTCGTTGTCACGCTACGGGCTGTCGCAGGTCACGGTGATCTTCCATGACGGCACCGACATCCATTTCGCGCGGCAACTGGTCAGCCAGCGCATCCAGGACGCCCGCGCGCAGCTGCCGGCCGGCGTGGCGCCGCAGATGGGGCCAATCTCGACCGGCCTCGGCGAGATCTACCTGTGGACCGTGGAGGCCGAGCCCGACGCGCGCAAGCCGGACGGCACGCCCTACACCGCCACGGACCTGCGCGAGATCCAGGACTGGCTCATCAAGCCGCAGCTGCGCACCGTGCCGGGCGTGACCGAGATCAACACGATCGGCGGCTTCGCCAAGGAGTACCTCGTGGCGCCGAACCCGGAGAAGCTGGCGGCCTACGGCATGTCGCTCCAGCACGTGGTGCAGGCGCTGGAGCGCAACAACGGCAACGTCGGCGCCGGCTATATCGAGCGGCGCGGCGAGCAGTATCTGGTGCGGGCGCCGGGGCAGGTGAAGTCGATCGACGACATCCGCGACGTGATCGTCGGCACCGCGCAGGGCCAGCCGATCCGCATCCGGGATCTGGCCGATGTGGGCCTGGGCCGGGAGTTGCGCACCGGCGCCGCCACCGACAATGGCCGCGAGGTGGTGCTCGGCACGGTCTTCATGCTGATTGGCGAAAACAGCCGCGCCGTCTCGCGGGCGGTGGATGCACGCATGGTGGCGATCAACAAGTCGCTGCCGGCCGGCGTGCGGGCGGTAACGGTCTACGACCGCACCGTGCTGGTCGACAAGGCCATCGCCACGGTCAAGAAGAACCTGCTGGAAGGCGCCGCGCTGGTGGTGGCGGTGCTGTTCCTGTTCCTCGGCAACCTGCGCGCGGCGCTGATCACGGCGATGGTGATCCCGCTGTCGATGCTGTTCACGTTCACCGGCATGGTGGCCGCCGGCATCAGCGCCAACCTGATGAGCCTGGGCGCGCTGGACTTCGGCATCATCGTCGATGGCGCAGTGGTCATCGTGGAGAACTGCGTGCGACGGCTGGCCCATGCGCGGCAGACCGCCGGACGGTCACTGACGCGCGCCGAGCGCTTCGAGGAGGTGTTCGCGGCGGCGCGGGAGGCGCGGCGGCCGCTGGTCTTCGGCCAGTTGATCATCATGATCGTCTACGTGCCGATCCTGGCGCTGACGGGCGTAGAGGGCAAGATGTTCCACCCGATGGCGAACACCGTGGTGCTCGCGCTGCTGGGCGCGCTGATCCTGTCGGTGACCTTCGTGCCCGCCGCCGTGGCGCTGTGCATTGGCGACCGCGTGGCGGAGAAGGAGAACCGCGTGATGGGCTGGGCGCGCCGCTGGTACGCGCCGGCGCTGTCGCGCGCGCTGGCCAATACGCCGGTGGTGCTGACCGGCGCCGTGGTGGCTGTGCTGCTGAGCGGGATCATGGCCACGCGGCTCGGTAGCGAGTTCATCCCCAACCTGAACGAGGGGGACTTCGCCGTGCAGGCGCTGCGCATTCCGGGCACCAGCCTGACACAGTCGGTGGCGATGCAGCAGCAGATCGAAACCCGGCTGAAGGCGAAGTTCCCCGAGGTGGAGCGCGTGTTCGCGCGCACGGGCACGGCGGAGATCGCGGCGGACCCGATGCCGCCCAACATCTCGGACGGCTACATCATGCTCAAGCCGCGCGACCAGTGGCCCGATCCGTCCCGCTCGTACGATGCCCTGCGCGCGGCCATGTCGGCCGAACTGGAACAACTGCCCGGCAACCGCTACGAGTTCTCGCAGCCGATCCAGCTCCGCTTCAACGAGTTGATCTCCGGCGTGCGCAGCGACGTGGCTGTGAAGCTCTACGGCGACGACAACGCCGTGCTCGCCGCCACCGCCCAGCGCATCGCCGAGGTGCTGCAGCGCGTGCCCGGCGCCGCCGAGGTCAAGGTGGAGCAGACCTCGGGCCTGCCGGTACTCACCGTGGACATCGACCGCGCGCGCGCCGCGCGCTACGGACTCAACATGGCCGATGTGCAGGAAACCGTGGCGATTGCCGTGGGCGGTCGCGACGCCGGCCTGTTCTATCAGGGCGACCGCCGCTTCAATATCGGCGTGCGGCTGCCGGAGGGGATTCGTGCCGATGTGGAGGCGCTGCGACGCCTGCCCATCCCGCTGCCGGCTTCGGAAACCAGGGGGGCCGAGGCGCGCACGAACTACATCCCGCTGGGCGAGATTGCGACGCTGGAGATTGCGCCGGGGCCGAACCAGGTATCGCGCGAGAACGGCAAGCGGCGCATCGTGGTCAGCGCCAACGTGCGCGGGCGCGACGTCGGCAGCTTCGTGCCGGAGGCGATGGGCGCCGTCGAGCGCGGGGTGGCGGTGCCCGCCGGCTACTGGATTGCCTGGGGCGGGACGTTCGAGCAGCTGCAATCGGCCACGCAGCGGCTCGGCATCGTGGTGCCGCTGGCGCTGCTGCTGGTCTTCGCGCTGCTGTTCGTCATGTTCGGCAACCTGCGCGACGGCCTGCTGGTCTTCACCGGCATTCCGTTCGCGCTGACGGGCGGCGTGCTGGCGCTCTGGCTGCGCGGCATGCCGCTGTCGATCTCGGCAGCGGTGGGGTTTATCGCACTGTCTGGCGTGGCGGTGCTGAACGGGCTGGTGATGCTGTCGTTCATCCGCACCCTGCGGGACGCGGGCCAGCCGCTGGACGCGGCCGTCACCACCGGCGCCCTGACCCGCCTGCGGCCGGTGCTGATGACGGCGCTGGTGGCGTCGCTGGGCTTCGTGCCGATGGCCATCGCCACCGGCACGGGCGCCGAGGTACAGCGCCCGGTGGCCACGGTGGTGATTGGCGGCATCCTGTCATCGACGGCCCTGACCCTGCTGGTTCTGCCGGTGCTGTACCGGTGGGCGCATCGGCGCGGGGGGTTGGCCGCCGCCGGGCCTGCTGCTAGTGCTCGCAGTTGACCATCCAGCTCATGCCGAACTTGTCGACGAGCATGCCGAATCCTTCGGCCCAGAACGTCTTCTGGTACGGCATGAGCACCCGCCCGCCTTCGGCCAGCGCCTCGAAGATGCGCTTGCCTTCCGCGTTGGGCACGTAGCCCACGGAGAGCATGAACCCCGAAAAGGGATATGGCTCGCCTTCCCGTCCGTCCGAGGCCATGATCTGGCTGTCGCCGATCTGGATGTTGGCGTGCATCACCTTGTCCCCCCAGGCCGGCGAGGCCGGCGCCTCTCCCGGCGGCGCTTCCTTGTAGCGCATCAGGAACGTCACCTTGGCGTCGAGCACCTTGCCGTAGAACGCCATCGCCTCGTCGAAACGGCCACCAAAATCGAGATACGGTTGTACCTGCATATCGGTCTCCTTCACGTCACGTGGGTTGCCCGGATCCGGGCGCCGACCATTATGCGCCGGCCCTGCCGCCGGTCAACGCGTCCGGAAAATCGATCTCGAACTCGGTCTGCACCGCATCGCTGCGCACGGTGACGCTGCCGCCATGGAGCCGCATGATGGTATCGACGATGGCCAGCCCCAGCCCCGTGGAGTTGGCCGAATTGCGGCGCGAGGGGTCGGCGCGGTAGAAGCGCCCGAACAGGTGCGGCAACGACTCCGGCGCAATGGCCGGGCCGGCGTTGGCCACGCGGATGTCGGTAAACCCGGGCCGGCCGCGCCCCACCGCCACGCGCACGGTGCTGCCGGCCGGCGCGTGGCGCAGGGCATTGTCGAGCAGGTTGATGATGGCGCGCCGCAGCAACGTGCGGTCGGCGGTGACCGTAGCGGCGCCCGACACCGCCACCGTGACGTCGCGGTCGGCCGCCACGGCCTCGAAGTACTCGGCCACCTTGTCCAGCTCCGCGCGGGCATCCAGTTCGCATGCGCCCAACGCCACCTGCGCGTTGTCCGCGCGGGCCAGGAACAGCATGTTCTCGATCATCCGCGCCAGGCGCTCGTATTCCTCGAGGTTCGATTCGAGCAGCGATTCGTACTCGGCCGGGCTGCGTCGCTGGGCCAGTGTGACCTGCGTCTGCCCCACGAGATTGCTGATCGGGGTGCGGAAGTCGTGCGCCAGATCGGCCGAGAATGCCGAGAGGCGCGTGAAGCTGTCTTGCAGACGCGCCAGCATGCCGTTGAGCGCGCCGGCCAGCTCACGCAGTTCCTCGGGTGCGCCGCCCACGTCCAGCCGTGTGGCCAGCCGGCTGGTGGTCACCGCCGCCGCGTCGCCGGCCATGCGGCGCAGCGGCCTTAAGCCCCGCCGCGCCAGCAGGTAGCCCAGCGCCGCCGCCACCAGCGCGCCGCACAGCACGGCGCCCAATAGCTGGCTGCGGTATTCGCTCATCAGCGCCACGCGGTAGCCGGCGTCGCTGAGCACGATGATCTCCACGGCGCGATCGGTATTGCCCACCACGCCCAGCGCGGCCATGCCGCGCGAGGGCACGCCGTTGCGCGGATACCAGGTTTGGAGCATGCCCTTGTCCGGCGCGGCGGTGGCCGGCAGCACGCGCAGCGGCGGCACCGACTCGTTGCGCGGGTTCAGCGTGATCAGCGGCTCGCCCTGACGCGTGCGCACCACGAGGATCAGGCCCTCATGGCCCATGGCGATATCGGCAAACCGGTGGGTGTCGGCGCGGATCTCGGCTTCGTCGCCCACCTCGCGCAGCAAGTGGCGCACGAGCAGGATCTCGCCGACCAGCTCGCTTTCGTCACGCGCCTGGAGCTGGCTGTCGAGCGCGCTGGAGAGGTAGGCCGCCACGCCCACCAGGATCAGCGCCGTGGTCAAGCCATAGGCCAGCGCCAGCCGCGTGGTCAGGGAGGCCGGGAGGGACACCGGCAGCGCGCCGGAGAGGCGGCCCAGCATTCGTCGCCATCGACGCGCCATGGCCGCTCAGCCCTCGTCCGATTCGTCGAGCACGTAGCCCATGCCGCGACGCGTGTGGATCAGCTTGCGCGGGAACGGGTCATCCACCTTGGCGCGCAGCCGGCGAATGGACACATCCACCACATTGGTATTGCTGTCGAAGTTCATGTCCCAGACCTGGGAGGCGATCAGCGAGCGCGAAAGCACCTCGCCCCGGCGCCGCGCCAGCAGTTGCAGCAGCGCGAACTCTTTCGAGGTCAGGTCGATCTTTTGCCCGGCACGCGAGACGCGGCGCCGGATCGCGTCGATCTGGAGATCGGCCACCTCCATGAACTCGCTCTCGCGCAGCGGCCCGCGCCGCAGGATGGTGCGGATGCGCGCCACCAGTTCGGCGAAGGCGAATGGCTTGACCATGTAGTCGTCGGCACCGAGTTCCAGGCCCTTGAGGCGGTCGGACAGCTCGTCGCGGGCGGTCAGGCAGAGCACCGGGGTGTCCTTGTCGCGGCGCAGTTCGCGCAGCACCTGCCAGCCGTCCATGCCGGGCAGCATCACGTCCAGCACGATCAGGTCGTAGTGCTGCTCGCGCGCGTGGCCCAGGCCGTCCACGCCGTCACGGGCGAGATCGGCCACGAAACCTGATTCCGTGAGGCCCTTGAGCAGGTAATCGCCGGCCTTGGGTTCGTCTTCAACAATCAGGATGCGCATGGAATGTCACTGACAACAGCTTCGGGTTGCGGGGGAATCCACGACACTAGCTGAGGTTGGCACGCAATGGGCGAAGATTGCAGGAATGTCATCTTGGCGCCAGCGTTCTGACGGGTGGAATGCCAGTACAATGCGCGCTGCCATGATGTAAGGACGCCGCCTGTGCGTCCCGTCTGGCGCGCCCCTGATATCCGCAATGAAACGCCTGCCTGCCCTCTCCCTGCTGTGCCTTGCCCTGTCCACCCTGCCCGTTTCCGGCGCCAGCGCGGCGGTCATGGTATCCAGCGTAGCGGAAGTGGCCGGTTTGTCGATGTCGGAACGGCATGTGGCCATCAAGGCCGAGGCTGAAGCCGCCATCATCAACACGGATGCCGCCCAGTGCACCGAGGCGACCAGCGCGGCCAACCTGCCTTCGCCCCTGCCAGTGCTTGCGGAACTGCCGCGTGTGGCGCTTGAGCATCATCGGCACTCGGTGCCGATGGCTACGCCCGCAGCATTCGCCACCTCAGCCGCCTACGTCCCGCTGCCGGTTGAGCGCCCGGCCCCTCACTGCTGAACCCGCCGCGTGGCGCTCACGCCACCCTTCAGTCCACGCGATAAAAGTCGATCGATTGCCCCGCGTTGACCGCGCGCTGGAGCCAGTCGGGATATTCACCGGTACCGTCCCACGTCTGCCCCATCGCATTGCGGTAGAGCACTCGTACTTGCGCCATTTCCGGTTGGGTGGCGGTAACGGGGGGGGCGTCGGTTTCCACGGCGACAACGTCGCCGTCTTCACTATCGGCAAAGCAACCTGCCTCGACCAGATCGTCGAACGTCAGGCCATGGCGATCCATTTGCTCGCGGATCCACGCTACCGCGGCTTGTTTGGTGGCATCAGACTCGGACATGACTATCGTGCGGCGCCCGCCGCCAGGTGGGCGGGCTGGTGAAAGACCTTTTTGGGGGAATGGCCCTGAACGGCTGGGCCAGTACGGATTCTACAGGGTGTTTGCTCCGCCCCCGCCGCATTTCGTGCGGCGGCACATCGTAATAGCGCGAGATTTGCTGCATGACAGCATTGTCATCGATGGGTCATCTTGGCGTCGGGGGCGCGCTTCTAGACTGCCTGCCATGGTCGCCATCAGTCCAGTGCGCGCCGTCATGCACGACGCCACGCAGCGCGACCCAACGCAGCTCCCGCCTCCCGGGGACACGCAACGGAGTCTCACTATGCCTTCTATCCGACAAACCATCCGACAAACCATCGCCTACGCCGCGCTCGCCGCCACGCTGGCCGGCACCGCCGGACTCGCCCACGCCGCGCCGCGTTCGGCCGACCCGTTCACCGACGGCGCCCGCGTGGGTGCGCGCGATGTCTATACCGACGGCGCCCGCGCCGTGCACGACACCCGCAACCCCTTCGTGGACGGTGCGTTCAGCGCCACCGGCCCGCGTGACGCGTTCGACAGCGGCGCCTGATCGACACCCCTCCCTCCCGCGCAGGCGGCTTCAGCCCGCCTGCTCCACGCCGGGAAACTGCGACGCGGGCATCGGGCGGCCCAGCAGGTAGCCTTGCAGCGCGTCGCAGCCCAGATCGGCAAGGAAGGTCCGCTGCGCGGCCGTTTCCACACCTTCCGCCACCACCTGCAGCTTCAGCGTGCGGCCCAGCGCCACGATGGCTGACACGATGGCCGCGTCCTCCGTATCTTCCGCAAGATCCCGCACAAAGCCGCGATCGATCTTCAGTTCGCTGGCCGGAATCCGCTTGAGGTGCAGCAGGCTCGAATAGCCGGTGCCGAAGTCATCGATGGCGATGCGCACGCCCATCTCGTCCAGTTGCGTGAGGATGGCCAGGCTGGCCTCCACGTCGCGCATCGCCGTGGACTCCGTGATTTCCAGCGTCAGGCTGCCCGGTGGCACGCCGTGGTGCGTCAGCGCCCGCCCCACCGACTCGACCATGCCGGCATGGCAGAACTGCAGCGCCGACAGGTTGACCGCCATCGACCAGCCCGTATGGCCCAGCGCGTGCCACTCGGCCAGTTGGCGGCACGCCTCGTCGAGCACCCAGCCGCCGATCGGCACGATGGCGCCGGTCTTCTCCGCCAGCGTGATGAACTGGTCCGGCATCAGTTGGCCGTGTGTGGGGTGGTTCCAGCGCAGCAGCGCCTCCGCGCCGACCAGCTCGCCGCCCGCCGCGGCGAACTTGGGCTGGTAGTGCAGCTGTAGCTGGCCGTGCTTGAGCGCGCCGCGCAGGTCCTGGATCAGCGCCTGCTGCGTGCGCGCCTGGTGATTCATCGAGCGCTCGAAGAAGCAGTACGCGTTGCGGCCGGCCGCCTTGGCGTGATACATCGCCGCATCCGCGTTGGACATCAGCGCGTCCTGGTCCTGCCCATCCGCCGGATGCAGGGCAATGCCGATGCTTCCCGAAACGTGAAGCGCGTGGCCGCCTACCTGCACGGTCTCGCGCAGCGCCTCCAGCAGCCCTTCGGCGATCATCCCGGCATCCTCGGGTTCGTCGACGCGCACCAGCAGCACGAATTCGTCGCCGCCCACGCGGGAGATGGTGTCATCGGCCCGCACCACCGTGCGCAGCCGCCGGGCGATTTCCACCAGCAGGCCGTCGCCCACGTGATGGCCGTAGGTATCGTTCACGCCCTTGAAGCCGTCGAGATCGACGAACAGCACGGCAAAGCGCACTTGCTGGCTGGCGCTGGCCTGGATCACCTGCGCGAAGCGGTCGTCCAGCAGCGCGCGGTTCGGCAGATGGGTGAGCTTGTCGTGCAGGGCCAGGAATTCGAGTTCCTCATTCGCCACGCCGAGCGCCTGCGCCAGCACGGCGGTGCGCATCTCCAGCCGCATATCGAGTACCGAGGTAATCAGCGCCACCGCCAGCACGCAGACCGTGACGACGAGGATGGGCAGCGCCAGCGATCCGCTGTGCACGCCATCCCGCGCCGCGCCGCACACGCTGCCGAGCGGAAACTGGGCCGCCGCCATGCCCGTGTAGTGCATGGCGGCGATGGCCACGCCCATCACCACGGCCGCGCCGAGGCGCAGCTGGTGGATGCGCGGCATGTTCCGGCGCAGCCGGAAGGCAATCCACAGCGCCACGCCCGACGCCGCCACCGCGATCCCAATCGACAGCACGAACAGCCACGGCACGTAGTGGATGCCCGGCTGCATGCGCAGCGCGGCCATGCCGGTGTAGTGCATGCTGGCCACGGCGGCGCCGAGCACCAGCGCGCCCATCACCAGTCGGCGCCGGGGCAGGTGTTCCTGGCAGACCAGCTTCAGCGCGAAGGCCGAGGCGACGATGGCAATCCCCAACGAGCCCACCGTGATGGCCGGATCGTAGCCCAGCGGAATGGGCAGCCGGAATGCCAGCATGCCGACGAAATGCATGGACCAGATGCCCAGCCCCATGGCGACCGCGCCGCCGGCCAGCCACATATGGGCATAGCGCCCGCGTGCGGTGGCGATACGGCCGGCCAGGTCCAGCGCGGTATAGGACGCGAGGATGGCCACCAGCAGGGAAAACAGGACGAGAAGCGCGTCGTAGCTCGGGGAAATCATGTAGGCGCGTGACGAAGCAGTGGCTCGGAGAGCCGGAATTCTGAGGGGTGGCGCCGCGCGAGCGTGCAATTCCCGGTATCAGTAAGGTTATCGGCGGATGGAGGGCAGACTTTAGCGGGATTGCGTTATGCCTGCCTACCCTTTTCCCCGGCCCACGCCCGTTCCTCCGGCTTGCCGAGGGCTTGACATGAGGCCCAGCGAGCCCGCCCGCCGTCCGACAATTCCTACATCTCAATCGGCGCGCGCCGGAATGGCTGCGCCCGGCGCCCCACCTATTCTTGAGTCGTGGCGGGAGCGCCGCATCGCAGATCAGCGAGACCTACGCAATGCGGCGCGGCCCCGGAATGCAGGAGAGTAACCATGTGGAAACGACTGGCTGGCGCGCTCGCGGTGGGCGCATGCTGTTGGGCCCTCTCGGGCTGCACGGCAACCGGCGCCGTCGCGGGCGGCGTTGTCGGACACGAAGTGAGCGACGGTAGCGCCTTGGGTACGGTGGGCGGTGCCGTGGTCGGTGGCGTGATTGGCCACGAGCTTGGCAAGTAAAGATTAGAGGTAAGTAACGTTTTCCGCGGTCTGGATGGCGGGCAGGGTCGTCCAGGCTAGCGCGGCATATGCTTGAAGATGGGAAGGATATGCCGCCGCGCGCCGCGCCATGAGCATCGGCTGTTGTGTTTTTCAACGATGAGCGGACGTTTTCATCGCTGAAAGGCATCGCGGCACACAACGGTGTCAGATCTCCCGATCGTCATGGCGCGGCCGTGGGAAACCCTGCAATGAGAAAGCCCCGGCGCGCGTGACCGGGGCTTTTTCTTTTCCTGCTTTTCCTGCCCTGCTGTTCCTGCGATCACACCTGATCGAACTAGTACGATTTCGGCAGCCCCAGCACGCGCTCGGCGATATGGCACATGATCAGCTGGGCGCTGACCGGCGCGATGCGCGGGATGTACGACTCGCGCAGGTAGCGCTCGACATGGTATTCCCGCGCATAGCCCATGCCGCCCAGCGTCAGCACGGCGGTCTGGCAGGCCTGGTGCGCGGCCTCGGCGGCCAGGTACTTGGCGGCGTTGGCCTCGGCGCCGCACGGCTTGCCATTGTCGTAGAGCCAGGCCGCCTTCCACACCATCATGTCGGCGGCTTCCAGCGCCATCCACGCCTGCGCCAGCGGATGCTGGATGCCCTGGTTCTGGCCGATGGGCCGCCCGAACACGGTGCGCTCGCGGGCATAGCGGGTGGCGGCTTCCAGTGCGGCGCGCCCCAGCCCCACGGCTTCGGCGGCAATCAGGATGCGCTCCGGGTTCAGGCCGTGCAGGATGTACTCGAAGCCTCTGCCCTCCTCGCCAATGCGGTCCGCCGCCGGCACCATCAGGCCGTCGATGAACAACATGTTCGAGTCCACGGCGCCGCGGCCCATCTTGTCGATCTCGCGCACCTCGATGTGCTTGCGGTCCAGCGCCGTATAGAACAGGCTCAGGCCCTGCGTGGGCTTGGCCACGGCCTCCAGCGGCGTGGTGCGCGCCAGCAGCAGCATGCGCGTGGCTACCTGCGCGGTGGAGATCCAGATCTTGCGGCCATCCACGCGATAGGCACTGCCGTCAGCCGTACGCACCGCCTGGGTCTTCAGGTGGGTGGTATCGAGCCCCGCGTCCGGCTCGGTCACGGCGAAGCATGCCTTCTCCTGCCCGGCGATCAGCGGCGGCAGCGCGGCCGCCTGCTGGGCCTCGGAGCCGAACACCACCACCGGGTTCAGGCCGAACACGTTCATGTGGATGGCGGACGCGCCCGAGAATCCCGCCCCGGACGCCGACACGGTCTGCATGATCAGCGCCGCCTCGGTAATGCCGAGCCCCGCGCCACCGTACTGCTCCGGCATGGCAATGCCGAGCCAGCCCGCGCCGGCCATCGCCTTGTGAAACGCCTCGGGAAACTCATGGCGCTGATCCAGCCCGGCCCAGTAGTCGGGGCCGAAGTCGCTGCATAGCTGGCTTACGGCTTCAACGATGGCGTTCTGTTCAGGTGTCCTTTCGAAGTTCATCGGCGTCTCGCGTTATTCCGGCTGGATGCCAGCGTCCTTCACCAGCTTGGTCCACTTGACCAGCTCGCCCGTCACAAAGCCGGCGAACTGCTGCGGATTCTGGCCGAAGGCCTCGAAGCCCAGCGCCTCGAAGCGCGGCGCCACCTCCTTGCTCGACGCAATGCGCGACAGCTCGCGATTGAGCCGTTCGACGATCGGTTGCGGCGTCTTGGCCGGCGCGAACACGCCGTTCCAGGAAGTGATGTCGAAGCCTTTCATCTCCGGGGTGTCGGCAATCGGCGGCAGGTCCGGCAGCAGGCGGCTGCGCTGCGCGGTGGTCACCGCCAGCGCGCGCATCTTGCCGGCCTTGACGTTGGCGATGCCGGCGGCCACGTCGACGAACATCATCGGCACCTGGCCGGCAATCACATCGGTCATGGCCGGCGGCGTGCTCTTATAGGGCACGTGCAGCAGGTCCAGCTTGGCCAGCCGCGAGAACGTGGCGCCAGAGACGATGCCCGTGCTGTTGCCGCTGGCGTACGACATACCCGGATGCGCCTTGGCATAGGCAATCAGCTCAGGCACCGTCTTGACCGGCAGCTTGGGATTGATCACCAGCATGAATGGCAGGTTGCCCATGCGGCCGACCGGCGTGAAGTCCTTGATCGGGTCATAGGGCAGCTTCTTCATCAGCGACGGATTGGCCGAATGCGTGGTGTTGGTGGTCATGAACAGCGTGTAGCCGTCCGGGGCCGCCTGCGCAACCAGCTCCGCCGCGATGGCGCCATTGGCGCCGGGGCGATTATCAACCACCACGTTCTGGCCGAGCGCATCGCCCAGCTCCTTGGCGGTGATGCGGGCCACGGCATCGGTGCCGCTGCCGGCGGCAAACGGCACGACGAGGCGAATCGGCCGGCTGGGCCAAGTGTCAGCGGCATGAACCTGCGGCAGGGTTGCCAGGGCGGGCAGCGCCAGGATGGCGGCGGCAAGCACGCGCCGCGCACGGAAAGTCGGCATGGAGGTCTCCTCGGATTCTTATATAGGCAGGCGGCGCGGATTCAGGCGGGACGGATGACGCGGTCCGGCGATTCCTCGTAAGGCGGAGCGTAGATCACGAGCAGCTTGACGGGCTCGTCGCTGATCACCGTGAAGACGTGCATCGCTTCAGCGGGAAAGAAGCAGCAGTCACCGGGGCCCAGTTCCTGGGACTGCCCGTTGACTTCGGCCCGCGCGCGGCCTTCCAGCACATAGCAGACCTGTTCGATGCCCGGGTGCGCGTGCGGCAGCGCGCCCTTGCCGCGCTCGATGGTGCCGTGGATGACTTCGAGCTGGGTGGCGCCGACGTTCTCGCGCCCGATGATGCGGCGGTTCAGCGTGCCGACGTGATTGGCGGGGTGGTAGCCGGCAACGTCCTCGGTGCGGACGAAGTACACCGGCCCCGATGCGGGTGATGCGGGTGATGCTTGGGTCATGAAGGGCTGTCTCCAACAGGGTGCTACAACGGTCGCCGCGCGGCATCACGGGCGCCTATTTTCATGTTTGTGAAACTGATTTTATGCTCATGAAAAACGAAGTCAACTAGGGGATGGCCCTTGGGTGTGGCGCGGGCGCACATCAAATTCATGAATCTGAGGCACGAATGAAGTGCATCGACATAAATTATGTCGCCCCAGGCAAATGCTAGGATGCCCTCCCATAACGACACATATCCAAAAGGAGACAACCCCATGAAGCTCAGCCACCTCGCCTGTTCTGCCTTGCTCGCCTGCACCGCCGTCGTGGGCACGGCCTCGGCCCAGTCCTACCCGCAACGCCCGGTCCGCCTGATCGTGCCCTACGCGCCCGGCGGCAGCGCCGACATCGCCGCGCGCCTGATTTCGGATGCCTGGGCGAAGAGCCTCGGTGGCACCCTGGTGGTGGAGAACCGCGCCGGGGCGGGCGGCAATATCGGTGTGGATGCCGTCGCCAAGTCGCCGGCGGATGGCTACACCATCGGCCTGCAAACCGTGTCGCTGGCCATCAACCCGGGCCTGTTCCCGCGCATGCCGTATGACACGCTGAAGGACCTCGCGCCGATCGGCATGGTGGCCAGCTCGCAGCACGTGCTGGTGGTCAACAACAAGGTGCCGGCCAGGAATCTGCAGGAACTGATTACCCTGGCCAAGGCGTCGCCGGACAAGCTGACCTACGGCTCCGCCGGCAATGGCAGCACCTTCCATATGTCGGCGGAGCTGTTCAAGTCCGTGGCCAATGTGTCGATCGTCCACGTGCCCTATCGCGGCGGCGGCCCGGCCCTGGTGGACACCATCGCCGGACAGGTGGATATGAGCTTCCCCGTGATTTCCGCCGCCCAGCAGCACGTGCAGGGCGGCAAGCTGACCGCGCTGGCGGTGACCGGCGCCAAGCGCTCCGCCCTGCTGCCGAACGTGCCGACCGCCGCCGAGGCCGGCCTGCCCGATTACCTGTTCGAGACGTGGTTCATGGTCTTCGCGCCGGCCGGCACGCCCAAGCCCGTCATCGACAAGCTCAACACCGCGCTGAACAGCGCGCTGGCCGCGCAGGCCACCAGGGAGCGCATGGTCAAGGAAGGCTTCGAGCCCACCCCGACCACGCCGGAAGCCGCCCGCCAGCGCCTGGAGCGCGAAATGCCGATGTGGGCCAAATTGATCAAGCAGCGCGGCATCACCGCCGAATGACCTTAGCAGAGACCGAAGCAGAGACCGTAGCGATGACTTCCCGAACCCTATACAACAAGCTGGTGGACGCACACACCGTCGCCCGGATCGACGAAGACAACGTCCTCCTGTTCTGCGACCTGCATCTGATGAACGAGTACACCAGCCCGCAGGCCTTTGCCGGCCTGCACGAGCAAGGGCGCGGCGTGCTGGTGCCGGGGCAGAATGTCTCGGTCGTCAGCCATATCATTCCCACCCACCCCACCGCGATCCGCGTGATTGCGGACCCGGCCTCGGCGCTACAGGCCACCAACCTGCGCGACAACTGCACCCGGCACGCGATTCCGCTGTTCGACACCAACGACCGGCTGCAGGGCATCGAGCACGTGGTGGCGCCCGAGCACGGCATGATCCGGCCGGGGATGGTGGTGATCTGCGGCGACAGCCACACCACCACCTACGGGGCGCTCGGCGCGCTGGGCTTTGGCATCGGCACGTCCGAGGTGGAGCATGTGCTGGCCACCCAGACGCTGGTCTACCGGATGGCCAAGACCATGCGCATCCGCGTGGACGGCAAGCTGCCGGTGGGCACCACGGCCAAGGACCTGATCCTCAAGATCATCGCCCGCATCGGCGCGCAGGGCGCGCGCGGCTACGTGGTGGAGTATTGCGGCACGGCCATCCGCGACCTGAGCATCGAAGCGCGTTTCACGCTCTGCAACATGACCGTGGAAGCTGCCGCGCGCGGTGCGCTGATCGCCCCGGACGACGCCGCCGTCGACTACGTGCTGCGCCGTGCAGCGGATATGGACGAGGCGCAGCGCGCCGCCGCCCGCCAGTACTGGGATACGCTGAAAAGCGACGCCGACGCCACCTTCGACATGGAATACGTGTTCGATGCCAGCGACATCGAGCCCTACGTCACCTGGGGCACCAGCCCGGACCAGGCGCTGCCGGTGTCCGGCCACATCCCCTTCCCCGAAGACAAGATGGACGATGCCGAGCAGCGCTCGGTGGCGCGCGCCCTCGCCTACACGCACCTGACCTCTGGCGCGGCGCTGGAAGGCACGCCGATCCAGCACGTGTTCATCGGTTCCTGCACCAATGGCCGCATCGAGGACCTGCGCGCAGTAGCCAGCGTGGTGCGCGGCAAAACCGTAGCGAAAGGCGTGCGGGCGATGGTCGTGCCCGGCTCCGGCACAGTGAAGGCGCAGGCCGAACGCGAGGGGCTGGCCGACATCCTCACCGCCGCCGGCTTCGAATGGCGCCAGCCGGGCTGCTCGATGTGCCTGGCGATGAATGACGATGTGCTGGCCGATGGCGTGCGCTGCGCCTCCACCACCAACCGTAACTTCGAGGGCCGCCAGGGGCGCGGCGCCATCACCCACCTGATGAGCCCGGCCATGGCCGCCGCCGCCGCCATCACCGGCACGATTACCGACGTCCGCAAGCTGGAGGTCTCCCATGTCTGATCAAGCAACCATTACCGGCAAGGGCGCGGCCATCCGCTTCGAGAACCTCGACACCGACCAGATCATCCCCAAGCAGTTCCTGCGCGGGATCGACAAGGCCGGGCTGGCCCAGGGCGTGCTCTACGACCACCGCTTCGACGCCGCCGGCCAGCCGCGCCCGGATTTCGTGCTGAACCGGCCTGAATACGCCGGCACCCGCATCCTGGTGGGCGGCGCCAACTTCGGCTGCGGCTCCAGCCGCGAGCACGCGGTGTGGGGGCTCCAGCAGTTCGGCGTGCAGGCCGTCATCGCGCCGAGCTTCGGGGAGATCTTCTACTCGAACGCCATGAACAACCGCCTGCTGCTGGTGATGCTGCCCCGGGACGTGATCGAGCAGTTGATGAACGACGTCGATGCCGACAGCGACAACGTCATCACCATCGACGTCGCGGCCATGCGGGTGCGCACCCCGGCCGGCGAATACCCGTTCGAGCTGTCCGCGCGGCACCGCCGCATGTTCCTGGAGGGGCTGGACATGATCGGCCTATCCCTGAAGCAGCGCGGCGAGATCGAGCAGTTTGCAGAGCGCTACTGGTCGGCATTCCCCTGGACCCGGGACGTAGCCCGGCGTACGCGCGACCGGGTGGCCTGAGCATCACCCGCCAACTTCACGCTGATTCGCGCCACGGGCTGCCTGTCTGGAGCCCGGTCCGCACGGCGTCGCCATGCTCGCCCGCCGCGGGAATGCGCCCGACCGGCCGCACCGCGCCGTCGAAGCGCGGCGCCGGGGCGGTCTGCAGGAAGCCATCCGCCTCCACATAGACCCCGCGCGCCACGTTATGGGGATGCGCGGCGGCCTCCGCCGGGCTCAGTACCGGCGCAAAGCACGCGTCCGTGCCTTCCAGCCGGCGGCACCAGCCTTCGCGGGTGTCGGTGGCGAACACCTCGGCCAGATGCTGGTGGAGTTCCGGCCACGCCTCGCGCTGCCATTGCCGGGCAAACCGGGCGTCGCCGGCCAGCCCCAGCGCCTGCACCAGCAAGCCATAGAACTGCGGCTCGATGGCGCCCACGGTGATGAACTGGCCATCCGCGCAGCGATAGGTGGCGTAGAAGTGCGAGCTGTCGTGGAGGTTGCGCCCACGCTCGCCGTGGATATAGCCCTTTGCCGTGGCCCCCAGCAGCAGTTGCAGCATGTGCGCCGAGCCATCGACGATGGCGGCATCGACCACCGTGCCGACGCCCGTGCCCCGCGCGCGCAGGATGCCGGACAGCAGCCCCACGGCGAGGTACAGCGCCCCGCCGCCCACGTCCCCCGTCACGGCGAAGGCGGTCGAAGGCGGTGTGTCGGGCGCGCCGTTGTAATAGAGCGCCCCGGACAGCGCGGTGTAGTTGTTGTCATGGCCGGCCACTTGCGCCATCGGCCCGGTCTGGCCCCAGCCGGTCATCCGGCCATAGACCAGCCGGGGGTTGCGCGCCATGCACACCTCCGGCCCCAGCCCCAGCCGTTCCATCACGCCGGGCCGCATGCCTTCGATCAGCGCGTCGGCGTCGGCGATCAGGTCGAGCACGAAATCACGCCCCGCCGCCGTCTTGAGATCGGCCACGACCGAGCGCTTGCCCCGGTTGACCAGCTTGCGCGGCTGCCCCGGCGCGCCATCGCCCGGCCGCTCCACGGCAATCACATCGGCGCCGAGGTCGGCCAGATGCATCGCACAGAACGGCCCCGGGCCGAGCCCGCTGATCTCCACGATCCGCACGCCTTCCAGCATGGCTGCTCCCGACATACTCAAACCACGCCAGCGGACTTCAGCGCCGCAAGGTCCGCCGCGGTGACACCGATCGCGCCATACACGGCCGCGTTGTGCTCGCCCGTGGCCGGGCCGCTGCGCGGCGGCGACGGTTGGTAGCCGGAGAAGCGCGGCACCACGCACGGCGCCGGAATCGTGCCGAGGTCGGCGTCTTCCAGCCGAACGATGGCCTCGCGCGCCTTTAAATGCGGATCGTCGATCACATCGACGATGGTGAAGACCTTGCTGAACGGCACCTCGTGCGCTTTCAGCGCGGCGGCGATGGCGTCATACGGCTGTGCCGCGAACCAGGCCACGATCAGGTCGTCCAGCGGGCCGATATTGCGGATGCGGTCCGGGTTGCGGCGATAGGCGCCAGACTCCGCCAGATCCGGCCGATCCATGGCCTTGGCCAGCCGCCGGAAGGTGACGTCCGACGAGGCCACCAGCGAGACCCACTGGTTGTCCGCCGTGCGATACATGTTCGACGGCGCGGTATAGGTCGCCCGGTTGCCGGAGCGCCCGCGCACCTGCCCAAGCTGCTCGTACTCCACCGCCAGCGGCTCCAGCAGGCGCAGCAGCGCCTCCGTGGCCGACAGGTCGATCTCCCGCCCCGGGCCCTCCGGGGCGCCGCGCGCCTCGGCAATCGCCGTGGCAATCGAGAACGCGCCGAACAGCCCAGCCACCATGTCCCCGATCGGGTAGTTCATATGCATCGGCCCGCCGGTGGCCTCGCCGCACAGGTTGGTGAAGCCGCTCATCGCCTCGAAGATCCGCGCAAAGCCGGGGTTGGCGGCATACGGCCCGGTCTGGCCGAAGCCGGTCAGGCGCAGCACGGTCAGGCGCGGGTTGGCGCGATGCAGGGTGGCGATATCCAGACCCCATCGATCCAGCGTACCGGTGCGGAAGTTCTCCACCAGCACATCGAACTCGGGCAGCAGGCGCAGGAACAGCGCCCGGCCCTCGGGCGTCCGCACATCGAGCGAAATGCCCTGCTTGCCGCGATTGGTGACCTTCCAGTACAGCGACAGGTCGTCCTTCACCGGCGCCAGGCCGCGCAGCGGGTCGCTGCCGTCCGGGAGTTCCAGCTTGACCACCTCCGCGCCCATGTCGCCGCACAGCGTGGCGGAGAACGGCGCAGCCACCACGGTGGCCATGTCGAGGATGCGCACGCCGCGCAGCGGGCCGCCTGGTGTGGCGGCGGTGGCGGCGGTGGCGGCGGTGGCGGAGGGGGCGGCGGGGACGGTGGAGGGGGCCCGCTGTGCGGAATTGGGATCGGAGGGATGCATGTCGTCGCCAGGAAAGATGGGGAAAGGTCGGGTGAGACGAGGGTGGGCTCGGCGGACCCGCCTTGCAAGCAGGGTTTCGCACAGCGAAACCGTTTCGGTTCATCATTGACTCCCCGACCTGCGGAAACCAAGATGAATTCACCCCAGCGCACCCCCGCCATGGACCCAAACACGATTTCCGGCCTGGCCAGCGCCGATGAGCTGGCCCACGACAGACAGTTCGCCACCAATCTGGCGCGCGGCGTGGAAGTACTGCGGGCCTTCACGCCGGCCCGGCCAATCCTGGGCAACCAGGACCTCGTGGTCAGCACCGGGCTGCCGAAGGCCACGGTCTCGCGGCTGACCTACACGTTGTGCCTGCTGGGCTTCCTGAGCCGGGTGCCCGGCACGCAGAAGTACCGGCTCGGTTCGGGCGTACTGGCGCTGGCGTACCCGATGCTCGCCGCGCTGCCGATCCGCCAGGTGGCCCGCCCTTACATGGAGGCCATCGCGCGGGAAACCGGCTGCACCGTGAACCTCGGCATGCGGGACCGCCTGACCGTGGTATACGTGGATAGCTGCCGGCTGGACCCGACCAACGTGTACCAGCCGGACATCGGCAGCACCCGGCCCGTACTGTCCACGTCGATTGGCCGCGCGCTGCTGCTCGGGTGCAGCGCGGAGGAGCGCACGGCGGTGCTGAACCGGCTGCGCGTGGAAGACCCGGAGCGGTTTCGCGTGGAGAAACCGATGTGGACGGCGGAGCAGCAGCACTTTCCCGCACGCGGCTACTGCCTGAGCCCGGGCGAGTGGCGCTCCGAGATCCACGCGATTGCCGCGCCGATCCGCATGCAGAAACAGGAGCCGTTTGCCTTGAACTGTTCGATCTCGGCCTTGCGTGACAAGGACGGTTATCTGGAACGGGAAGTCGCCCCGAAGCTGCTGGAAGCCGTGCGACAAATCGAATTCGGCCTGATGCGATAGCCAGCCGGCCATCGCGCCCAGGCCACCCGGACGGCCCGCAGAGGCCGCCGGACCCATCGACGACCATCGTCCTATTCGCTATACGGAGACAACCATGTCTGGCATGAAGATTCTGGCCCGCTCGCGTCGCGGGTGGCTCACTTGCGCGCTGCTGATGGCAGCCTCACCGGCCCTCTGGTCAGCGGCCGCTCAGGCTGCGGATAAGGCAGCGGATAAGGCCAACGAGAGCGCGGCGCGCTTCCCGGACCATCCGATCCGGATCATCGTGCCCTTCTCCGCCGGCGGCGTGGTGGATTCCGTGACGCGGGTGGTAGCGGAGCGGATGTCGAAGACGCTGGGCCAGCCGGTCATCGTCGAGAACAAGGCCGGCGCGGGCGGCGCCATCGGCACGGACGGCGTGGCCCGCTCGGCGCCGGACGGCTACACGCTGCTCGCCGTCAGCCCCAGCCACGCGGTGGGGCCGCTGCTCAACGCCAGCATCACCTGGAACGCCGAGCGCGATTTCCGCGCCATCGGCGGCTTTGGCATGATTCCCAACGTGATTGCCGTGCCGGCCGCCTCCAGCGCGCAGACACTCAAGGCACTGCTCGACGATGCCCGCGCCCATCCCGACAAGCTCACCTATGCCAGCGCCGGCGTCGGCACCTCCAACCACCTGGCGGGCGCGCTGCTGGCGCAGAGCGCCGGGGTGCAGATCACCCACGTGCCGTACAAGGGCCAGCCGGAGGCGCTGACGGACCTGCTCGGCGGGCGGGTGTCGATGATGCCGCTCACGGTGGCCATCGCCCAGTCACACGTGAAGTCCGGCAAGCTGCGCGCGCTGGCCGTGACCTCCGCCAAGCGCTACCCCGGCATGCCGGACGTGCCCACCGTGGCCGAGGCAGCCAGCCTGCCCGGCTACGAGGCCGGCGCGTGGTTCGGGCTGGTGGCGCCGCGCAAGACCCCAGACCCCGTGGTGCGCAAGCTGGCCGACGCGGTGGCCCAGGCCGTGACCGCGCCGGATGTCGCCAGCCGGCTCCAGGACCTTGGCATGGACGTGACCCCGCAGAGCGCGCCCGCCTTCGACAAATACGTCGATGCCGAATCGCGCAAGTGGGCCCGCGTGCTCAAGGCGTCCGGCATCACCGCCCAATAATCCTTTCCTGAGAGGCGACCTCCCATGATTAGCAATCCCTCCGCCCTGAACACGTTGCTGGCCGACATCCGCCGCTTTGTGCTGGAAACCTGCATCCCGCTGGAAGCCGAGATCGATCGCACCGATGTCATTCCCGAGCCCGTGGTGGAACAGATGCGCGCGCTGGGCCTGTTCGGCCACAGCATTCCGCGCGAGTACGGCGGCGCCGGGCTGACCGCCGAGGAGCTGACGCTGGTCAATATCGAGGTGTCGCAGGCAGCCACGGTGTTCCGCGCCCGCTTCGGCGGCAATACCGGCATCGCCTCCGAATCGCTCGTGGTAGACGGCACCGAGGCCCAGCGCGCGCGCTACCTGCCCCGGCTGGCTTCCGGCGAGATCACCGGCTGCTTCGCGCTGACCGAGCCCGAGGCCGGCTCGGACGCCACGTCGCTGCGCACCGTAGCCGTGCGCGATGGCGACCACTACGTGCTCAACGGCAGCAAGTGCTTTATCACCAACGCCCCGCTGGCGGACCTGTTCACGGTCTTCGCCCGCACGGACCCCGACACGCCGGGCGCGCACGGCATCAGCGCCTTCTTGATCGAGCGCGGCACGCCGGGCCTGAGCACCGGGCCGGCCGAGCGCAAGATGGGCCAGCACGGCTCCCCGGTGGGTGACGTGTACCTGAAGGACTGCCGCGTGCCGGCCTCGGCCATCGTCGGCGAGGTGCCGGGCCGGGGCTTCAAGACCGCCATGAAGGCGCTCAACAAGCAGCGCATCAACCTGGCCGGGCTGTGCATCGGCCCGGCCATCCGGCTGGTGGACGAGATGGTGCGCTACGCCGCCACGCGCGAGCAGTTCGGCCGCCCCATCGCCGATCACCAGCTGGTGCAGCAGATGATTGCCGACAGCAACACCGAGGTACACGCGGCGCGCGCGCTGGTGCTGGAGACAGCCCGCAAGCGCGACAGCGGCGGCGACGTGACCATGGAGGCGTCCATGTGCAAGATGTTCGCCTCCGAGATGTGCGGCCGCGTGGCGGACCGCGCGGTGCAGGTCTTCGGCGGCAGCGGCTACATGGCGCGCACCGTGGCGGAACGCTTCTACCGCGATGTGCGCGTGTTCCGCCTCTACGAAGGCACCACCCAGATCCACCAACTCAATATCGCCCGGCGCACCATGGAGGCGCGCGGCCGGGCGCTGGATTTGGAGCTGGGGGCGGGCTGAGGCGCGTCAGTTCCAGCCGTTATTGCAGGGTCACGCCGGCCTGCTTCACCAGCTTGCCGGTGCGGGGGATCTCCGCATCGACCATCGCCGCGAAGTCGCTGACGCTGCCGCCGCGCGGCTCGGCGCCGGTGGCGGCCAGCTTCTCGCGGAAGTCCGGCGTGTTCAGCAGCTTGTTGATCGACCCGTTGAGGCGGGTCACCACGTCAGCCGGCGTGCCCTTGGGCGCGACGATGCCGTACCACGGCGCGATGTCGAAGCCGGCGTAGCCCTGCTCGGCGATGGTCGGGATCTCCGGCGCCTGCGGGGACCGTTTCGCGGTGGACATGCCCAGCGCGCGCAGCTTGCCGGACTTCACGAACGGCAGGCCGGTCATGATGGTGTCGAAGTACATCGACACCTGGCCCGACAGCAACGCAGGAATCGCCTCGCCGGCGCCCTTGTAGGGCACGTGGACGATGTCGATGCCGGCCACGGCCTTGAGCATCTCCCCGGCGATATGCGAGGTGGTGCCCGAGCCGAACGACGCATAGGTCAGCTTGCCGGGGTTCGCCTTGGCGTAGGCGACCATCTCCGGCAGCGTCTTGAACGGCAACGACGGGTTCGACAGCAGGATATTCGGCGTGATGGCCACCACGGCCACCTTCTCGAAGGCATCCGGGTCGTAGCTGAGCTTCTTGTATAGGAAGCGGTTGGTCACCATCGACGCCGGCCCGGACATCAGCAGCGTATAGCCATCACCGGGCGCGCGCGCGGCGGCCTCGCTGCCGATCATCGCGGCGGCGCCGGGCCGGTTCTCCACCACGAAGCTCTGCCCGTACTCCTTGCCCAGCCCCACGCCAAGCTGGCGCGTGATGAGGTCCGTGGCGGACCCCGCCTGGAACGGCACGACGATGCGCACCGGCTGGGTCGGCCAGTCGCGCGTGGCCTGCGCCATGGCCGTGGAAGACATGGCCGACACGGCCAGCGCGGCCAGCACGGAAGCCGTCATGAGTGCCCGGAAATTCGTCGATCTACTAAAACGCATGGTTGGTCCCTCGTGGATTTTGCGCAGGTTCGCGCTGGCTCTTATCCGCAACATGCGTGCCACACCGAATGGGCACGTGTCAGGTAGGTGTTGAGGTGAGTGTTTCCCGCCCCCTTCCTCGAGCGGAAGTTGGCCGGGGCGATGCACCGGCTTGGCGCGGGGCACGCTGGGCGTGCCCCGCCTTGGCGTCTGACTTACTCGACCATGGCCTGCGCCAGCACGCCCAGCGCGGCGTCGAACTGCGCCTGCGGAATCGTCAGCGGGTAGAGGAAACGGATCACGTTGCCGTAGGTGCCGCACGTCAGCAGCAGCAGGCCGGCGTCCAGCGCGCGGCGCTGCACGCGCTGCGCGTGCTCGGCACTGGGCGCACCCGTGGCGGGGTCGCGGAACTCGGCGGCGATCATCGAGCCCAGCCCGCGCACCTCGGCCAGCGCCGGGCAGCTCGCGCGCAGCGCGGTCAGGTGCGCGCTGAGCTGCCGGCCCAGCGCCACGGCGCGCTCGCACAGCTGTTCCTCGGCGATGGTGTCGATCACCGCATGCGCGGCGGCCACGGCCAGCGGGTTGCCCGCGTAGGTGCCGCCGAGCCCGCCCGGCAGCGGGGCATCCATGATGGCGGCGCGGCCGCACACCGCCGACAACGGCATGCCGCCGGCAAGACTCTTGGCCATCGTCACGAGATCGGGCCGCACGTCGTAGTGCTCCATCGCGAACAGCTTGCCGGTGCGGCCGAAGCCGGTCTGCACCTCGTCCGCAATCATCACGATGCCGTGGCGGTCGCACACGGCGCGCAGGCCGCGCATGAAGTCAGCCGGGGCCGGCTGGAAGCCGCCCTCGCCCTGCACCGGCTCCACGATGATGGCGGCCACGCGGTTGGGATCGATGTCGGTCTTGAACAGCCCTTCCAGCGCCTGCAGCGCCTGCGCCGGGCTGACGCCGTGCAGCGCGTTGGGGAACGGCGCGTGGAAGATGTCCGACGGGAACGGCCCGAAGCCGATCTTGTACGGCGCCACCTTGCCGGTCAGCGCCATGCCCAGCAGCGTGCGGCCATGGAAGGCGCCCGAAAAGGCGATCACGCCCGGACGGCCAGTGTGGGCGCGCGCGATCTTGACCGCGTTCTCCACGGCTTCCGCGCCGGTGGTGAACAGCGCGGTCTTGTTTGGCCCCGGCACCGGCGCCAGTTCGTTGATGCGCTGGGCCAGCGTGACGTAGCTCGGATAAGGCACCACCTGGTAGGCGGTGTGGGTGAAGCGGTCGAGCTGGGCGGCGATGGCCTGCATCACACGCGGATGCCGATGCCCCGTATTCAGCACGGCGATGCCGGCGGCGAAGTCGGTGTACTGGCGGCCTTCCACGTCCCACAGGGTGGCGTTCTCGGCCCGGTCGGCATAGAAATCGCACATCACGCCAACGCCTCGCGGCGTGGCCTGGGCACGGGATTGGTTCAGTTCGCTGTTTTTCATGGGGGGCGGCAGGGAGTGACAGGTGTGACGTGCATTCCAATCTCCTTTGGCCCTACAATCCAGCGCCACTTTGACAAATTCGATGGTGCCAATGTGAAATCGATCTGCGGCGACCTGCTGCTCCAGCGGCTCGGCCAGCGCGCCGGCCTGGACCAACCGCCGGACCAACCCCTGAACCGGGCCCTCTACGCCTGCATCCGGGGGGCGATCCTGGACGGCAGCCTGGCGCCCGCCACGCGCCTGCCGCCCCAGCGCGACCTGGCGGCGGAACTCGGCCTGTCCCGCAACACGGTGATGTTTGCCTACGAGCAACTGCTGGCCGAGGGCTACCTGCGCGCCCGCACGGGTAGCGGCACCTTCGTGGCCGACACGGCGCCCGAGCGCTACCTGAACGCCACCGCCGCGAACAGCGCGCCAGCCATGGCACCGGCCATGCCGGGCCTCTCGCCGCGCGGGCAGCGGCTGGTCTCCAGTGCCGCCGCATCGCCCACGCAATGGGGCGCCTTCATGCCCGGCGTGCCGGACCTGACGCGCTTTCCGCACCGGCGCTATGCCCAGATCGCCGCGCGGCTGTGGCGCCGGCCGCAGCCCGAATGGCTCAGCTACAGCCACGGCGGCGGCCTGCCGACCCTGCGCGAGGCGGTGGCGGCCCACCTGCGCGTGGCGCGCTCCGTGCGCTGCGACGCGGATCAGGTGCTGATTACCGAAGGCATCCATCAGGCGATCGATCTCGTGGCGCGCATGCTGGGCTCGCCGGGCGATCAGGCGTGGGTGGAGGAGCCGGGCTACTGGGGCATACGCGGCGTGCTGCAGGTCAGCGACATCGGCATGGTGCCGCTGCCCGTGGACGCCGAAGGGCTGTGCCTGCCCGAGGCGGAGGCCGACACCCCCGCGCCGCGTTTTATCTTCGTCACGCCCTCGCACCAATATCCGCTGGGCGCCGTGATGAGCCTGCGGCGGCGGCGCGCGCTGCTGGAGTTCGCGCGGCGGCACGGTAGCTGGATCGTGGAAGATGACTACGACAGCGAATTCCGCTTCTCCGGCCAGCCGATTCCGTCGCTCCAGGGCATGGAGCCGGACGCGCCGGTGCTGTACATCGGCACCTTCAGCAAGACGCTCTACCCCGGCCTGCGCATGGGCTACCTGGTGCTGCCGAAGGGGCTGGCGGCGTCCTTCCAGACCGCCCATTCCGACCTGTACCGCGCCGGCCACCTGATGACGCAGGCCACCGTGGCCGAGTTCATGCAGGCCGGCGACTATGCCGCGCACATCCGCCGCATGCGGCCGCTCTACGCCCGCCGGCGTGCGGTGCTGGCTGGCCTGATCGAGCGCTACCTCGGGGCGGAGGCCCTGCACGAACACGCGAGTAACGCCGGGCTGCACCTCGTGCTGCGCCTGCCCGATCACGTGGACGATGTGGCGCTGACGGCCGACATCCGCGCGCGCGGCATCCTGGTGCGGCCGCTGTCGCGCTATTTCATGGGGCCGGCGCTCCGGCGCGGGCTGCTGCTGGGCTATGCCTGCGTACCCGAGGAAGATATCGGCCCCGCCTTCGACGTGCTGCTCGATTGCCTGCTGCCCCGGCTCAGACCGACCTAGGATACAAGGGCTTCGGCAACGCGGTGAGGGGGTGGCAGTGATGATTCGTGCACATCGATGGATGCTGTGTCGTCTGCTCGGGCTCGTCACGCTGTGGCTGGCCGGCTGTGGCGGTGGCGGCGGCGACATCCAGATCACCAGCGGCGGCACGCCCGCCACGCTTTCAATCGTCGTGTCCGGCCTGCCCGCCGGCACGCCCGCCAACATCACGGTGAACGGGCCGGGTGGGTATCGGCAGACCGTCGCCCAGACCATCACGCTGGGCAACCTCGTGGCCGGCACCTACACCGTGACGGCGGCCCCGGTGCTGACCGGTTCGACGTCCTACCAACCCTCGCAGGCCGTGCAGACTGCGATGGTGGCGCCCAACACCGCGCCGACCATCGGCGTGAGCTACGGCGCGCCCGCGGACATGCGGCTGTCGCTGGCCCAGGTGGCGGAAGGCTTCGCGGCACCCATCTTCCTCACCGCGCCTGCCAACGACCCGCGGCTGTTCGTGGTGGAGCGCGCTGGCCAGGTGCGCATCGTGCGGGACGGCAGCGTGCCTGGCACGTCCTTCCTCGACATTTCCAGCCTCACCACCACAGACGGCGAGCGCGGCCTGTTCTCGATGGCGTTCGACCCCGCCTACGCCACCAACGGGCGCTTCTACGTCTACTACACCGACCAGAACGGGGCGATCACCGTGGCGCGCTACACCGTCTCGACCAGCAACCCCGATGTGGCGAACCCCACCGGCACGGTGCTGCTGTCGATTCCGCACCCGGGCGCCAGTAATCACAATGGCGGCCAGCTCGCGTTCGGCACGGACGGCATGCTCTACATCGGCACCGGCGAGGGCGGCGGCAGCAACGACCCCTCCAACAACGCGCAGAACAGCGGCACGCTGCTGGGCAAGATCCTGCGCATCGACGTGAGCGGCGCCAGCTACGCCGTGCCGGCCGGCAATCCCTTCGCGGGCGGCGGGGGTGGCCGGGCCGAGATCTGGGCCATGGGGCTGCGCAACCCATGGCGGTTCTCGTTCGATGCGAACGGCCTGCTCTATATCGCCGATGTCGGCCAGGGCCAGCGCGAGGAGGTCAACGCCGTGCCAACGGCCAGCGCCGGCCTCAACTACGGCTGGGACCGCCTGGAAGGCACCGCCTGCGTCGGCGCCACCCCCTGCGACCCCGCCGGCCTGACCGCGCCCGTCTTCGAATACAGCCACGACGGCGGCGGCTGCGCCATCGTCGGCGGCTACGTCTATCGCGGCGCGGCCCTGCCCGAACTCCAGGGCCGCTATTTCTATACCGACCTGTGCACCGGCAAGCTGGCCAGCTTCCTGTACCGGGACGGGGCCGTCTCCGAGCGGGTGGACTGGCCGGTCACCGCCAGCGGCAGCGTCTACTCCTTCGGCACCGACGCCGCGCAGGAACTCTATGTGTTGGCCGATCCGGGGACTTCATCGACGAGCGGCAAGGTGTATCGGGTGCAGCGGGCGCCTTAGGGAGCGCCTTAGGGGGCGCCTTAGGGAGCGCCTTAGGGGGCGCCTTAGGGGGCACCTTAGGCGTCCCTGGGGGCGGCGCGAGCGCCACACGCGGCGATGGCGGATAATCCCGCATCCCCACCACGCCCTCCCCACCCCCCATGCATGCCAGCGCCACCCGACGCCTCGACGGGGCCACCCTGTTCCTGCTCACCTTCCCGCCACTGGCCTGGGCGGGCAACGCCATCGTCGGGCGGCTCGCCGCCGGTACGTTTCCGCCGATCACCCTGAACTTCGTGCGCTGGGTGCTGGCTGGGACGCTGCTGGGGCTCTACGCCTGGCGCGGGGTGGTGGAGCATCGCGCCACGCTGCGCCGGCATGCCGGGCTGCTCACGGCGATGGGTGTGCTGTCGATTGCCAGCTACAACGCGTTCCAGTATCTCGCGCTGACCACCTCGACGCCAATCAACGTGACGCTGATTGGCGCCTCCACGCCGCTGTTCCTGCTGATTATCGGCGCGCTCTTCTTCAGGGAGCGCATGCGGCCGTGGCATGTGGCCGGCGCGCTGCTGTGTCTGGTGGGGGTGTCCTTCGTGCTGGTGCGCGGGGATCTGGGGCGGCTGACGCAGCTGGACTTCGTGCCCGGCGACCTGTTCATGCTCGCGGCGACCATCGCCTGGAGCGCCTATACCTGGCTGCTGCGCAAGCATCGCCCGGACCTGCCGCTGCCGGTGCTGCTGTTCGCGCAGATCGTGACCGGCGTGGTGGCCAGCGCGCCTGTCACGGCGTGGGAGCTGATGACCCTGCCGGCCCCCATCCCCTGGAACGGCAAGGTGCTGGGCATCCTGCTCTATGTGGCGACGATTCCCTCGCTGCTGGCCTACTTCGCCTGGGACCGCGCCATCGCCCGGGCCGGCGCGCAGTTGCCGGTGTTCTTCATCACGCTGACGCCGGTGTTCGCCGCCCTGCTCTCCACGCTGCTGCTCGGCGAGTCGCCCCACTGGTATCACGGCGTGGGGCTGGTCACCATCGCCGCGGGGATCGGGCTGGCGCAGCGGCGCTGAGAGGCGCTGAGAGGTGCGTGGCGCTGAGTGGTCACCTAGCGCCGCAGCCGTTGATAAAAGGCCATCAGCGGCGTGGCCGTCAGGCCGTGCAGGACGATGGAGAACACCACGGTGCACAGCGTGGCGTGGATCAGGAAGGAACGCCATTCCTCCCCGGCGGCGTGCGTCAGGGCATAGGCCAGGTAGTAGAGCGAGCCGATGCCGCGAATGCCGAACCACGCGGTCAGGCGCCGCTGGCCGCGCGCCATGGGCAGGTCGAAGGTGGACGCATAGACCGATAGCGGCCGGATCAGGCAGATCAGCAAGAGGGCCAGCGCCACGTACTGGGCGTGGAAGACCTCCCGGGTCAGCATCGCCCCGATCAGCAGGGTGACGCACAGTTCGGCCAGCCGCTCGATATTGAACGAGAACTCCGAGGCGGTATGGGTCAGGTAGGCCGCAGCCTTGCGCGCGTGCGTGGAGGTGGTCTCGACATCGGCCGTATGCAGCGGCCCCATGACCTCCGCCGGCGGCGTGGCGGGATTCTCGCGGCGCTCCACCTGCCGCATTGCCAGCCCCGCCGCGAACACGGCCAGGAAGCCGTAGGTGTGAAGCAACAGCGCGGCGCCGTAGGAGACGCCGATCAGGCCCAGCGTGAGGAAGCTCTCCAGCCCCACCGCCTCATGGAAGCGCAGGCGCAGGACCAGGATGGTCTTGCTGGCCAGCCAGCCCAGCAGCCCGCCAACGGCCAGCCCACCGAGCGTGCTCCAGATCAGATCGACCGCCATCCAGCGCCCGCCCCACGCGCCAAGCTCGTGATAGCCCAGCAGGCCGAGGCCGAGCATGACGAACGGGAACGCCGTGCCATCGTTCAGCCCGCCTTCACCGGTCAGGCTGTAGCGCACGACGTCGCGATCCTCGGTATCGGCCATCTGCACGTCCGAGGCCAGCACGGGGTCCGTGGGCGCCAGGATCGCCCCGAGCAGCACCGCCACGCCCAGCGGCACCTGCAGCCACCCGGCCGCCACGGCGCACACGCCGCCGATGGTCAGCAGCATGGCCACGCTGGCCAGCCGCACCGGCAGGCGCCAGACGCGGTACGTCATCTGCACCCGCATCCGCAAGCCCACGCCGAACAGGGCGACGAGCACGGCCAGCTCGGTGATCCATTCCAGCACCTTCACGTGGCCCGGGTCGGTCAGGTCAAGCACGATCAGCCCGGCGCCGCCGGGGCCGAGCGCCATACCCACTAATAGATACAGGCCGGACGGCGACATGGGCAGGCGTTTCACCATGGAGTCGATCAGCCCCATGGTGATCAGCAGCGCGCCAATGACCAAGGCCCAGGTCGCGAACAAGCCAGCTCCTTCAGTCAATTGAATCGATCCCGGTCGAGACTTTCACAGTAGACGGCGCGGCGGGCGGGCGCTGTCGGGCGGACCCCGTAGCGCCGTGTCAGTAAAGACCTCCCGGGACTGGTGCGTGGGCGCACCGTGCCGGGGCTTTTGGATGGCCGGACGGGGTCGCGGACGGCTGGGGGTTGCGTCCGTCAGGCAGGCCAAGCGCGAACTAGCCATGCAGTTAATCCACTGATTTCATAGAGATTTCCCTCACGCGAGGCGGCAATTTATCCGCCCAAAAGTGCCTTTGGCATGGCGATTGCTATCTTGTATCCAAGATTGGATTTCAGATAGGACACTCATGCGTACCTCTGTCGCCGCTACCCCAGCGGCCACCCCAGCCGCCTCCGGCAAGGCCGATGCGGCGTGGATCGAACGGTTCGACACCCCGGTCTCCGCCCCGCACCCGGATCACGCCCCGCTGGCCGGGCTGCGCTTTGCCGCCAAGGACAATATCGACGTGGCCGGCGTGCCGACGACCGCCGCCTGCCCCGAGTTTGCCTACGTGCCGGACGCCCACGCCACGGTGATCGCGCGCCTGCTGGGCGCCGGCGCGGCGCTGGCCGGCAAGACCAACCTGGACCAATTCGCCTGCGGCCTGAATGGCACGCGCTCGCCCTACGGCGCGGTGCCCAATGCGTTCGACCCGGCCTATGTCAGCGGCGGGTCGAGTTCCGGTTCGGCGTACGCGGTGGCCACCGGGGCGGTGGACTTCGCGCTGGGCACGGACACCGCCGGCTCCGGCCGGGTGCCCGCCGGGCTCAACAACATCGTCGGGTTGAAGCCGAGCAAGGGCCTGATCTCCGCGCACGGGGTGTTTCCCGCCGCGCAGAGCGTGGATTGCGTGTCGATCCTGGCGCGCACGGTGGCCATGGCGGTCCGCGTGCTGGAAGCCGCCGCCGGCCATGACCCGCAGGACCCGTACTCGCGCGCGCTGCCACTGGCGCGCACGCCGCTGCCCGCCGCGTTCCGTTTTGGCGTGCCGTCCGAGCCGGAGTTCTTTGGCGATGACCTCGCCCGCCGGGCCTTCGACGACGCCGTAGCCGCGCTGGAGGCGCTGGGCGGCCGCGCCGTGCCCATCGACTATGCCCCGCTGGCCGAAGCCGCCGCGCTGCTTTATGACAGCGCGCTGGTCGCCGAGCGCTACGCCGCCGTGCGCCCCTTCTTCGACCTCGCGCCGGGGGCGGTCATCGAGCCGGTTCGCTCGATCCTGGCCGCAGGTAGCCGCTACAGCGCCGCCGATGTATTCGATGCCCAGCACACGCTCCAGGCGCTGGCCCAGCGCGCGACTGCCATGTGGCAGGACATCGACGTGCTGTGCGTGCCCACGGCGCCGACGCATTGCACCATCGCCGCCATACTGGCCGATCCGGTGGTGCGCAACCGTGAACTCGGCCATTACACGAACTTCGTCAACCTGCTCGACTACGCCGCGCTGTCCGTGCCCGCGAGCCTGCGCCCGGACGGGCTGCCGTTCGGCATCACGCTGATCGGCCAGGCCGGCAGCGACTGGCAACTCGCCGACCTGGGGCAACGCTTCCACCACGCCAGCGGGCTGACGCAGGGTGCGACTGACGCCCCGCTGCCCGCACCGGTAGGGATCGCCGCGCTGGCCCCATCGCCGGCGACCCATCTGCCGCTGGCCGTGGTGGGCGCCCATCTCTCCGGCATGCCGCTGAACGGTCAGTTGACCGAACGTGGCGCGACGCTGGCCGAAGCCACCACCACCGCGCCGCGCTACCGCCTGCATGCGCTGCCCGGCACCACGCCGCCCAAGCCCGGCCTGCGCCGCGTGGGAGCCGCAGAGGAAGCCGGCGCCGCCATCGCCGTGGAGGTCTGGCAGGTGCCGCTCGCCGCCGTCGGCAGCTTCCTGGCGCTGGTGCCGGCTCCGCTGGCGCTGGGCAGCCTTGAGCTGGCCGATGGCCGCTGGGTCCATGGCTTCGTCTGCGAAGGCCATGCGCTGCAAGGCGCGCCCGATGTCAGCGCCCATGGCGGCTGGCGCGCCTATATCACGTCGCTGTCCGCCGCTTGACCGTCTCCCGAATCCTCAACATTCACGTACAGGAACCTGCCATGTCCCGCCCCATCTTCCGCTCTACCTCCCGCCCGGCCGCTGCCCCCGCCACCGTCTCCCCCTCGCGCCGCCGCGCGCTGAAGGCCGGCGCCGCCGCGCTGTCCGTGCTGGCCGCGCCGGCCATCGTCCGCGCGCAGGGCACGCCCAAGCTGCGCATCGGCTACTGGCCGGTCGCCTCGGGCCTGCCCTTCTTCGCCGCCGTCGAAAAAGGCTATTTCAAGGAAGCCGGGCTGAACGTCGAACCGATCAAGTTCGCCAGCCCGCAGCAGGTGATCGAGGCCATCCTGGCCGGCCGGTGCGACGGCAGCGCCAATGGCACCGCTTCGGCAGCACTGGCCATCGGTGACATTGCCCAGCCCGGCCTGCTGAAGATCTTCTGCACCAACCCGACCAACGCCAAGTTCGTGCTGGACGAATTCCTTGTGGCCAAGGACAGCCCGATCAAGACCGTGGCGGAACTCAAGGGCAAGCGCGTGGCGTGCGGCCCGGGCCTGCAGAACGTGGTGCTCGCCAAGACCATGCTCGAGCGCGCCGGTGCCGGCAAGATCAGCGTGACGGAGCTGCCGATTGGCCAGCACGTGGCAGCGCTCGCCGCCGGCCAGATCGACGGGGTCTACTCGCTCGAGCCCACCGGCACCATCGGCCGTCTCAATGGCACCACGCGCACGCTGGAGGCCGGTGTGGTGGCGCGCTACATCCTCGGCGACCCGATGGCCCCGTGGCACGGCGGCTCGGCCAGCCTGACCACGGAGTTCCTCGGCAAGAACAAGGACGTAGCCAAGGCCTACCTGGCCGCCTACCGGCGCGGCGTGGTGCTGGTGCGCCAGAACCCGACCGAGGCGCGCCCCTTCCTCAAGGGCTATACCGCCATCGAAGGCGCGCTGACGGCGGAGGTGCCGATGGCCGACTACCTGTTCTTCGATGAATTCAAGGCCAGCGACGCGGCCCACTTCCAGAAGTTCTACGACCTGTTCACCGAGAAGGGCATCTTCTCGCGCAAGGTGGACGTCAACACGCTGCTCTACAAGGCCTGACGACCATGTCCGAACTGTCTGATACCGCCGCCGTGCCGGCCACGGCTCCGCCCGCCGGCAAGTCCTGGGCGCCCCCGGCGTCAAACGACGCCGCCCCGCGCCGGCCCCTGGGTGACCGGCTGCTGCCGATGGTCGGCCCGCTGGTGCTGTTCGCCATCTGGGATCTCGTGGTCCGCTTCGGCCTGATCAAGCCGATCCTGCTGCCGAGCCCTGCCGATACGCTGGTGGCGCTGGCCACCGGGCTGGCCGGCGGCGAGCTGCTGGCGGACTTCGCCGTCACCGTCGCGCGGACGTTGCAGGCCTTCGCCATCGCGGCAGTGGTCGGCATGCCGCTGGGCGTGCTGCTCGGCAGCAATGAGCGGGCCTACCGCAGCGTGGAGTTCCTGATCGATTTCTTCCGCTCCACGCCGTCTTCCGCGCTGATTCCGCTGTTCCTGCTGATCTTCGGCGTGTCCGACATCAACAAGGTGGCCATCGCCGCCTTCGGCGCCCTGCTGATCGTGGTCTTCAACAGCGCCTATGGCGTGATCAACGCGCGCAAGCAGCGCGTGATGGCGGCGCGCGTGATGGGGGCCTCCCGCTGGCGCATCTTCCGGGACGTGCTGGTCTGGGAGAGCCTGCAGCCGAGCTTCGTCGGCCTGCGCTCCGCTGTGTCGATGGCGCTGGTGATCGTCATCGTGGCCGAGATGTTCATCGGCTCCGAGAACGGCCTCGGCCACGCCATCATCGACGCCCAGCAGGTGCTCAACGTCAAGACCATGTACGCGGCCATCCTCGCGGCCGGCGCGCTCGGCTATGTGCTCAACATCGCGTTCCTGGTGCTGGAGCGCCGCATCGTCCATTGGAGTGGAAGGTAACCATGACCACCGTTCTGACCCCCGCCCGCCACGCCGACGTGCCGGTGCCGCCGTTCCGCCCGGGGCCGCCGGGCACCCATATCACTATCCGCGGGCTGACCAAGTACTTCGCCGGCTGGCCGCTGTACGAGAACTTCGACCTGGACATCCCGAAGGGCAAGATCGTCTCGGTGTTCGGCCCCAACGGCTGCGGCAAGAGCACGCTGATCAACATGATCGCGGGGCTGATTCCGATCGACCGGGGCGAGATCCTGTTTGACGGCAAGTCGCTCAAGGACACGCGCATTGGCTACGTGTTCCAGAACTACCGCGAGGCGATGTTCCCGTGGATGCGGACCATCGACAACATCGCCTATCCGCTGCTGCTGGAGGGCCGCAGCAAGGCCGAGGTGGACCGGCGCATGGCGGAGCTGGTGGCGTCCTTCGACGTGAAGTTCGACCTGAACCGCTACCCGTACGAGTTGTCTGGCGGGCAGCAGCAGACCGCGTCGATCATGCGGGCGCTGGCGCCCCGGCCCGAGGTGCTGTTCCTCGACGAACCGTTCTCCGCGCTCGACTTCGAGATGACGCTGTTCATCCGGGAGAAGCTGCAGGAGGTGTTCATGCAGACCGGCACGACCATGCTGCTGGTCTCGCACGACCTGGAGGAGGCGGTGTACCTGGCGGACCAGATCCTGCTGCTGACCAAGCGCCCGACGCGCGTGGCCGAAATCCTGGACTACGGCGATGCCCGGCCACGCACCGTGGAGACGCTGTCGCAGGCGAGCTTCGTCGCGGCCAAGCGGCAGAGCCTGGAGATCTTCCAGCGTGAAGTCCGGCGCTGAAACCTGCCCCCGGGGCCGGTGGCGACCCGGCCGGCGGCGGCGCATAATGGGCGCCAGCGCCGGCCCAACCGTCCCGCCGAGACCCGCACCGCGCCTATCCCGATGAATGCCATGCCCCCTACCGATGCCGGGCGCACCTCGCGCGCCGACGATGTCTACGCGCTGCTGAAGCGCGATATCGCCGACTTTCGCCTCGTGCCCGGCGACCGCTTCACCGAGAACGAAGTCTGCGAGAGGCTGGGCGTGTCACGCACGCCGGTTCGGCAGGCACTGTTCCGGATGAAGCAGGAAGGGTTCGTCGAGGTCAGTTTCCGCGCCGGCTGGCGTGTGCTGCCGTTCGACTTCGACAAGTTCGAGCAGCTGTACGACCTGCGCATGGTGCTGGAGACCGAAGCCGTGCGGCGGCTGTGCGCGATGGCGCCGGACAGCAACCAGGCGGCCCTGGCCGCCCTGGCCGCGATCTGGCTGGTGGCGCCCGAGGCGCGGCTGCCGGACATGGCGCGCGTGGGCGAGCTCGACGAGGCCTTCCACTGCACGCTGGTGGAGGCCGCCGGCAACCCCGAGATGGCGCGCGTGCATCGCGACGTCACCGAACGCATCCGCCTGATCCGCCGACTGGACTTCACCAAGCCGGCGCGCGTGGACGCCACGTATGAAGAGCACGGGCGCATCCTGCGCGCCGTGCTCGCCCATCGGTCAGATGAAGCCTGCCGGCTGCTGCGCTCGCACATCGGCGCGAGCCAGGCAGAGGTGCGCAAGATCACCCTGCACGAGGTCTACCTCGCCCGCAGCCAGGCGCGGGGCGAGGGCAAATGACGGCCACGGCGCCCGCCAGCAGCTTTTGCGGCGCCCCACTACAATGGCGCTCACCCGGCCTGGGAGCCGGGCTGACCTGGGGAGTCGAACATGCGGATTCTGGTAGTCGGAGCGGGTGCGATTGGTGGCTATTTCGGGGCGCGGCTGCTGCAGGCCGGGCGTGACGTCACGTTCCTCGTGCGGCCCCGGCGCGCCGCCTTGCTGGCCGAGCGCGGCCTGCGGATCATGAGCCCGCATGGCGACGTGCGCATCGAGGACCCGCCCACGGTGCTATCCACCCAGATCACCGCGCCGTACGACGTAGTGCTGCTGAGCTGCAAGGCCTACGACCTGGACGGCGCCATGGACAGCTTCGCGCCGGCCGTGGGCCCCGACACGGTGGTCATCCCCATGCTCAACGGCATGCAACACCTGGACAAGCTCGATGCCCGCTTCGGCGCCGAGCGCGTGATGGGTGGCCGCTGCATGATCTCCAGCACGCTGGACGAGCAAGGCACCATCCTGCATCTGTCGGCCTTCCACATTCTCTCGTTCGGGGAACGGCCAGCCGGCACCACCGAGCGCGCGCGTGCCGTGGCCGCCGTGCTCGAGAACGCCGGTTTCGACGTGCAGCGCAGTGAAGCGATCATGCAGGACATGTGGGAAAAGTGGCTGTTTCTGGCGACGCTGGCCTCGTCCACCTGCCTGATGCGGGCGACGATTGGCGACATCCTGGCCGCACCGCGCGGGCGGGAGACCATTGCGGCGCTGCTCGATGAGTGCGCGGCGATTGCGGCCGCGAACGGCTATCCGGCGCGGGCGCCGGCGCTCGAGCAGGCCCGGGCGACACTGTTCGCGGAAGGCTCTCCGCTGATGGCGTCGATGCTGCGCGATTTGGAGCGCGGCGCCGCCATCGAATCGGACCAGATCGTGGGAGACTTGCTGGCGCGGCGCGGCCAGACGCCGGCGCCGACCCTGGAACTGGCCTTGACGAGTCTCAAGGCCTACGAGGCGCGCCGCGCGCGCGGCTGACGCCCCGGATTCTCAGACGCCGAAGCCCGGCGCGCCGAACTTCGTCAGCAACTGTTCGATCAGTGCCATGTCTTCGGTGCGCGGCGTGCGGTCCTCGACCACGCGGCACGGCCCGCCGTAGGTGGCGCTGACGTGCCGGCGCACGGTCAGCACGTCATCGGCCGGCGCGGCGATGGCCACGGCCTCGCCCGGCTCGTGCCGGTAGCTGCCGTCCATCCAGCCCACGGGCGTCAGATGCATGATTTCCCATTCGTCATTGGTAGACGTGGCGGACATGATGGCCTCGTCGGGGGCGGGATGGTTCATGACTGCGCTCAATTCTTGTGCCGGTAGTTGATGCGGCCCTTGGTCAGGTCATAGGGCGACATTTCCAGCGTCACGCGGTCGCCGGCCAGGATCCGGATGCGGTTCTTCTTCATGCGGCCCGACGAATACGCCCACACCTGGAAGCCGTTTTCGAGAACGACGCGGAAACGGTTATCGGGCAGCACTTCGGAAACGTGGCCGCCGAACTCGACGAGATCTTCCTTAGCCATGACGGGCTCCTTGATTAGCGTGGGCAGTGGCGCCCGGTTGATGGTGTCGCGCAGCCAGGCGCGTGATGGCGCCTTCGCCGGCACAGCGGGCGGCATGCTTGGCCCGGGCGGCGGTACTGTGGGTGTCGTGGCGCATGGCCACGTTGGCCACCACGCGTTCCATGCCGTCCTTGTATTCGCGGATCAGATATGCCGCGAACCAGACGCCTGGCTCTTGCTCGATGGGGTACACGGCAACCGTGTACGGGGATTCAATGATTTGCGCTTGCTGCAATGTGATGTGATGTCTCGTTTCGCGTGAACGCGCATGCGCAGGCCGGGCACCGATGTGCGCCACTGCTTGCCAGTTGGTTCCAACGCGATGGGAAGGAGGGTCAATGTGCGCAACACGCACTGAGGTGCATGTCGTCGCGATTGACGCGGAGTGACCGTGCTTGCGTAAGCTGGCGCGCTGGTACGGGGCGTGCCGGGTACGGAGCGGACTTGCCGCCGGTCAATATGGTGACGGGCCACGTGGCCCGGATCGATTCGGGTGTACGCCCGAAGGGTGCCAAAACTGAGTCTTTGTAGTGATGTCGGCACCCGGTCCTGTCGTCTGGAGAGAGGACCAAGTCCGGCATTATAGCAGCTTATTGCCTTGCGCCCTGATGCCATCGAACACGGCCCCGGCCACGTCCTGCGGAAAATCTCCGGGCAGGCGGGCCGCGACGGCGGCAAGCGCCGGGTCCACGGCGGCCACGAGTTCGGCGATTATCGATTCCACGTCCGCCTCGGGCAGCCCCACCTGCCGCCCCTGCGCTATCCAGTGCCGACGCTGGATCTGGGCCAGCCGGTAGTAATTCTGCGAGCCTCGCACCGCCATGGCCATGCGCGCCTTCTGCATGGCCAGCTGATTGGCGCCGCCTCCGACGATGGGATGTGCCGAGAGCACGTCATACAGCGGCGTAGCCCAGTAGCGGCCACCCGGGCCAATGCTCAGGCTGAAGTTCTTGGCGTGCCCGTCCGTGGCCGCGAGCATCCAGAACAGGATCTGCGTCTTGAAGAAATTGCGACGATCCGCCTCGCGCGCATCGGAGCCGGCCAGGATGGCCATGATGTCCGCAATGCCCGGCCCGCCATCGGCCTGGTACTTGGCCAGCGGGGACAGGCCCATCGCCTGGCAGAAGTCCTCCTGCGGCAGGCGCAGGATCCATTCGCCATCGGGCGCCACGCGCCGGTCGAAGCGCTCGACCACCAGCGCCTTCTGGTCCTCGAACATCGCCATCTCGCACGCCGCGATGGGCAGGCCGAAGGCTTCGACCAGCTGCGCGCAAAGCCATTCGTTCTCGACGGACGTCCGCATGTCCGCGCGCATATTGCCCACCAGCCCGAGCGGCAGCTTGAGGATATGGGTCGTGGGCGTACTGCCGTGCGGAATGAACCACTGGCCATCCTGGCGCAGCAGCGCGGTCTTTTCCTGCGCGCCAGCAATCGACAGACGCAGGTCGGCGTCGTCGCCATGCTGGCCGAGAGGTGACGCACTCGTGGTATCGCGCAGCAAGCGGGCGATGTGCGCGTCATCGGCCGGACTGCCCTCGATGGTGCGCAGCGCTTCGGGCACCTCGCCCTCGGGCAGCAGCTGCAGCGCGCCCACACAGTCGCGGCCAAGCGCCGTGAGCAGGTCGAATGGACCCGTGCCGCGCGTGCGATAGCGCTGCGCGAGCCGCCGACGGATGGCGTCGCTGTCCGGCAGCAGGTTGTCGAAATAATCCGTGACCACGCGGCCACGGTACGGTGCGTTGTCTGACCGGAACGGCATCGAGAGCGACAGCGGCCGGCCCTGCGCGCTGTGGATCCAGCGTGACGCGTAGTGGAAAGTCTCGCCCTCGCTGCCCTGTGCCCACACGCCCGTGAAATGGCCGTTCATCCAGACGCCGAGCTGGCGCCGCAGGGGTCGGCGCCCCATTACCAGGGCTCGTGTGGTGGGGGCTGGCGGAGCATGGCGCCACCGCCGCGATTGTCGTCGTCCCCATCGGCCGACAGCAGCATTTCCACGTCCAGGGCCTGCAACACCGCATGCAGCCGCTCCACGCTGACGCGCGCCGGGTTGGCTTCCAGCCGGGCATAGGTCTGCTGGCTCACCCCCAGGCGCGCCGCGAGTTGCGCCTGGGTCAGCCCGCGGGACTTGCGGAAGCCCTGGAGGATCGGCCGTAGCTGGCTGATGATGCGGATGGGATACATGGCTGGGATTATGGTCGGATGGGGCCGAATACAGCTATAAAGCTGTAAAACAGTTTTACGCTATTTTGGCTGTATTTTCAAGATACAGCTTATCGGGCGTAAAAAGAAAATACATCCGATAAGCTGTAGCGACGGGGCCCATCGGGCACGCCGTGGTACATTCCGGCCCCATATCCCTCCAGATTCCATGCTCACGCCCCGATGCCCGCGCGTCCCGATTCGTCCGCTGCCAAGCCGCCCTCGATGAACGTCAAGACCGCCCTGCGCGTGATCGAGATCATCGAGACCTTTGCGCGCGAACGCCGCGCGCTGTCGCTCTCGGAGTTGTCCCGGCTGCTCTCCGTGCCGGCCTCGAGCTGCCTGGCGCTGATCCGCACGCTGACTTCGCTCGGCTATCTCTATGAGACGGCGCGCCGCCAGGGCTACTACCCCACCGGCCGGCTGCTGGCCATGGCCCAGCAGATTGCCCGCCACGACCCCGTGCTCGATCGCGTGCACGACACCATGAGCGAATTGCGCGAAGCCACCGGGGAGACCATCGTCATCGGCAAGCTGCACGAGGGGCATGCGGTGGTGTATCTCGATGTGCTCGAATCACCACACGCGATCCGCTACATCGCCACGGCGGGCGAGCGGCGCGAACTCCATGCGAACTCGATCGGCAAGGCGCTGCTGGCCGCCATGGACGACGCCGAGCGCGCCGCCCTGCTCGCGCAACTGCCCTTCCAGCCGTTCACCGCGCGCACACTGGCCACGCCGGCGGCGCTGGAGGACGACCTCCGGCAATCGCGCGAGCGCGGCGCGTTCGTGAACCTTAGTGAGTCGATGCCCGATGTCGGCGCGCTGGCCTGGCCGGTGCGGTTGTCGGGCGAGAGTTACGCGATCTCGATTGCCGGCCCGGTCTACCGGATCGAGCCGCATCTGGAGCGCTACGCGGCCATCCTGCGCGCGGCGTGCGCGGCGCTGGAAAAGATCTGACGCTACCGCTCTGCCGGGCGGATCTAGTCGATCTGTTGCGCGCGGAGGCGCCATCCGGCCGGATGGGGCACCGACACCGACGCCAGCGGCGCCGACGCGGTCAGCGCCAGCACCGCGTCATCGCGCCGCCACGTGACGCCATTGGCGTGCGCCATCGGCACCGGCACGGCTTCCACCACGTGGCCCATCATGGTGCGGAACAGATTGCCGCCGTGGCACTTGATCCAGGCTTCCTTGAGCGTCCAGAGGTCATAGAAGGCCTCCAGCTTCGCCAACTCGTCGTCCACGTCCAGCAGGGCCGGCAGCGCGCCGCGCTCGGCCTCCGTGGTGGTGGCTTCGATCAGCGTGTCCAGGTGTTTGCGCGGCTGCATTTCCTCGATGTCGATGCCAACCGGCAGGTCGGACACGGCGCAAGCCAGGTGATCACCCGAATGGGCAATCGACAGGAATACCGGCGTGCCGACGGCTCCGCCGGTATGGGTCGCCAGCGGCGGCGCGTCCTCGGCCGCCGAGAGCGACCATTCCGCCGCATCCCCGCCGAACGTCACCGCCAGCAGCCGCCGGGCAAGCCAGCGGCCCGCCGCGAACTGCTCGGCGCGGGCCCGGGCGCGCATGGCGGCCAGCCGCGCCAGCTCCTCTGGCGACATCCAGCGGCTGACGGGTGGCGCCATGGCCGCGAATGCCATGACCGATCCTGTGCGCAGCGCGAGCGGCATGGCAATCGTCCTGAAAACGTCAAACAGGTCCCGTCGATCGATGCCGCCTTACTTGGCGGCGACCTTGGCGTAGGTGCCCTTCAGCGTCACGCCCACCACCACGGCGCCGGCGTGGCACTCGTACTCGGTGGTGCTGGCGTTGGTGTCCTTCTTGTAATAGCTCACCATGTCCACCACCGCATTCGCGCCCAGCGACTTGGCCTTGTCCTGGAACGAGATCAGCGCCGAGAGCGCGGCCCAGCGGCACGCTTCCTCGTCAGCCTTGCCCACGCCGTTGGTCTTCTTGTTCGAGACATCGCTGTCCTTCTTCTCAAGCACCTTCGGCGTCTTCTGGCCGGCCAGATAGAACATGACCGAGCCGTCGAGCTTTTCCTTGGCTTCCGGCATGTCCAGGACTTCCTGGAACGGCAGCATGTACTTGGTGTCGCGCGCGGCAGCGGGCGCGGACAGCAGCGTGCCGGTACTGGCGATGGCGAGGGCGACCAGCGGGAGAGCGAATTTCATTGACCTTCCTTTGTTCTTGATTGTTGAGGGATGAAACCAGATGGTGGTACGGCTCGGGTACGGCTCGGGTACGGCTATCTGCTCAGGCGGCCCAGCGGCGGAACACCAGCGAGGTGTTGATGCCGCCGAACGCGAAATTGTTGCTCATCACGTACTCGGTGTCGAATTTGCGGCCCTCGCCCATGATGTAGTCCAGCGGCGCGCAGCGCGGGTCCGGGTTGACGAGGTTCACCGTCGGCGCGAACCAGCCGTCACGCATCATCTCGATGGTCATCCACGCCTCCAGCGCCCCGCATGCGCCCAGCGTGTGGCCGAGGTAGCTCTTCAGCGAGCTGACCGGCACGGCGCCGCCCAGCACTGCATGCGTGGCATGGGATTCGGCGATGTCGCCATGGTCGGTGGCCGTGCCGTGCGCGTTGACGTAGCCGATGCGCCCCGGCGCCAGCCCGGCGTCCTCCAGCGCCTGCCGCATGGCCACGGCCATGGTTGCGGCCTGCGGCTGGGTCACGTGCGCGCCGTCGCTGTTGGTGCCGTAGCCGACGATCTCGGCCAGGATGCGCGCGCCACGTGCCTGGGCGTGCTCCAGTTCCTCGAGCACCAGCGTGCCGGCGCCCTCGCCCAGCACCAGGCCGTCGCGGTCCGCGTCGAACGGGCGCGGCGTGGCCTCGGGGGTGTCGTTGCGCGTGCTGGTGGCGAACAGCGTGTCGAAGACGGCCGCCTCGGTCGCATCCAGCTCTTCGCCGCCGCCGGCCAGCATCGCCACCTGGCGGCCCGCGCGGATCGTCTCGTAGGCGTAGCCGATGCCCTGGCTGCCGGACGTGCACGCGCTGGACGTGGTCAGAATGCGCCCGGTGATGCCGAAGAACACGCCGATATTGACCGCCGCGGTGTGCGGCATCATGCGGATGTAGGTGGTGGCGCTGATGTCCTCGGTGGTGCGTTCGGTCATCATCCGGCCGAAGTCCTGGATCGCGGACGGCGTGCCCGTGGACGAGCCGTAGGCGATGCCCATCTGCCCGCCCGTGATGATGGGATGGCCGGTCAGGCCGGCATCCGCCAGCGCGGCCTCGCTGGCCAGCACGGCCATCAGCGAGACACGGCCCATGGACCGCGTGGCCTTGCGCGTGTAGTGGGCCGGCAGCGCGAATGGCGGCACCGGCGCCGCCAGCTGCGTGTTCAGGCCCTTGATGTCGGCCCACTCCGGCATCCGCACCACGGCATTGCGGCCGCTGGCCAGGCGCTCGCGCACCGTGGTCCAGTCGTTGCCCAATGCGCTGATCGCGCCCGCGCCGGTTACGACAACCCGCTTCATCCGAACATCCCCCCGTTCACCGAAATCACCTGCCGTGTAATGTAACCGGCATCCGGCGAGAGCAGGAAGGCCACCGTGGCCGCCACCTCGTCCGGCGTGCCCATGCGCCGCGCGGGAATCATCTTCAGCGCTTCCTCGCGCACATGCTCGTCCACCATTTCCGTGTCGATCAACCCCGGCGCCACGCAGTTGACCGTGATGTGGCGCTTGGCCAGTTCGATGGCGAGCGCCTTGGTGGCGCCGATGATGCCGGCCTTGGCCGCGCTGTAGTTGGTCTGGCCCCGGTTGCCCACCAGCCCGGACACCGACGACAGCGTAACGATACGGCCCGGCTGGCGGCGCTGCACCATCGGCATCACCAGCGGGTTGAGCACGTTGTAGAAGGCGTCGAGGTTGGTATGGACCACCTCGTCCCATTCCTCGCCGCTCATGGCCGGAAACGCCGCGTCCCGCGCGATGCCCGCGTTGCAGACCACGCCGTAATAGGTGCCGTGTTCCTCGATGTCGGCATGCAGCACGCTGGCGGTGGCCTGGCGGTCGCTGATGTCGAAGGCCAGCACGCGCGCGTTGCGGCCGAAGGCGCGCACGGCGTCCGCCACGGAGTCGGCGTCGTCCCGGCGGGCGCGGCAGTGCACCACCACGTCGTAGCCGTCGCGGGCGAGCCGCAGCGCAATGGCGCGGCCAATACCGCGCGAGGAGCCCGTGACCAGCACGGTCTTGTTCGTCATGCTTGCTGCCCCTGGAGAAACGCCTGCGCATCCGCAGGCTGGAAAACGGAAACATTGGCGCGCGCCACGTCGCGGCCATCCATCTCGACCGTGCAGGCGAACAGGCCGAGGCCGTTGTCCCCGATCAGCTCCACCTGGGTGCGGATAGTCAGCACGCTGCCCACCGGAAACGCGGGCACGTCGCAGGCATAGCGGCGCGAGCCGAGCAGGAAGCCCAACCCCGGCGGGCGGCCCGCCGCGCGCTCGCGCACGCCAGCCCAGGCGGCAATCGTCTGGGCCATGTATTCGATACCGACCCAGCCGGGCATGCCGGCATCGTCCACGAACAGCTGGGTGGCGCGCACCGTGGCGCGGGCCACGCAGTGCTCGCCATCGGCCTGGACGAGTTCGTCGATCAGCCGCATGGCGCCCGCGTGGGGCACCACTTCGGACACCGGCGGCAGGGGCGGCATGGCGACAGGTGTCGAGTCAGGTGTCACATCAGGCGTTGTCATGTCAGCCCTCTCCCAGCACCAGCACGCTGTTGCTGCCGCCGAACGCGAACGAATTGCTCATCACGTAGCGCGGTGCCCGGCCCAGCGACTCGTCCGCGCCCACCACGTGCAGCGGCGGCAGCGTCGGATCGGCCGCGCCGTCCCACCAATGGGCCGGCAGGCGCCCACGCGGGTTGTCGGTCAGGGTCAGCACCATCAGCGCGGCTTCCACGGCGCCGGCGGCGCCCAGCGTGTGCCCGGTCTGCGGCTTGGTCGAGCTGACCGGCACGTCGAGCCCGAGCAGGTCTGCCACGGCGCGCGACTCCATTGCGTCGTTCTGCTCGGTGGCCGTGCCGTGCAGGTTCAGATAGTCGATGTCGGCCGGCTGCACGCCGGCGCGCGTCATGGCCTCCTGCATGGCGGCGCGGGCGCCGGCGCCAGCCGGGTCCGGCGCGGACATATGGTGCGCATCGGACGTCTCGCCCCAGCCGGCCAGCCGTACCGGGCCGGCCTCGCGCGACATCAGGAACAGCGCCGCACCCTCGCCCAGGTTGATGCCGTGGCGATGGGCGGACAGCGGATTGCACCGCTCCGCGCTGACCGAGTCGAGCGAGCGGAAGCCGGCGATCGTGAACGCGCACAGCGTGTCCACCCCACCGGCGATGGCCACGTCGGCCATGCCCTGCTCCAGCAGCCGCGCGGCGGCGGCCAGCGCCTTCGCGCTCGACGAACACGCCGTGGAGATCGTATAGGCCGGTCCGGCCGTGCCCAGCGCCAGCGCGAGGTACTGCGCGGGCGAGCCCAGCTCCTGCTGGCCGTAGTGGAAGGCATCCGGCCAGGTGCCGGCGGCGTGCCGCGCGCGCACGGCCAGTTCGCCGTCACTGATGCCCGAGGTACTGGTGCCGAGCACGATGGCCACGCGGGTCGGGCCCACGCGGGCGATGGCGGCTTCCACAGCGGGGCGCAGCGCAGCCAGCGTGCGGTCCAGCAGCGCGTTGTTGCGGCTGCACAGTGCGGGCGCGAGGCCGGCCGGCAGGTCGGCGGCCGCCACCGGCTCGCGCACGGTACCGAGGTGCAGCGGCGTGCCAGGCGTGTAGCGGTCGGTGACTTCGCCGCCCGCCGGGCCGTCCGTGCGCCAAAGCGCGGCGCGTACGGCGTCGTTGCCGCTGCCCAGCGCGCAGATGACATTCATCGCGTTCAGGAAGATCGTCATGGCCGTGCTCCTTCACCCTGCAGCGTGCGGATGGTCAGCCGGTAGCCGTCGCGGCGCTGCACGAATTCCGTGGTGGCTGCGTCGGGATAGCGGATCTCGGCCACGAGTTCGTCACCGGCCAGCAGGCGGCGCATGGCCGGCGTGGCGTCCAGGCGCCAGCCCGGCGGCAGCGCCGCGCGAATGGCCGCCACCGGCCAGAGCGACAGCTGCAGATCACTGAGGATACGCTCCGGCACGAGTTCCGCGGGCGCCCACGGCGCACGTGTCACGCGCAGGTCACTGCCGTCCCAGTCCAGCCGGGCCAGCACTTGCCCACCAGCCAGCGCGGCCAGCCGGGTGTGGCCCGCATCGGCCTCCAGCAGCGCGAGGATGTCGCGCGTCTGCTCGCCCTGCGGCGACGGATAGCGCACCGTGATCTGCTGCTGCAACTGCAGCGTGCGGCCCAGCGACGCCGGCGGCAGGCGCAGCAGCGGCACAGCCGGGCGGTCCGCTTCGGCCACGGCTGGCGTGGGGCCGGCGGGCGGCGCCGTGGCGCAGCCAGCCAATATGGCCAGTGCCGCGCCCGCCGTCATCGAACAGAGAAGCCTCAGGCCGCGCAAAGCTGCTCCAGCACGTTGAGGCGCCGCCGGGACTCGGCCACGAAGGGGTTGCTGCGGTCCCAGGCGTAGCCGGCCAGGATCGACGAGATCATCCGGCGAATCTCCGGCGTGGCGTTCGGATGGAAGATCAGGGTCTGGAAGCGGCCCTCGTACCAGGCCTCGACGAAGGTGCGGAAGCAATCCACACCGGCCTTCAGCGGCCTGGCGTAGTCAGCGTCCCAGTCCACGGTCTCGCCGGCCAGTTGGCGGACGAGGCAGGCGGTGGCCAGGCTGGCCGACTTGAACGCAATCGTCACGCCCGACGAGAACACCGGGTCCAGGAACTCGCCGGCATTGCCGAGCAGCGCGTAACCGTTGCCCCAGAGTGAGCTGACATTGGCCGAGTAGCCGACGATCTGGCGCGCCGGCGTATCCCAGTTGGCGTCGCGCAGCAGGTGCGCCAGCCCCGGCTCCTCGCTGACCAGTTGCTTCAGCTTGGCCATCTCGTCGCCGGGGTAGCGGTCCAGGAAGGACTTCTCCGCCACCACGCCCTGCGAGCAGCGGCCGTTCGAGAACGGAATGGTCCAGTACCAGACATCGACATGCTCGGGATGCACGCCAATGCGGATCTTGTTGCGGTCGAAGGTGCCGGGCGCCACGCGGTCTTCCACGTGCGTGAAGATGGCCGCGCGCACCGGGAAGTTCGACGGGGACTCCAGCTTCAGCAGTCGCGGCAGGATGCGGCCGAAGCCGGACGCATCGAGCAGGAACTTCGCCTGCACCGTGTACGCCTGCCCGTCCGGATCGCGCACGGTGACCACCGGCTGCGCGCCGGTGACATCTACCGCCTCCACCACGTGGCGGAAGCGCACCTCGGCGCCCTGCTTCTCGGCTTCACGGATCAGCACGTCATCGAAATGCGCGCGCTGCACCTGATAGGTGGTGCCCCAGCCCTGGGAGAACTTGTCGCGGAAGTCGAATTCCGTGTAGCGGTCGCCCCGGGCGAAGGCAGCGCCGTTCTTGTACTGGAACCCGGCCTCCACCACGGCCTGCAGCATGCCGGCTTCCTCGATGTACGCCATGCTCTGCGGCAACAGGCTCTCGCCGATGGAGAAGCGCGGAAACGTCTCCTTCTCGATGACCAGCACCTGGACGCCGCGCTTGCGCAGCAGGCCAGCCGCCACCGAGCCTGCGGGCCCGGCGCCGACGATCAATACCTCCACCTGTTCCGTTTTCATATGCATCAACCCTGTTCAGCTTGTTGTTGTGAGGCGTGCCGGCCCAATGGCCGGAACCAAGGCGACAGCACCCAGACCGCGCCCACGCCCGAAAGCATCGTCATGCCGAACGCATGCAGCGCCGGCGTGGAAGACAGTGCGAGCAGCCCGAACGCCAGCAGCGTGCTGGCTGCGCCGAGCACGATGGCGGTCCAGGACACGCCATCGCCGGGGTGCTCAAGCAAAAATATGCCGTAATCGACACCTACGCCCAGCAGCAGCGCCAGCGCCAGCACCGAGAACAGCTGCAACGGCACGCCGAGCCAGCCCAGCACGGCCACGCTGAAGGCGGCGGCCAGCAGCGTGGGCGCCAGCGCACGCCAGCCGGCACGGCCATAGCGCCATGCCAGCAGCAGCGCCACACCGGCCGCGCCGGCCAGCAGCAGCCAGCTCATCAACACGCGGTAGTGGTGCAGCAGGAAGGACAGATCGGCGATGCGGTCCGACCATTCGGCGCCCTGCACCGTGTTAACGGCGGCGGCGATGCCAGACATGACTGCCGGATTTTCCAGCCCGCGCAGCAGCATCACGCTGGCGTAGCCGCTACCCTCGCGGTCCAGCCACAGGTGGCGCAGCGTGCCGGAGACCGGATTGGCCAGCCAGGCGGGCAGCGTCAGCACGGCATCGGCCGGAGACGCCGCCGGCGCGGCAATCGACCCGCCCAGCGTGCGGGCCACCCGCTCGCGCACGGCGGCTTCCTGACGGCCCGCCAGCGCGGCGTCCGCGCGTTGGCGGGCGGCGGACGGCACCCAGTCGGAAATCGCCAGGAAGCCTGCCAGCTCGCCGCGCCGGATGGTCGGTGCCAGCACGGCCTTGACGGCCTCCTCGCGCGCCAGCACCTCGTCCGGCGTGGCGCCGCGCACCAGCACGAATTGGGCGGGGCTTGGCGTGCCGAGCAGGCGGCCGGTGAGGCGCTGCGCCTCGATCAGCGCCGGCGGCGAGCTTTGCAGCTGGCGCACGTCATCGACAATCCGCACCTGCCAGATCCCCGGCACGATAAACAGGGCCAGCGCCCCAAGCGCCAGCGCCGTGCGCCGGTCCGCGCGCACGCGCGGCCAGCGGGCGAGGCTCTCGGCGAGCCAGTTCGACACCCGCGTGGGCCGCAGCGCGCCCCGGTCCAGCAGCGGGAACCAGAGCACCACGGTCAGGAAGGCGGCGACCAGCCCCACCGCCGAAAACAGCGCCATCTGGCGCAGCCCCGGGAACGGCGCGATGCCGAGCGCCAGGTAGGCCACCACGCTCGTTGCCAGCGCCAGCGCCATGCCGGGCAGCAGGTGGCGCATGACCGATGGCGGCGTAGCGCGCGGCAGCGCCTGCCGCGAGACGAAGTAATGGATGCCGAAGTCCTCCGCCACGCCCACCAGACTGGCGCCGAACACCAGCGTAATCAGGTGCACGCGGTCGAAGACGATGGCTGTGGCCGAGATCGCCGCCGCCGTGCCAATGGCCAGCGACAGCCCCACCAGCACGATCGGCCGCAGCGAGCGGAACGCCAGCCAGACCAGCAACAGCACCGCCGCCAGCGAGCCCCAGCCGATCACGTTCATCTCAAAGTTGGCCTGCGCGGCGGCGGCCTCCGCGTGCAGCGGAATGCCGGCGGCCACCACGCGCACATCGGCATCGCCCTGCCGCGCGGCGGCCCCGGCGGTGCGCAGCAGGTCGCTGTAGTCGGTACTGCCGCTGACCGAGAACGCCGGCTTGGTGATGCGGTACGTCAGCAGCACCCATTCCTTGCCATCGCCGGACAAGGCGGCCAGACCGTCGCGGTCCTGCACGCGCGTCACGGCGGCGCGGGAGAGCCACCAGTCCTGCCACAGCCCCAGCGGGTCGGCCGCCCAGTCGGTCAGGCGCGGCCCGGTGGAGAGCTGGTAGAGCCGCGTCAGCGCCTGCTGGGCGAGCTGGTCCGGATTTCCTTGCTGCAACTGCTGGCGCTGTGCATCGGTCAGCAGGTGGTCGCGCCACGGGCGATAGAAGTCGAGCGCCTTGTCGAAGTCGAACGCGGCGATCTTGTCCACCGGTTGCAGCAGCGTACCGCCCTGCGCCGTGGCCTGGCTGAAGCGCTGCGCCGCCGCGCGCGTGCGCGCCCAGTCCGGGCTGCCGACGAGCACCACCACCTCCTGCGCCACGCTGTCGGCCAGCCGGCGCAGCACGCGGTCCGCCGCAGCGGTGCGCTCGCTGGTCGGCAGCAGCGCCATCACGTCCGTATCGAGCCGCGAGCCGCGCCAGAACTGCACCTGATGGGCGATCATGGCCAGCACGATCAGCAGCCAGGCGATGGCCAGCCCACGCGCCAACCGCGTGATGCCGCCCTGCGTCGCCACCCCGCCCGCCACATTACTCAAAGCGCTGCTCCTCGGCCGGGGTCAGCTTGCCGGCGGCAGCCGGGTCGATCATGCGGACCACGGTGCTGTCGCCGCCGGCTTCCTCGAGCCGCACGTCGCGCACGAACTTGTCGCCGGCCAGCTCGATCCGCGTGAACACGCGCCGCATGCCGGCATCTTTCGGGATCAGCGTCAGCGCCCATCCGGCGCTGCCAACCAGCTTGCCAATTACCTCGAAGCGCGCGGAGAGCCCGCGCAGGTCGCCGCGCAGCACGGCAATCATCGACTCGCCCACCACGCGCATCGCGGGCTGGGATTCGGCCTGCATCTGCTGCTGCACGCTGCCGTCGGCGCCGCGCATGACCAGTTTCTCAGGCGTGACCAGCAGGCTCGACGGGAACGGCTCGCGCGTTTGCCAGACCACGCCACGGCCGCGCGCGAGCACGAAATCGCCGCGCGAGACCAGCGGGTTGCTGAAGCCGGACAGCCGGCGCGTCTGCTCGAACTTGCCGCGGATGACCGGCGCGTCAGCCAACCGCCTCGCCACCGAGGCGAGCAGGTCTTCGGCATGGGCCGGCAGCGCGGGCAGCAGGGCCGCCAGCGCCAGCGCGGCGGCGGCGCGGAGCACGTGGCGGCGCCTCACGACGGCACCCCCAGCTTCTCCAGCAGCACCGGCGGGCAGACGTAGAGCATCTCCTGCGTGGCCATGTCCACGGCCACCTGGATCGAGTAGCCCTTGGTCAGGCGCTGGCCAGACGCCGCATCGCGAATTTCGTAGTCGATCTTGAGCCGGTTTTCCCATTCGACGATGGTGGCGCGCACGATCATCTCCTGGCCGTAGACTAGCGGGCGCACGTACTTGACGCGCAGGTCCACCACCGGCCACGCGTAGCCGGAATCGCGCATCTGCGGGTAGTCGTAGCCAATCTGCTGGAGCAGCGCGCAGCGCGCCACCTCGAAGTAGCGCACGTAGTTGCCGTGCCAGACCACGTTCATCGGATCGAGGTCATGGAACGCCGGCGTCAGCGTGATCTCGTGGCTGATAGGTTTGGACATAGGTCTCCGGTGGGCGGCGCGGCCTAGTGCGCGTCCTGGCGCGCGTCCTGCGCGTCCTGGCGACCGGTACGGACCGGATCGTCCGCCCAGAAGTCGTAGAAGTTGAACCAGTCGAATGGCGAGCGCACCAGCAGCGCCTCCAGCCATGCGGCGTAAGTCGTGGCCAGCGCGGTCAGCGCGGCGTCACGGCTCGCCCGTGGGAGCGTCACCGCGCGCGTGAGTTCCGTGAAGCGCAGCAGATGGCCGTCGCCATGGCGCACGCAGCCCATCGCGTACAGCGGGCAGCGCATCAGCCCCGCCAGCACGTATGGGCCCACCGGGAAACGCGCCGGCGTGCCCAGGAACGGCACGCGCACGGCACGGCCGCCGTGCGCGGGCGCGCGGTCGCCGGCAATCGCCACGAACTCGCCCGCCTGCACCTTGGCCGCCAGCTCCAGCGCCGTGGCGGGCGAAATATCGTCCACCTGATAGAGCTGGAGGCCCGATTTGGGATCGAGCCGCGACAGGATCCGGTTGAAGCGCTCGGCGTGGGCGGTATGCACCAGCACGGTCAGCCGCAGCCCCTGCCGCTGGTTGGCCAGCACCCGGCACAGCTCCAGGCAGCCCATGTGCGCCGTCATGATGATGCCGCCCTGCCCGCTGGCGATCTGGTCCAGCAGCACCTGATGGCCTTCCCGCGTGACGTTGCCGAAGCGGTACTGGCCGCCGATGGACAGCAGCTTGTCCAGCAGCGTGTCGGCGAACGAGAACAGGTGGCGCAGCGTATGGCGCCACGTGGGGCGCGCGCCAACCGCGCCGGCGGTGGCCTCCATGCGCGTGAGGTAGTCCATCGACGCGCGGCGCGCCAGCGGATGCGTGATCCAGTAGTAGGTGACCACCGGGTACAGCACCGCCCGGAACAGCGTGCGGCCGAAGACGCGATAGAGCCCGTACAGGCACCAGACGCCCCAGACGCACGTGGCCTCGCCGATGGTGCTCCAGTGGCGCGATGGCGTGCGGCGCGTGGCGGCGTCAGCCGTACCCCCGGTCTGCGGCTTGGCCGTGCTCATGCGGGCCTCACTTTGCGCCAGAGCAGGCGCGGCAGCCGCCACACCATGCCGAAGAACAGCCGCGTGTGCATGCGCGAGATCAGCACGTTGTCTCGCCACGCCTGGAAATGCGAGACGCCATCGGACGGATACGTCACGCGCGTGGGCACGTTAACGATGCGCACGCCGCGCCAGACCAGATGCACCAGCACCTCGGTGTCGAATTCCATGCGCCGGCCCAGGTCCACCTCGCGCATCAGCGCGGTCACCGGCGCCAGCGGGTAGACCCGCAGGCCGCACATCGAATCCTTGATCTGGAACGAGAGCGTGTTGATCCAGACCCAGATATGCGTGAGATAGCGCGCGTAGAGGCGCAGGCGCGGCACCGAATCGTCGTACACCGGGTGGCCGCAGATCATCGCGGCGGGCTGGGCCTGGGCGAGTGCGACGAACTGGGGAATGCAGCCTGCGTCATGCTGGCCATCGGCATCGATCTGCAGCGCGTGCGTGTAGCCGAGCCGCGCCGCTTCCGTGAAGCCGGCCATGATCGCCCCGCCCTTGCCCTGATTCACGGACAGGCGGATCAGGCGGACGCGCTCGGGGTGCGCGGCGGCAATCTCGCGGAGTACCTGCTCGCAGGCCGGGCTGCTGCCGTCGTCCACGAGCAGGCACGGCAGCGGGTGCGCGAGGATGGCATCGACCATGGCGCCGATGGCGCCTTCGTGGTCATAGACCGGCACGAGCACAACCGGACGGAACGGCGTCATGGCGTATCGGGATGGGGATGAAAGACGATCTTGCCGCTGGCGTGCGGGCCGGTGTCCGACGTCAGCCGGAAGCCGAGCGAAAGCGCATCCGGCTGCCACGTCAGCGCCATGCGCACCGTGGTGCCGGGCTGGATCACGGCCTGGAACTTGAGCGTGTCCAGCCGCGCGAAGCGCTCGCGCGGGGGAATCGGCAGGCGCTGGGGCGCCAGCGTCATCACCCAGTCCACCTGGGCCACGCCCGGCACGATCGGGGTGTCCGGGAAATGGCCGTCGAAGATCGCCAGGTCATCGGTCACGTCCAGCGCGGCGGTGGCCGAGGTGGCATCGGCCTCCAGCCAGTGCGCGGCCGGCACCGTGCGGCGAAACAGGTCACGCAGCATGGCTTCGGTGGTCTTGCCCTGCGCGTTGCACGGCAGCGCCGCCACGAAGGCCCAGCGGCGCGGTAGCGCTACCGGGTCCACGGCATCAGCCAGATGCGCGCGCAGCGCGGCGGTCAGCGCGGCACGGCCATGGGTGTCGAGGATGGCCTGTCCGGCGTCGCCCGGCACCACGGCGGCGGCCACGCGGGTGCCGACATCGAGCTCGACCATCACGACCCGCGCCTCCCGCACCAGCGGCGAGGCGGCCAGCCGCTGCTCGATCTGCGTCAGCGAGACACGCTTTTCCTCGATCTTGACGATGCGGTCGGCGCGGCCGGCCAGCACAAAGCTATCGTCGCCGGCGGGCAGCGCGCGGTCCGCGCAGACATACCAGTCGTCATCGGCCAGATGCGGCGAGCGCACGGCCAGGAAGCCGTCCTGCAGGCGCCAGGCGATGCCGGGCAGCGCGGTCCAGCGGTCTGCCTGCACGGCGCGCTGGCGCCAGGCGATACCGCCGGTCTCGGAACTGCCGAATACCTCGATGGGCGAGCGGCCGGTGTGGCGCAGCGCGTCGGCGGCGGCCTCGGGCGGGAGCGGCCCGCCGGACGAGAACACCGCTTGCAGCACGGGGCGCGTGACGGGCCAGTCGAGCCCATCGGGCATCCGCTTCAGGTGGGCCGGGCTGCTGACCAGCACCGCCGGGCGGGCGTCGTCCGCGCAGGCGCGCACCAGTTCCTCATGGAAGGCCAGCCGCGCGCCGGGCATCGGCCGCCCTGCCGCCAGCGGCCAGAGTACCGTGAACAGCAGGCCGTAGATGTGCTGGTGCGAGACCGTGCTCAGCACGCGCACATCGGCGGGCAGGCGCGCGCCGAAGGCCTGCTGGAGCGTGTGGACCTCGGCATCGAGCTGGGCCAGGCGCTTGTCGATGGCCCCGGGCTCGCCGGTGGAGCCGGAGGTGAACAGCGTGACCCAGGTGTCGTGTGTGCCGAGCGGGGGCCAGTCGGCCTCCCCTTCCTCGGGCACTGACACGGGCACGGGGGCTGGCGTCAAGCCGCCCGGCAACTCGCCGGCCAAGCCATCGGCGTGGCCGCGCAGCGCCGCGAGCGTCTCCGCGCGGGTATCGCCTGGCAGCACCACATGCTTGCCGGCATGCCACGCGCCGAACAGCGCGGCGGCGAAATCGGCCGTGCCCTCGAAGTACAGCGCCCAGCGCGCGCCCGGCGCCGCCGTGAAGGCCCGGCGCCACGCCGCCACGCTGGCAACGAACGCCGCCGCCTGGGCATCGCCCTGCGCGGCCCGTGCCGCCTGGGCGGCCATCACGGCACCCACGCCGGTGAAGCCCGTGAAGCCCGTGAAACTACTGAGCGCGGGCTCAGTCATGACGATTCTCCGCATGCCGCGCCATGACGCGCTGTCGCACCAGCCATTCGCCGGCGAACATCGCGCCGATCAGGCCATAGGCAATCGCGCCGTTGTACAGCGCCCAGACCCGGTCGCTGGCGGCCAGCGCGGTCACGGCGGCAACCGCGCCATTGCAGACAAAGAACACGCACCAGGCCTGCGTCACCCGGCGCGTATAGGCCACGCCGCTGGGCGGCAGGTTCGGCTCGCGCAGCCGGGCCATGCGCTCCACCAGGGAGGGCGGATGGCGCAGGCTCCAGCCGAACACGCCCAGCATCGCCACGTTCACCAGCACCGGGTAGAGCTTCAGGGGCAGCGCGTGGTCGGAGGCCAGCACGATCAGGGCCAGCCCCGCCGCGAGCACCGCCATCGCCCGCCAGCCGGCCTGGCGGCTGGTGCCGGCACGCAGCAGGGCGAGCGCCACCAGCGCCAGCGCCATCACACGCGGCGAGAAGTGCTGCAGCCCCAGGTAGATCACCACCGGGTACGACAGCGTCAGCAGCCCCAGCCCCCACTTGCGCCAGGTCATCGGGCGTCAGGCGGTGGCCGGCGAGTCGATCAGCAACGCAAGCGCCTGCACCACGTCCTGCACGGTGCGCACGGACTTGAACTGCTCGGGCTTGAGCGGCTTGTTCAGCATCGGCTTCAGCTTCACCAGCAGGTCAACGGCGTCAATGCTGTCGATATCGAGGTCGTCGTACAGCCGCGCCTCGGGCGTGATGCGCTCCGGGGCAATCTCGAAGGTTTCCTCGAGAACCGCCGCCACGCGCGCGAAGATTTCGTCGTGAGTCATGATCTGGCTCCGTATAGCAGTATTGCGATTTCCTCGCGGGTTCAGGCCGGGGCCTGGCCGCGCTGCGACGCCACGAACGCCGCCAGCGCCGAAACACTGGCAAAGCGCGCGCGGATTTCCTCCTTGTCGCCATTCATGGTGATGCCGTAGCGCTTCTGCAGCGCCAGGCCCAGTTCCAGCGCGTCGATGGAATCGAGGCCCAGGCCTTCGATGAACAGCGGCGCGGTGGCGTCGATATCGTCAGCCGCCATGTCCTCGAGGGACAGCGACGAGATGATCAGTTCCTTGATTTCTTGCTCAAGCGCCTGCACGGCGGATCTCCCTGGAGAAAAACTCGGATAGTGATTGGGTCAGGTGGCGCACGGCCATGGCGTCGTCGGTGCCCGGCGCCACCCACTGTGCGGGCGGCACGTCCGGGTGCACGTCGATGACAAAGCGCGGGCGGCGCACCGGCACGTGGTACCACTTCTCGCCCTTGGTCAACGTGGGCGGTTCGCAGCGGATGACCACCGGGGTGAGCGCAAAGCCGCCGCGCACGGCCACATTGGCCGCGCCGCGCTGGAGTTGCAGCGGCTGGCCCGGGCGCGTGCGCGTGCCTTCCGGAAAAATGATCAGGTTGTTGCCGGCGCGCAGCGAGGCGATGCAGTCGTCCACCATCGCCGCGCCGCTATCGTTCTGCACCCAGCCGGTGGCCAGCACCGGCCCGCGCGTGAACGGGTTGCGCGCCAGGCCGGACTTCACCACGCAGTCGGCACGGCGCGTCAGCGCCATCAGGAACACCACGTCGATCAGCGACGGATGGTTCGCCACCACCAGCATCCCCTCGCGTTGCAGCCGTTCGGCATGGCGGATTTCGTAGCCGATGACGCCAACGCTGCGCATCAGCCAGAGGAACAGCCGGAAGGCATGATGGATGACATCGCGGCATACGCGCTGGCGGGTCTCGGTGGACCACGGCAGCAGCGAAAGCGCCGGGAACACCAGCACGCGCAGCAGCAGGCCACCCACGCCGAAGCTCGAGAAGCAGAAGCCGGTGGCGCACACGCGCCAGGCGCGGTCGAGGCGTTCAACCATGGCGCTGCCACCTCCAGACTGCGCGTTCGCCGCGGTGGCGCAGCTCGGCGTCGCCGCTCAGCATGAATCGCAGCACGTCCAGCGCGTGCGGCAGCACCGGATGCGCGGTGTCGGGGTCCGTCGCCTCGCGCACATGGTCGATGTCGAGCCGGAACACTGGCTCGCCCGGACGCGGCTTGCCGATGCGCCAGGCCCAGCCGAACAGGCAGCCGGGCTCGTCGGCAAACTCGGCATAGGCTTCGGGCAGCGGCGCGTCGTAGCAGACCAGCAGCACCTCGTCCGCGCCATCGGCCAGCAGCGCGCAGGCTTCGAAGGCGGCCGTCTCCACGGTGTCGCGGCCCGCGGCCACGGCCTGGAGGTTGGAGGCGTCACCCCGGTCGATCGTGAACAGCGCGCCAATGGCGTTGTGGACGGAGAGGCCGAACGCGGTGGGAGACAGGGGCTCGCCAGCGGCCAGTTCGCTGAGCATGTCGAAGGCGCGACGGGTGTCGCCGTGGCGCGACGCGAACACGGCGGGCGCGGCGGGCTTGGCCGGTGACTCGTCGGGCGGGAGGGTGTCGTAGGCGGGATGCAGCGCCGCGCGGCCGATGGCATTGACGCGTCGGCGCAACATCGGGGCCATGGCCGCGAGCGCCGGCAGATCCGATCCCTCGGGCAGCCATGGCGCAAGACTCCACGCCTGCCAGGCTTCCGGGGATTGCAATGCCGGCGCACAGGCCGCCCATGCGCGAATTCCGAATTCAATTGCCATGCCGTGCGCGTTGGGTGGAATGTGAGCCCCGCGTCCCCCCGTCGTGCCTGGGGCAACTTTGGCCGCGCGCGCGTGCGCCGGCCCGCGCGCGACCGTCGCACCGGGGAACAGATTCCGTTTTTCCCTGAAATTAGAAGCAAAATCCGAGGATTTCGCCGAAATTAGTTATCGACACCCGGATCTCGCGTATGCCGAACTAACGGCGGGTTTCGGCCAAAAACTGAGCCGCCCAGTCGAGGGGTGTCAGTGTGAGCGCGCCCCGGGATGGTCATCGCGGCAAACTACCGAAATGTTTCAGCCCAGCGAACTTCGCCACACTTTTTTTGTCAGGGGCGAATTCTCGCATAAAGCGGCACCCGTAGGAATGACGCAACAGTAACGGTCCTTCGCAAATGTAACGAGGGCGGGCGCGACCTTTCAGCCGCCCCGCCCTTGTGCGGAGGACGCCCCCGAGGGGCTTTCGATCAGGCCGCCGGCAGGATCTTCCCCGATACCTCGCCGAAGCCGACCCGGTAGCCATCACCCTGGCACCAGCCAGTCATGGTCACGGTGTCGCCATCCTCCAGGAAGCCGCGCTGCGCGCCGCCGGCCAGCGCCACCGGCTCGGCGCCATTGCGCGTGGTCTCCAGCAGGCTGCCGCAAGAATCCGGCGTGGTGCCGCTGATCGTGCCCGAGCCCATCAGGTCGCCCACGCGCACATTGCAGCCAGACACCGTGTGGTGCGCCAGTTGCTGCGCCATGGTCCAGTACATCGCCTTGAAGTTGGTGCGGCAGACCGTGCTGGGCGCGGCGCCGGCCGGTTGCAGCGCCACTTCGAGCGCGATGTCGTAGGCGTTGCGGCCCTGCTGCCGCAGATACGGCAGCGGTTCCGGAGACTGCGCCGGATTGTCACGGCGGAACGGCTCGAGCGCCTCCATCGTCACCACCCACGGCGAGATCGACGTCCCGAACGACTTGCTGTTGAACGGCCCGAGCGGCACGTATTCCCACTGTTGGATATCGCGCGCGCTCCAGTCATTGAGGATGACCATGCCGAACATGTGCGCGGGCGCGTCCGCCGTGCTGACCGGCTCGCCCAGCGCCGACGGCTTGCCGACGATGAACCCCATCTCAAGTTCGTAGTCGAGCTTGCGGCACGGGCCGAAGGTCGGGCGCGGCTCGTTCGGCAGCTTGGTCTGGCCGTTGGGGCGGCGCAGCGCCGTACCGCTGACCACCACCGAGCTGGCACGGCCGTTGTAGCCGATAGGAATCTCAAGCCAGTTCGGCAGCAGCGCGTTTTCCGGGTCACGGAACATGCGGCCGACGTTGGTCGCGTGCTCGCGCGACGAATAGAAATCGGTGTAGCCCGGAATCTCGACCGGCAGGTGCAGCGTCACCCCCGCCATCGGCACCAGCGCCTGGGCACGCAGCGCCGCGTTATCGCGCAGCGCGACGTCTTCGCCGGAGAGCAGCGCCGTCAGCCGGGTGCGGGTGGCCTGCCACACGGGCTGGCCCAGCGCGATAAAGCGGTTGAGGCTGGCCGACGCAAACGCGCCCTTGGCCGCCACCGGCAGCAGGCCAGCATCGTCGAGCGCGGCGAGGTCCAGCACCTGGTCGCCAATCGCCACGCCCACACGTGGGGCCTGGCCGTTTGCCGAAAACAGGCCGTACGGCAGGTTCTGGATCGGGAAATGGGTCTGGCCGTCGTTGGCCGATTCGACCCAGCTGGTGGCACGCGCCTGCGTGCCGGTATTGGGGGCAGTCATCTTGGGAATCTTCCGTAAATCAGCGCACGTTCGGGTTGAAATGCTTCTTCAGGCCTTGCCAGCAGGTGTAGTAGTCATGCTGGAGCAGCGCCGACTGGGCCGCGTACGGCGTCGGGCGGATCACGCCCGGCGTCTCGAACATGAACGCCATGGTGTCGGTGATGTGGTGCGGCTGGCTCGTGTCGGCCTTCGAGGCCCGCTCGAAGGTCTCCGCATCGGGGCCATGGCCGCTCATGCAGTTGTGCAGGCTGGCGCCACCCGGCGCGAAACCCTCGGCCTTGGCATCGTAAACGCCCGAAATCAGGCCCATGAACTCGCTCGCCACGTTGCGGTGGAACCAGGGCGGGCGGAACGTGTTCTGCGCGGGCAGCCAGCGCGGGCCGAAGATCACGAAGTCGATGGTGTCCACGCCCGGTGTGTCCGACGGGGACTGAAGTACGAGGAAGATCGACGGATCCGGATGGTCGTAGCTGATCGATCCGATCGTGTTGAAACGGCGCAGATCGTACTTGTACGGCGCGTAATTGCCATGCCACGCCACCACGTCCAGCGGCGAATGGTCGATCTCGGCCTGCCAGAGATTGCCCTGGAACTTGGCGACGAGTTCGAACTTACCCTCTCGATCCTCGTAGCTCGCCACCGGCGTCAGGAAGTCACGCGGATTGGCCAGCCCGTTCGAGCCGATTACGCCGAGGTCCGGCAGCTTGAACAGCGCGCCGTAGTTCTCGCAGATATAGCCGCGCGCGGTGCCGTCCGGCAGATCGACGCGGAAGCGCACGCCGCGCGGAATCACGACGATCTCCTGCGGCTCCACCGCCAGCCGGCCCATTTCCGTCGACAACAGCAGGCGGCCCTGCTGCGGCACGATCAGCATCTCGCCATCGGCGTTGTAGAAGAAGCGGTCCTGCATCGACTGGTTGGCCAGGTACAGGTGGATGCCGCAGCCAGTCATCGCTTCGGGGCTGCCATTGCCGGCCATCGTCACGATGCCGTCGATAAAGTCGGTCGGCGCGGTCGGCATGGCCGGCGGGCTCCAGCGCATCTGGTTCGGCGACGGCGGCACTTCGTCGAAACGGCTCAGCCAGCGGCCCGGCTCCAGACGGCTGAACGGCTGGTGCATGGCGGCCGGGCGGATCCGGTACAGCCACGCGCGCCGGTTGTGGGCGCGCGGCGCCGTGAAGGCGGTGCCCGAGATCTGCTCGGCATACAGGCCATATGGCACGCGCTGGGGCGAGTTCTGGCCCACGGGCAGCGCGCCGGGCAGTGCCTCCGTGGCGAATTCGTTGGCGAAGCCGGACAGATAGCCCGCCATCGAGGCGTCCGCCATCGCTTCGTTCAGTTGAGTTTGGGTCATGAAGTCTCCTCTCGTGCCCCGGATCGCATTCGCCGCAGCGACGAATTACAAATTGTGAAATCAATTTCCCATATCGTAATGACGGCAGGCGGACGTGTCAAACCGGGACCGACCCTAAGTCGGCCTTAGGACGACAATAGGCGACCCGGCGACGAGTGGCAGCGCGGACCATAAAAAAGGAGAAGCGGGAAATCAGAAGACCGCGCACGAAGATGTGCACGGAAAAGCGCGGCGCGATGGCAGCGGCGGGGCTCGCTGGCGCGATCGGCATGAAGGACCGGGCATTGCCAGCGCGGCCGATCGGCCGCGCCAGAAATGCCCGGTGGACTTGCTATCCGAGGACCATGCAGGCGGGTGCCCCCAGGTCTACGGACTGGCGGTGTTACATGGGCTTGTGGCCCTCCCCGGTGCTGGGTCCGGAACCGAACCCGCCCTGCCCCTGCGGCGTAGCCGCGGGAGCCGAGCCGGCCGGCTGGCCGGCCATCGAGGCTGCTGTAACGCCGCCATTGCGGCTGGCGATGAATGCGTTGACGTCGGCTGCCAGATGCTGCGGGGCCAATACCACCTCCAGCCCCAGCGCCTCACAGGCCGCCAGGAACGTGGACATACGTGGATCGGCTTGCCCCGATTCCGCCCGAAGATAGGCTTCCCGGGAAATTCCCGCCTTACGGGCGACGTCCTCCTGCTTGAGCTTGCGCGCTCGACGCAACGCCCGCAGTTGCCGGAACGGTTCGCTAGCGCCTCTTGGCACGGCTGTACTGTTCATGTCGGTCTCCAGTCACCAGTGAAAAAAAAGTGCGCGGACGTGCATTCGAGTATAGAGCACGTAAAGCGTTCCGTAAGGTCATGTTTGGAACACTTTTACAGATTTCTTATGATGGCTTGATCTCGCCTGCCGGAACCTCCTCCAAAAGGCGGATACAGCACAACTTCCTCTTCCCGCCTCCTCATAACGACAACGCACGCTTTGCGTTGACGTCACTTCAGTATCAACGATGTGTGGAATAAGGCAAGTTGACAAACCGACCGGTCGTGCTATTCTCCAGTTCATGCAAAAAGGCCAGCTCACCCGTACCGCGATCATCGAACAGGCACTCGCTTCCGCCGCGCGCGTGGGCTTCGAGCAGCTTTCGCTTGCCACGCTGGCGGCGGACACCCACATGTCGAAGAGCGGGCTCTATGCGCACTTCCGTTCCAAGGAGGCGCTGCAGGAGGCCGTGCTCGAGCGCGCGGCGGAGCGCTTCAACGATGTTGTCGTACGTCCGGCGATGCGCCAGCCGCGCGGCGCGCGCCGCCTGCAGGGGCTGTTCGATGGCTATATGGACTGGCTCGGCGCCACGGTGACCGAGGGGCGTTGCCTGTTCATGGCGCTCTCCCAGGAGTACCGCGACAAGCCCGGAGTCATTCGTGACAGGGTTGTGCAGGCCTTCAAGGACTGGCACAGCACCATCTGCCGCGTGATCGCCGACGCGGTGGAGGAAGGCGATCTCCGCTCCGATGTGGACCCGCGCCAGTTCGCGTTCGAGATGGCCGGCATTGGCATGTCCTTCCAGACATCGTTCAAGTTAATGGCGCGCAGCGATGCCGAGGCGATGGCCCGGCGCGCGTTCGCCAGGCTGCTCGACGACGCCCGGATCACGCGGGAAACCGCCCCGGCCGACGCCTGAGACGGCTCGCCGACAGCTTCACACCCCTGCGTTCCCGGGCACGGACGCAGTGTGTCAGACGGCATTTTCGCCGTCATTTATTGCCCGAAAAATAGCACGACTGGTCGGTCGTGAATCATAAAAAAACAGGCGGGAAGCCAGTGAACCTGGCCGATTTCGCCGGCAAGCCATCGGTTGGAGGTGTTCGCCGTGCCGCAAGTGCTGTTTTCCTCATCCACACCAAGCGCCGCTGGGTCACGTCATGTGACGCAAGCAGAACCCATTTCCACCGTCCGCACAGGGCCGCCCGTGTGGCTCAGGCTGCGGTGGCAAGCCGCGAGCCTCCTCCATCCGGCGGGCACCGCCCGCGCGCTGGAGCGCCTATGGTTCACGCCGCCCCGGGCCAGATCCAGCCCCGATGCACTGCGCCTGCTCGACGCGGCGCGCAGCGAATGGGCGCTCGTCACTGGCCAGGGTGCCAGCCGGCGCGTGCGCGTCTATCGCTGGGGCACCGAAGGGCCGGTGGTCCTGCTTGCCCATGGCTGGGGCGGTCATGCCGGCCAATGGCATGCGCTGGTCTATGCGCTGCTGGGCGCCGGGATGCGCGTGGTGGCCTTCGATGCGCTGTCTCATGGCGCCTCCGATGCCGGCGCACGCGGGCCAAACCAGACTTCCTTGCTGGAGATGGCACGCTCGCTGCTGGCCGTGGCGTGGCAGGTGGGACCAGTCCACGCAGTGGTCGGTCATTCCCTCGGGGGAGCCGCCGCCGCGCAGGCGATACGCGAAGGCCTGCCGGTGTGCGGCGCGGTGATGATCGGCTCGCCGGCCGATATGGGCGAATCCTGCGCCGCCCTCGCCTGGCAGCTTGGCATCGCGCCGGGCATCCTCGCGCGCATGCGGCAACAGAGCGAACAGTGGCTCGGCACGTCCTGGGCAACCTTCAACGTGCCCGATGTGGGCCGCACGCGGCCGGTGCCGCCCGCGCTGGTGATCCATGACCGCGATGACAAGGAAGTACGCTGGGAAGACGGCGCCGCCATCGCCGGGGCGTGGCCGGCTGCGCGGCTGGTGACCACCACCGGCCTCGGCCATCGGCGCATCCTCCAGGACAAGGCCGTGGCGAGCGAAGTCGTCGGCTTCGTAGGGGGGCTGGCTGGCGAGAATGCCGTGCGAAGCCTCGCACGCGCCGTGACCATGCGCCCTCTCAGCTAACCCCCTTCCATATAGACAAACTAAGGGCCGGGTGCTGCGTCAGCAGCCCCGGCCCTCGTTTATGGTGCGCCCGCCACTTGGCGGTTAATTGCAGATTAGAACCCCGACAGCACCAGCTTGCCGATAGTCTGCCCGCCTTCCAGCTGCGCGTGGGCGCGGCGCAGGTTCGCTGCGTTGATCGTGCCGAGGTTCTCGCCCACCGTGGTTTGCAGGCGTCCGGCATCGATCAGCCGCGCCACCTCGTTGAGCAGGCGGTGCTGCGCGATCATGTCCGGCGTGCCGAACATCGCGCGCGTAAACATGAATTCCCAGACGAACGTCGCACTCTTGCTCTTCAGCGCGCCCACCGGCAGCTCGCCCGCGTTCTCGACGATCGAGCAGATCTTGCCCTGCGGCGCGATGGCTTCGGCCATCGCCTTGAAGTGGCGGTCCGTGTCGTTGAAGCAGAGGATGTAATCCACCGCGTCAAACCCGAGTTTGCGCAGTTGCGCGGGGATGTCGGCACGATGGTCGATGATATGGTCGGCACCCAGGCGGCGGCACCAGGCTTCCGACTCGGGCCGCGAGGCCGTGGCGATGACCGTCAGCCCCGCCAGCACCTTGGCCAGCTGGATGCCGATGGAGCCCACGCCCCCTGCCCCGCCGATAATCAGCACCGAACGGCCGGCATCGTCGCCCTTCGACGAGACGCCCAGGCGATCGAACAGCGCCTCCCAGGCCGTGATGGCCGTCAGCGGCAGCGCAGCGGCATTGGGGAAGTCCAGCGATGCTGGCTTATGGCCGACGATGCGCTCATCCACAAGGTGGAATTCGCTGTTGGCGCCGGGCCGCGTGATGCTGCCTGCGTAGAACACCGGGTCGCCGACCTTGAACAGCGTCACGTCCGGGCCCACGGCGGTCACGGTGCCAGCGGCATCCCAGCCCAGCACGCGCGGTGCATCTTCCACCTTGTCCTTTGGCGCGCGGACCTTGGTGTCCACCGGGTTCACGGCAATTGCCTCCACCTTGACCAGCAGGTCGTGGCCCGAGGCGGCCGGCTTGTCGATCTCCACGTCCACCAGCGCCTGGGGGTCGCTGATCGGCAGGTAACGGGTCAGTCCAATGGCTTTCATTGCAGGCATCCTTTCCAACAGTTCGAGGGGATGCCTGCATCCTAACCGTTTCGGATTGCCCTGATTAGCCGAATGAATCCGCAATCACTTTCACGAATTCTCGGAAAATCATCCGGGCAAGGCCAACGCCCCGGTCAGCGAATCCAGAATCTGCCCGCCGCCGAAGCTCAATTGCTCGGGCACGGCGCCGCCCAGCGTCATCCGGATCGCGCAGTACTTGAACTCCGGAATCTTGCCGAACGGGTCGAGCACCGGGTTGGTCAGCTTGTTGATGGCCGCCTCGTAGTAGCAGAACGGCACGAACACGGCGCCGCGCGGGGTGCCATCGTCGGCGCGCGCGTAGAGCATCACCTGCCCGCGCCGGGACGTCAGCGTGACCACGTCGCCGGGCTTGCCGCCGAGCGCCGCCAGATCGAGCGGATGGACCAGTGCCACCGGATCCGGCTCGATGGCGTCGAGCACGCCGGCGCGGCGCGTCATGCTGCCCGTATGCCAGTGCTCGAGCTGTCGGCCCGTGATCAGGACCGTCGGATACTCCTGATCCGGACGCTCCGCCGCCGGGATGATGTCCGCCGGCACGAAGCGCCCGCGTCCGCTAACGGTCGGGAACGTCTCCGTAAAAATCACCGGCTCGCCGGGATCTCCCTCCGTCTTGCAGGGATAGGTCACAGCATGCTCGCGCTGGAGCCGCGCCCACGTCATGCCGGCGATGCTCGGCATCGCATGTCGCATTTCGTCGAAAACCAGGGCCACCGGCGCCGCATCGCGGCTGGCATGCCCATAGTCCCAGGGCAGCCCGAGCCGCGCGGCCAGCTCGCACAGGATCCACAGGTCCTGGCGCGCCTGCCCGGGCGGGTCGATAGCCTGCCGGCCAAGCTGCACCATGCGGTCCGTATTGGTGAAGGTGCCAGTCTTCTCGGGAAAGGCCGAGGCGGGCAGCACCACATCGGCCAGGCAGGCGGTCTCGGTCAGGAAAATGTCCTGCACGACCAGATGGTCGAGCGCGGCCAGCGCCTCGCGCGCGTGCTGCGCATCCGGGTCCGACATCGCCGGGTTCTCGCCCATGATGTACATGCCGCGCACGGTGCCCGCCTCGATGGCCTGCATGACCTCCACCACGGTCAGGCCCGTCTGCTTGTCCAGCGGCATGCCCCACAGCGCCTCGAAGGCAGCGTTGGCGGCGGGGTCATCGACGCGCCGGTAATCCGGATACATCATCGGGATCAGCCCGGCGTCGGATGCACCCTGCACGTTGTTCTGGCCGCGCAGCGGATGCAAACCCGTGCCCGGCCGGCCGATCTGGCCCGTCATCAGCGCCAGCGCGATCAGGCAGCGCGCGTTGTCCGTGCCATGCACGTGCTGGGACACGCCCATGCCCCACAGGATCATCGATCCCTTCGAGGTGGCGTAGAGCCGGGCCACCTCGCGGATGGTTTCCGCGTCGATGCCGCAGACCGGGGCCATGAGCTCCGGGCTGTACGCGGCCACATTGGCCGCCAGCGCTTCGTAGCCGGAAGTGCGCGCGGCAATGAAATCGGGATCGACAAGCCCTTCCTCCACAATCACATGCATCATCGCGTTCAGCAGTGCCACGTCGGTATCGGCCTGGAACTGCAGGAAACGGTGCGCAAAGCGCGACAGGTCGGATCGGCGCGGATCGGCGACGATGAGCTTGGTACCGTTGCGCACCGCGTTCTTGATCCAGGTGGCTGCCACCGGATGGTTGACCGTGGGATTGGCGCCGATCAGCAGCACCACCTCGGCCTTGCCCACGTCCATCACCGGATTGGACACCGCCCCCGAGCCGATCCCTTCGAGCAGCGCCGCCACCGATGAAGCATGGCACAGCCGCGTGCAGTGATCGACGTTGTTGCTGCCAAACCCGGTACGCACGAGCTTCTGGAACAGATAGGCTTCCTCATTGCTGCCCTTGGCCGAGCCAAAGCCGGCCAGCGCGCGGCCACCCAGCGTGTCCCGGATGCGCGCGAGGCCGCCGGCGGCCAGGGCCAGGGCTTCTTCCCAGGTCGCTTCCCGGAACACATCCATCACGCGATCGGGGTCCAGCACCATGTCGCCGGACTTCGCCACCCCTTCGCGGCGCACCAGCGGCACCGTCAGCCGGTGTGGATGCTGGGCGTAGTCGAAACCGTAGCGCCCCTTCACGCAAAGCCGGTTGTGATTGGCCGGGCCGTCGCGCCCTTCCACGAACAGGATGCGGTTGTCCTTGACGTGGTATGTCAGCTGGCAGCCCACGCCGCAGTACGGGCAGACCGAATCCACCTCGCGGTCGGGCACGGCCAGCGCCACGTTACGCGCCGGCATCAGCGCGCCGGTCGGGCAGGCCTGCACGCACTCGCCGCAGGCCACGCAGGTGCTGGCGCCCATCGGGTCGGCCATATCGAAGACGATGCGGGCATGATCGCCGCGAAATGCCAGCCCGATCACGTCATTGGCCTGTTCGTCGCGGCAGGCGCGCACACAGCGCGTGCACTGGATGCAGGCATCGAGGTTGACCGCGATGGCGGGGTGCGACAGATCGGCCGGCACCGCCTCGCGCGGGGCAAAGCGCGGCTTGCCGACTTCGAGCCGGGCCGACCACTGATCAAGTTCACTATGGCGCGTGTACGCGGTCTCCGGCATGTCGGACTGCAGCAGTTCCAGCACCATGCGCTGCGCGCGGCGGGCACGGTCGGAGTCCGTGTGCACCGTCATGCCGTTGGCCGGCGCGCGGCAGCAGGACGGCGCCAGCACGCGCTCCCCGTCGATCTCGACCATGCAGGCGCGGCAGTTGCCGGCGGTATCCAGCCCATCCTTGTAGCAAAGATGCGGAATCTCGATGCCTTCCCGGCGCGCCACCTGCAGCAGCGACTCCCCGGGGCGGGCGGTCACCTCGCGGCCATCGAGCCGGAACGTAACCTCGGTATCGGACGACGCCTGGACGAGCGCGACTTCAGCGCGGGTCAGTGCGTTCATGGCTGGCCCTCCTGAGCGACGGGTGCGACGGCAGCACCCGGCGCGAGTTCATGCGGAAAATAGCGGATCACGCAATCGACGGGATTCGGCGCGGCCTGCCCCAGCCCGCAGATCGACGCATCGCGCATCACCGCGGACAGGTCAGCCAGCGCGGCCAGGTCCCACGCCGCTGCCGGCTGGCGGATCAGATCGAGCGCCTTGGCGGTGCCGACCCGGCACGGCGTGCATTGGCCGCAGGACTCGTCGCGGAAGAAATGCATCAAATTGCGCGCGGCATCGACGGCCCGGTCGTGGTCGGACAGCACCACGATGGCCGCCGAGCCGATAAAGCAGCCATGTGGCTGCAACGTGTCGAAATCGAGCGGAATATCGCCCATCGCCGCCGGCAGGATGCCGCCCGACGCCCCGCCCGGCAGGTAGCCGTAGAAGGCGTGGCCGTCCAGCATGCCGCCGCAGTATTCGTCGATCAATTCACGCACGGTGATGCCGGCCGGCGCCAGATGCACGCCGGGGTGCCGCACCCGGCCCGACACCGAGAACGAGCGCAGGCCCTTGCGGCCATGCCGGCCCTGCCCGGCGAACCATTCCGGGCCGCGCTCCACGATCTCGCGCACCCAATACAGCGTCTCGAAGTTGTGCTCGAGCGTTGGCCGGCCGAACAGCCCGACCTGCGCCACATAGGGCGGGCGCAGCCGGGGCATGCCACGCTTGCCCTCGATCGATTCGATCATGGCCGACTCTTCGCCGCAGATATACGCGCCGGCGCCCCGGCGCAAATGGATCTCGGGCAGTCCGGGCACCGGCGGCGCGGCGCGCAGTTGCGCCAGCGCCTCGGTCAGCACGGCGCGGCAGCCCGCGTACTCATCGCGCAGGTAGATATAGATGGCGGCGACGCCAGTCACGCGCGCGGCCACCAGCATCCCCTCCAGGAAGCGGTGCGGATCGCGCTCCAGATAGACGCGGTCCTTGAACGTGCCCGGCTCGCCTTCGTCGATATTGACGGCCATCAGGCGTGGCGCCGGCTCGGCCCGGACGATGCGCCATTTGCGGCCAGTGGGAAATCCCGCCCCGCCGAGCCCGCGCAGGCCGGAGTTCTCCATCACGGCGATCAGCGCGTCCGCGTCGGTCTCGCCCTGCTCCAGCGCCTGCAACAGGCGATAGCCGCCCTGGGCGCGATAGTCGTCGTAGCTGAGATAGGGCTCGGGGTCATGCCGGACGGTGCCGGCATCCACGCAGGCCTGCACGGCGGCGGGGGTGGCGGCGTCCACCGGATGCTTGCCCACCAGCACAGCGGGGGCCCGTTCGCAGCGGCCGATGCAAGGTGCGGCGAGCACGCGGACATCGGTGCCAAGCAGCGCCGGTAGTCGCTCCAGCAGCGAGGTCGCGCCCGCCATCTCGCAGGCAATGCCCTCGCAGACGCGCACGGTCAGCGCCTGCGGGGCGGCGATGTTGCCGTCGGCGTCCTCTCGGACAATATCGAAATGGTGATAGAAACTGGCCACCTCGAAGACCTCGGTCTGGGCCATGCGCATTTCCTGCGCCAGCGCGGCCAGATGGGGCGTGGCCAGCTGGCCGAAGTGGTCCTGGATGGCGTGCAGATGCTCGATCAGCAGGTCTCGGCGGCGCGGGGCATCGCCCAACAGCTGGCGCACCTCGGACAGTGCCGCCGGGTCCACCTGCCGGCCCTTGGGCTGGCGGCGCTTGCGCTCGCGGCCCCCGCCCTCCACCACAATCGGAATCACAACCTGGTTCATGGGGAATCCTGTGGGTTGCTGTCTTGCTCGCCGGCTATGACTGCCGGCTGGTCTTGATCATACGCCCGGCGTCGCCGGACGGCGGACGCACAAGGGCCCGCGCGCCGGCGGGCCCTTCCCGTGTGTGCTGGCGCGCCCGGGTCAGGTCAGGTCGTCCGGAACCGGCCGGTAGCCCATCGACGGCGCCGCATTGTCGTTGACGTACTTCCGGGCATGGGCCTCGCGCATCGGCTTGAGCACGAAGATCGCCAGCACCGCCGAGAGCGCCGCCATGCCCGAGGCCAGCATGAACACCGCGTGCCAGTCGCCAGTGGCGGCGGTAATCACGCTCGAGAACGGCACCAGCAGCGCGGCCGTGCCCTTGGCCGTGTACAGCAGGCCGGCGTTGGTCGCCGCGAACTTGGGACCGAAGGTATCGCCGCAGGTGGCCGGGAACAGGCTGTAGATCTCACCCCAGGCGAAGAACACCACGCCGGTCAGGATCACGAACGCCACCGGGTTGTGCCCGTACTTGGACAGCAGCAGGATGCCGACCGCCTCCACCGCGAAGGCCAGGAACATGGTGTTCTCGCGGCCGATGTTGTCCGAGATCCAGCCGAAGAACGGCCGGGTCAGCCCGTTCAGCACGCGGTCGATGGTCAGCGCGAAGGTCAGCGCCGGCAGCGTCAGGCCGAGGATGGACACCGGCGAGTCATGGAGCCCGAAATCCTTGGCGATGGGGCCCAGCTGCGCCGTGGCCATCAGCCCGCCGGCGGCCATCATCACGAACATCGCGTACATCACCCAGAAGATCGGCGAGGACAGCACCTGGCGCGGCGACGCATTATAGGTAGCAGCCGCCTTCAGGGTGCTCTTCACGTCGGAGAGGATCTTGGCCGACGGCGGATAGAGCGCCAGGCCCAGGATCACCACCACGATGCCCTGCCCCAGCCCGAAGGTGAGGAAGGTGCTCTCGTAGCCGCTGGTCTTGATCATGTTGGCGATGGGCACCACGGTCAGCGCGGAGCCCGCGCCGAAGCCCGCCGCCGTAATCCCCGCCGCCAGCCCGCGCCGGTTGGGGAACCACTTGAGCGCATTGCCCACGCAGGTGCCATATACCGCGCCAGCCCCTACGCCACCGATGGCCGCAGCGAAGTACAGCAGCGGCAGCGACGACGCCACCGAGTTCAGCGCCCACGCAACCGCGCAGAGCAGGCCACCGCCTACCACCACCGGGCGCGGGCCGTACTTGTCGACCAGATAGCCCTCGATCGGCACCAGCCAGGTCTCGGTGACCACGAAAATGGTGAACGCGACCTGGATGGCCGTGCGGCCCCAGTGGTACTTGTCATCGATCGGATTGACAAACAGGGTCCAGCCGTATTGCATGTTGGCGATCATCGCCATGCAGATAACGCCGAATACGAGTTGCGTCCATGGGGACGCAAATCGTGACGTGGACGCGCTTTGCTGTAGTTCCATGGTGTCTCCTTCTGGCGGTCATCGCCGCCGTTGTGGGTGGGCATCTGATTCGATGCCTCTGTGTACGGCCTGGTCGTTTTCGTAGAGTGGCTCGCCGCTCTAGTGCTATACAGTATGTGGTATATCACCCAAGTCAAGCCGTTTTCGGCGGGCGGTTTTGCTGCCAGATACAACTCGGAAGGCGGGCGCGCGCAGGGAGGTCCGCAGTGGTGCGCCGGGCGCATCAAACCATGCCGCAAAAAGGCTCGCGGTTCGTTGCCGATCAATGACTTAGCGAGTGGCGCCAGATCAATGGCAGAGCCTACCGACGGGCACCCGGGATGCTGCAATGCGAGGGGAAAAGAGATGTCCTAGGGAAAGTCCTAGGGCTTGGGAAATGCTGGAAAACGCAGGAAAGCGTTGAGCAACGCGGGGATGGAGCGGGGGATGAAACGAAAGATACGGCCGATGAGTACAACGACTGCTGGGAGGGAGTTGCCGGCCGCTACAAGCTCCCTGCCTTCAAACCCAAGGGCTTACGCGTGGGCGAACTGCGGGCGCGTGCCGGCGTCAGGCGTCGCACGGCCAATGCCGTCCACGGCCTGATCCGAACCGAGGCCAGCAAAGCGGCCATGGTCGCCGGCGGTGGTCAGCAGACCCATCGGCAGGCGCGTGGCAATCAGCCAGGTAACGGAAACACCCGAGGCAATCAAACCGAGGGCGATGACGGAAAGCTGTGCGGCGTTCATGAAAACTCCTGAATGAGGTAGGTCAATGAGTCTTCAGTATATGCTGCACCGCGAGGTCTGTAAATATCCTGTATGTGATATATCAATAGAACTATGGCACTAAAAACAACAACGCACCCCGTGGGGTGCGTTGCGCATCGCTTCTGCCGAAGATTGCTGCCGAAACGCCGTCGAATAGCGCCTTATTCTGCGCAAAAATCGTTGCGGCGCTGCATCAGATGAATCCGATTCACGGCCCTACCCCGCTTTCTTCATCTGGCCCTGTTCGTACTCCTGGCCACGCAGGTTGTCCCACACCGCCGCCGCATTGGGCTTGAGCGAGCGGGCCTTCCTTCGGACCAGCATCACGTTGTTGTTGACCTGTGGCCGCAAGGGCCGCAGCACGGCCGCGGGCGCCAGGCCGGCGGCCTGCGTGCGCGACGGCACCACGCCAATTCCGAGCCCCATCGCCACCATGCCGAAGATCGCCGAGAAATGGCCGAGCAACTGCAAGGCGCCGGGCCGTACGTGATAGGTGGCCAGCGCGCGCTCCACGGCGGGCTGCACGCCCGAGTTGTGGTCGAGCGCGAGCACCGAGGCATCGGCCAGTTCGCCCCAGCCAAGGGACTCGCGCGCGGCCAGCGGATGCCCGGCGGGCAGCACCGCGTGCAGCGGGTCCATATAGAGCGGTTCGCAATAGAGGTCATCGCAGGCCACCGGGTTGCTGGCGATGCCGAAGTCCACCTCGCCGCTGCGCACGCTTTGCAGCACGCATTCGTGCGAGCGGTCGCGCAGCGTGATGCCAATACCGGGCCAAGCCGAACGGCAGCCGGCCACCCACATCGGCACGGACATCGACGACAACACCGGATCGGTGGCGATATGCACGGTGCCCTGGGAGGGCTTGCCAGTGCCGTGGCTCTCGCGCAGCGTCTGCTCGACTTCCTCGATCAGATGGCAGATCCGTTGGGAGAGATGCTCGCCGGCGTCGGTCAACTCCACCTGGCGCGTGGTGCGGTCGAACAGCCGCTGGTCGATTTCCTCCTCCAACTCACGCACGCTGCGACTGATGGCCGACTGGGTCAGGCCAAGTTCTGCCGCCGCGCGCGTGAAGCTCTTCTGGCGCGCAACCGCAGCAAAGGCCTTCAGTTGGGGAAGCGAAACATTCATGGTGCCGCTCCTTGTCCTTGCATGGTGGGATGGGCCGCCGCGTGTCCGGTGATGAAGCGCCGGCGCATCGGCTGCAACAGGAACTTGGCGGACAGCCCCGCCGCCACGGTCAACACGGCCGCCACCGTGAAGACCAGGCTCCAGCCACCTTGATGCGACAACACCGAGGCCAGCGGCACCAGCATCGCCGCCGTGCCCTTGGCCGTATAGAGCGTGCCCGCATTGGCTGCGGCGTACTCGCTGCCGAACGTATCGGCACAGAGCGCCGGAAAGATCGAGAAGATCTCGCCCCAGAACAGGAAGGTGAGCGCGGCGAAGAACATGAACCAGTAAGGGTTGTGCCCGAACTCCATCAGCCCGATCAGCGACAGCCCCTCGCCGATGAAGATGAAGAACATGGTGTTCTCGCGGCCGATGCGGTCGGAGATCAGGCCGCACAGCGGGCGCGTCAGCCCGTTGCAGAGATTGTCGATGGACAGCGTCATGGTCAGCAGCGGCAGCGTCATGCCCAGCAGCGTCACCGGCATTGCCGCAAAGCCAAAGTCCTTGGCGATGGGGCCGAGCTGCGCCGTGGCCATGATGCCGCCAGCCGCCACGGCCACGAAGGATGCGTAGATCACCCAGAACACCGGCGTGCGCACCATCTGGCCCGGCGTCAGCGCCACGGGATTGGTCAGGTTGGCCTTGCCGGCGGCGAGCCCCTTGGGCGGCTTTGGCTTGACCAGCAACATCGCCAGGATGAAGATCAGCACGCCCTGCAGGATGCCGAACGTGAAGAACGCGTGCTCGTAGCCCGATTTCTGGATCATGTTGGCGATGGGGATCACGGTCAGCGCCGAGCCCGCGCCGAAGCCGGCGGCGGTCAGCCCGGCGGCCAGGCCGCGCTTGTCCGGGAACCACTTCAGCGCGTTGCCCACGCACGTGCCATAGACGCCGCCCGCGCCGATACCGGCCACGACGGCGGCCGCATAGAGCATCGGCAGCGACGTGGCGAACGAGTTCATGACCCAGGCCGCCCCGGCGCATAGCGCGCCCACGGCCACCACGGGGCGCGGCCCGAACTTGTCCACGAGCCAGCCCTCGACCGGGACGAGCCAGGTTTCGGTAACGATGAAAATGGAGAAGGCGACCTGGATGGGGGACTCGCCCCAGTGATGACGCGCATTCATGGGCGTCACGAACAGCGTCCAGCCGTACTGGAGGTTCGCCACGAGCCCCATGCAAAGGACGCCGATGAAGAGCTGGAACCAGCGGTTGCGGAGCAGGCCGTCCTGCCCGTCCAGATTGCCATTGCTAAAGGCGGGGCCTGCCGCGTGCGGGTGCGCCATGTCGTGTCTCCTTGCATTAGTGTGTCTCGCGCTCTGGCGGCGCGACTGGTGGGCAGACCTGCGTGGGGACGCCCTACTTCACTACTGAATGAGCGCGCCTGACATTGCGGCACGTTGCATCGCTGATTGATGCTACTTCAAACTTAGATACGCAAAGCATAAAGTTTTTTATTATGATCATTGACGATCCTTTATAGATTGCAGGATATCGACCAATGAAGAACGCCACGCTGCGCCAGCTGAAAGTGTTCGAAACGGTGGCCCGCCATCTGAGCTTTTCGCGCGCGGCGGAGGAACTGCACCTGACGCAACCCGCTGTTTCCACACAGGTTCGGCAGCTCGAGCATCACGTGGGCCTGCCGCTGTTCGAGCAATTGGGCAAGCGGATCTACCTCACACCGGCCGGTACGGAGATGCTGCACTACAGCCGCAGCATCATCCAGCAATTCCGCGAGGCCGAGGACGCGATGGCGCAACTCAAGGGTATTTCCGGAGGCCGTCTCAACGTGGCGGTGATTAGCGCCGGCGATTATTTCTTTCCCCGCCTGCTGGCCGAATTCATGAATCGGCATGATGGGGTGACGCTGAATCTCGCGGTGCACAATCGTGAGGAACTGTTGCACCAGCTGGCCGGCAACCTGACCGACCTCGCCGTCATGGTGCGCCCGCCCGAGGGCATGGACACCATCGCCGAGTCGTTCGCGCCTCACCCCTACGTCATCGTGGCTGCGCCGAACCATCCGCTGGTCGGGCGCCGCGACATCCCGCTGGCCGGGCTGGCCGAAGAGGCGTTCGTTTCACGCGAGAAAGGCTCCGATACCTGGAATTCGATGCAGGAAGGCTTTGCCGGGCGGCTGTCGAACCTGCGCATCGCCATGGAGATCAAGAGCACCGAAACAATCAAGCAGGCGGTCATCGCCAATATGGGCATCGCCTTCCTGTCCGCGCACACGGTGGGACTGGAGCTACAGGCGGGCAAGCTGGCCGTGCTCGACATCGAAGGCTTCCCAGTCATGCTGAACTGGTATGTGGTGCACCGCAAGAACAAGCGGCTGCCGCCGGTGGCGCTGGCGTTCAAGCATTTCCTGATGGAGGAAGGCGCTACGCTGATCCAGCAGATCACCGGCGTGGAGGGGCTGATCCGGCCGCGCACCGCCCGTCAGGTGTAGTCACCCCAATATATAAACGATAACTTATGGTTTCTCGGTGAAACTTTAATTATCGTAAATCGTTCGTCGCGCCTACTCTGCACTTGTACCAAGCTCGTGTACGTGCAAACACAGGAGACGATCATGAACCCACTGTATCCCGCCGCGTCTTCCGCGTCCGTTACGTCGCCCGCCGCCGGCGACACGGGCCCTGATCGTGCGGTGCAACTCGCCGCCTTCAACGCCGCCTTCGCCGAACTGGGCCTGCGCTTCCGCTGGGACATGCCGATGTTCGAGTGGCTCTGCGGCATCGAATGCGAGAAGACCCGCGTGACCCGCTATATCGAGGAACACCACGCGCACCTGCTCAACGCCTATGACGCGCCGTTCCTGAGCCAGCTGATCTTCGACAAGAAGAACGAATACCTGCGTGCGATGTCTGGCACGGGCATGAACTAGGCGATTTACGATTTTCTTTGACGATTCGTCGCGCAATATCAGCGTCACGTCCTGCGAGATGCGGCTGCCCTGCTATCTTGCGTTTGCGACATCGGGCTCTCCTCAGGATCCAAAAAAAATGCCCCCAACGGTTGCTGTCTCGTTGGGGGCTGGTTGTGCTGGAGATGCCGGCAGATCTGGCTATGCCGGCGGGGCGGACCGCATCAGATCTTGCCCGCTCCCCTCGCCCACTTGTACTTCGCGCCGAGCACTGCCACCGGGATTTCGGTGGAGTAGGCATAGGACGGCACACCGTGCTCGTAGAGGTATTCAGCGGCTTCCTCTACCTGCACGTCGCCGGCCAGCGACGCCACGATCGGCTTTTCGATGCCCTTCGCCGCCATCTCTTCCTTCACCTCGATGACCAGCTTGGCGAACACCATCGGCGGGGTGATGATCGTGTGCCAGTAGCCAAGGATGATCGCGTGGATGCGCGGGTCTTCCATGCCAAGGCGCAGCGTGTTCTTGTACGTCGTGGGCGGCTCGCCGCCGGTGATATCCACCGGGTTGCCGGCCGCGCCGAACGGCGGGATGAACTTGCGGAACGCCGCGTCGAGGTCGTCCGGCATCGTCATCAGGGACAGGTTGTTGTCCACGCAGGCATCGGACAACAGCACGCCCGAGCCGCCCGCGCCCGTGATGATGACCACGTTCTCGCCCTTCGGCGTCGGCAGCTTGGGAATGCCCCGCGCGAACTCGAGCAGGTCGCGCAGCGAGCGCGCCCGGATCACGCCGGACTGCTTGAACACGTCCTCGTAGATGCGGTCGTTGCCGGCCAGCGCCCCGGTGTGCGAGCTGGCTGCCCGCGCGCCCATGCTGGTACGGCCCGCCTTGAGCACCACCACCGGCTTCTTCTTGGACACCCGGCGCGCCGCCTCGGCAAAGGCGCGGCCATCCTTCAGGTCCTCGCAGTGCTGGGCGATGATCTCGGTGTTGTCGTCCTGCTCGAAGAAGGTGAGCAGATCGTCTTCGTCGATATCCGACTTGTTGCCCAGGCCGACAATCGCCGACACGCCCATCTTGGCCGAGCGCGAGAACCCAATGATGGCCATGCCGATGCCGCCCGACTGCGACGACAGCGCCGCCTTGCCCTTCACGTCATACGGCGTGCAGAACGTGGCGCACAGGTTCTTCGGCGTGTAGTAGAAACCGTAGATATTTGGTCCCATCAGGCGGATGTCGTGCTTGCGGGCAATTGCGACGAGCTCGTCCTGCCCTTCCACGTTGCCGGTTTCGGCAAACCCGGACGGAATCAGTACGGCGCCGGGAATGCCCTTCTTGCCGACTTCTTCAAGCGCCTGGGCCACGAACTTGGCCGGGATGGCAAACACGGCCACATCGATGTTGCCCGGCACATCGAGCACGCTCTTGTAGGCCGTCATGCCCATGATCTCTTCGGCCTTCGGGTGGATCGGATAGATCTTGCCCTGGTAGCCGCCGTTGATCAGGTTCTTCATCACCGAATTGCCGATCTTGCCGTCCTCGGCGGAGGCGCCGATCACCGCCACCGTGTCCGGGCGCATGATGCGGTTCATCTGCTTGACGATCTGTTCCTGCGTGGGACGGTACTTCTCCGGCTGCGGCGAGAAGTCCACCACGATCCGCACGTCGGCGGCGATGGCGCCGTCCTTGCTGGCAAACACCGGGTTCAGGTCCAGCTCGGAAATCTCCGGAAAATCGGTGACCAGCTGCGACACGCGCTCGATCATGCCGGCCAGCGCCTCGCGGTTGGCCGGATCGGCGCCACGCACGCCCTTGAGCACCTCGGCGGCGGCAATGCCATCCAGCATCGACAGCGCATCCTCGTTGGTGGCCGGCGCCATGCGGAAAGTGATGTCCTTGAGCACTTCCACCAGCACGCCGCCCAGGCCAAAGGCCACCAGCTTGCCGAACGACGGGTCGGTCACGGCGCCGATGATGACTTCCTGGCCGCCCGTGATCATTTGTTGCACTTGCACGCCGATGATTTCGGCATTGGCGTTGTACTTCTTGGCGTTCTCGACGATGGTGCGGTAGCCCTGCTCCACATCCGCCGCCGACTTCAGGCCCACCAGCACGCCGCCGGCCTCCGTCTTGTGCAGGATGTCCGGCGAGACGATCTTCATCACCACCGGGAAGCCCATCTTCGTCGCCAGTTCCACCGCGTTCGACGGCGACTCGGCCACGCCCTCGCCCGGCACCGAGATGCCATAGGCGTCGCAGACCAGCTTGCCCTCGGGCGCCGTCAGCGCAGCGCGCCCCTCCTCCTTCACGGTCGCCAGAATCTTGCGTACCGCATCCTTGTCATGTGCCATGTCAGGTCTCCATCTGTTCAGGCATTGCAGACATTCATTCGAGAGGTGGCGCGGCTCAGACCGCGCCGGCCGCCTTCAATGCCGCGATCTGGGCCGGCGAGCGGCCGAGCCAGTCGAGGATTTCCTCGGTGTGCTCGCCCAGCAGCGGCGAACGCTCCACTTCCACCGGCGAGGCCGAGAGCGTGATCGGGCAGCCCAGCTGCACGTACTTGCCGCGCTCCGGGTGGTCCAGCTCGACCAGGTAGCCGCGGTCGAACATCGACTTGTCCTCGATCAGGTCCTTCATCGAGAGAATCGGGCCGCACGGCACGTCCACCTCGTTCAGGGCGTCCATGACCTCGAATTTCGTCTTGGTCTTGGTCCACTTCTCGATGATGGAGAAGCACTCGCCCAGGCATTTCAGGCGCGCTTCCGGCGTGGCGAACTGCGGATGGGTAATCAGGTCCTCCCGGCCGCACAGGCGCATCAGCGGCTCCCAGCCTTGCGGCTGGATGATCACGTAGACGTAGTCGTTGGCCCCGCCCGGCGAGCAGCGCAGCGCGGCGCCCGGCTGGCCGCCGCCCGACGCATTGCCGGCACGCGGCACGTAGTCGCCGAAGGTTTCGTTCGGGAATTCCTTAAGCGGGCCCGCAGCGAGGCGCTGCTGGTCGCGCAGTTTCACGCGGCAGAGGTTCAGCACCGAGTCCTGCATCGCCACTTCCACGCGCTGGCCACGGCCCGAATGCTCGCGGTGCAGCAGCGCCGCCAGGATGCCGACCACGCAGTGCACGCCGGTGCCCGAGTCGCCGATCTGGGCGCCGGTCACCGTGGGCGCCCCATCCTCGGTACCCGTCGTGCTGGCCGAGCCGCCCATGCACTGGGCCACGTTTTCGTACGCCTTGCAGTCCGCGTACGGCCCCGGGCCGAAGCCCTTGATCGACGCATAGATCAGGCGCGGGTTCAGCTCCTGCAGGCGGTCCCAGTCGAAACCAGCGCGGTCGAGCACGCCGGGGCCGAAGTTCTCCACCAGCACGTCGCAGCGCTGCACCAGGTCTTCCAGCAGCGCCTTGCCCTCGGGCGTCTTCATGTTCAGCGTGAGGCTGCGCTTGTTGGAGTTCAGCATCGTGAAGTAGAGGCTGTCGGCGTTCGGCACGTCACGCAGCTGGCTGCGCGTGATGTCGCCCCGGCCGGGCAATTCCACCTTGATCACGTCGGCGCCCAGCCAGGCCATCAGCTGGGTGGCCGAGGGGCCGGCCTGCACGTGCGTCATGTCCAGGATGCGGACACCATCCAGTGCTTTGTTATTCATGGCGTTGTCTCCTTGAGGATTCTCTTGCGCGCTTGCTGAATAACGTATGTGATATATCACGACACAACAAGAAGAAAATGCAGCGCGGTTCAGACTTTTCATTCCGCATCGCAATAGATCCTGCGGCATACACCAGCGTTAACCCGCAACATAGAAGGTTTTGCGATCAATCTTGCTCTATTGATGCGATGGCCTTGTCAGCGCGGGCATCCCTTTTGCGCGATTCAGCTCGCACCCAGTTTCGGCTTGAATCTATTGTTGATATATTACATATCATATTTTACGCCGCGAAAAACTGAACAGGCGGGTCCCGACCTGCGGTCCGCGGCGCTTTTCAACCGAGGAGACACGTGAACATTCACGAATATCAGGCCAAGGAGTTGCTCAGGCGCTATGACGTGCTTGTACCGCATGGCCGCGTGGTCTTTACGCCAGACGAGGCCGCCCATGCCGCCCGCAAGCTGGGCGGCCCGGTCTGGGTCGTGAAGTCGCAGATCCACGCTGGCGGCCGCGGTACCGGCCGCTTCGCGGATGACAGCTCGGGCAAGGGCGGCGTGCGCGTGGTGAAGTCGATCGATGACGTCCGCTCGAGCGCCGTGCAGATGCTGGGCAAGACCCTGGTCACCAGGCAGACCGGCCCGGCCGGCCGCGTAGTGCGGCGCCTTTACGTCGAGGAAGGCTGCGACATCGCGCGCGAGCTCTACCTGGGCATCCTGATCGACCGCGCCACGTCGCGCATCACGATCATGGCGTCCACCGAAGGCGGCATGGAGATCGAGGAGGTTGCCGCACGCACGCCCGAGAAAATCCTGAAGGTGGCAATCGATCCGGCCAGCGGCATCCAGCCGTTTCATGCACGCCGGCTGGCATTCGGCCTGGGGCTGTCGGGCAAGCAGGTGGGCGCGGCTACCCGTTTTATCCTCTCGACCTACCGCGCGTTCACCGAACTCGACGCGTCGATCGTCGAGATCAATCCGCTTGTGGTCACCGGCAGCGGCGACGTGATGGCGCTCGACGCCAAGTTCAGTTTCGACGATAACGCCCTCTTCCGCCATCCCGACATCGATGCCATGCGCGACGAGAGCGAGGAAGACCCGGCCGAGACCGAAGCCGCCCGGCACGCCCTGAACTACGTGCGGCTGGACGGCAACATCGGCTGCATGGTGAATGGCGCAGGCCTGGCGATGGCCACGATGGACATCATCAAGCTCCATGGCGGCGAGCCGGCCAACTTCCTCGACGTAGGCGGCGGCGCCACGACGGAGCGCGTCACCGCGGCGTTCCGGCTGATCCTGGCCGATCCCAAGGTCGAAGGGATTCTCGTCAATATCTTCGGCGGCATCATGCGCTGCGACGTGATTGCCGAAGGCGTGGTGGCCGCCGCGCGCGAAGTGGACCTGACCGTGCCGCTGGTGGTGCGGCTGGAAGGCACCAACGTCGACCTCGGCAAGAAGATCCTGCGAGATTCGGGCCTGCCGGTCGTCTCCGCCAAGGATCTTGCCGATGCGGCCGAGAAAGTCGTGGCCGCCGTGCGCACGCACCAATCGAAGAAGGGAGGAAAGTGAAATGGCCGTGCTGATCGACAAAGACACCCGCGTGATCTGCCAGGGCTTTACCGGCGCACAAGGCACATTCCATTCGGAACAGGCCCTGGCCTATGGCACGAAGATGGTGGGCGGCGTCACGCCCGGCAAGGGCGGTGAATCGCACCTGGGCCTCCCGGTCTTCGATACCGTGGCTGCTGCCGCCAATGCCACAGGCGCCGACGCCTCGGTCATCTATGTGCCGCCACCGTTCGCCGCCGATGCCATCCTGGAAGCGGTCGATGCCGGCATCACGCTGATCGTCTGCATCACCGAAGGCATTCCCGTGATGGACATGGTGCGGGTCAAACGTGCGCTGTCGGGGTCCGGCAGCCGCCTGGTTGGCCCGAATTGCCCGGGGGTCATCACGCCGGGGCAATGCAAGATCGGCATCATGCCCGGCCACATCCATACACCGGGAAAGATCGGCGTGGTGTCGCGCTCGGGCACGCTGACTTATGAGGCCGTGGCGCAGACCACGGCGGCCGGACTGGGGCAATCGACCTGCATCGGCATCGGCGGCGATCCGGTGAACGGCACCGACTTCATCGACTGCCTGGAGATGTTCCTGGCCGACGACAGGACCGAAGGCATCATCATGATCGGCGAGATTGGCGGATCGGCGGAGGAAGAGGCAGCCCAGTTCCTGCGCGATGCGCACAGGCGCAAACCGGTGGTGGGCTTTATCGCCGGCACCACGGCGCCGCCGGGACGCCGCATGGGGCACGCCGGCGCGATCATCTCGGGCGGGACGGGCACGGCGGAAGCGAAGGTCAACGCCATGCGCGAAGCCGGCATCCATGTCGCCGCGTCGCCAGCGGAGCTGGGTGCGACCATGGCGGCGGCAATGAAGCAGGCATCGGAACGCGCCCCGCGCACACGAAACCTGGCGTTGGCCAGCGCGTGAACGTAGAAACGGAAAAGGCCGGGAGAATCGCCCGGCCTTATCGTTCCTGCGCCATGCTGCAACTGCGTCCGGTGAGTCAGCCGGCTCCGGCCTCGGCGCCCGTCCTGGCTTCCAGTTCCGTGATGCGCTTGCGCAGCGCCCGCTCTTCCTGGAAGCGCACGGTCTCGTCACGGATCACCGCCACGATGCCGGTGATTTCCCCGCCCTGCCCGTGCAGCAGCGCCACGGTAAAAGCGATCGACATCGCTTCGCCGTTCTTGTTGATCGCCGGGACCTTGAGCAAGTCATGGCCGTAGCGGGTCTGGCCCGTTGCCATGGTCTTGTCGTAGCCCTCCCAGTGGCGCGCACGCAGGCGCTCGGGAATAATCAGATCCAGCGACTTGCCCAGGGCCTCCTCCCGGGTGTAGCCGAACATGTACTCGGCGGCCGGGTTCCATAACGTGATGGCACCGTCGGCGCCGGAGATGATCACGGCGTCGCCGATGGCCGACACCAGCTGTTCATAGTCGATCGCGGTCTGCATGGTCTTGGTCTTTCCTGAGCTTTCCAGGCGAATGGGAGGGTGGCGAGGTTCGCCACCAGGGGTCCGGGCTGTCATTGTGGCACCGTCGGCCATGCCGGTCCCTCAGCTTGGCGTCCAAACCATGAAGCGCCAGGGTGCGTTACGTCCCGTCTACGCATTCCCCGGCGCTCCAGGTGTGACCCGCTGTCACATTGGGCACTGGCAGTGCTGGCGCCCGGCTTAGATCACCTGCGACTCACGCAGACGGGAGATCTCCTCGGCGCCATAGCCCAGGCCGGCCAGCACTTCCTCGCTGTGCTCGCCCAGCAGCGGCGAACCGGTGATTTCCGGCTTCATGGCCGAGAACTTGATCGGGCTGCCCACGGTCAGGTAGGTGCCACGTTCCTTGTGCGGGACTTCCACGATCGAACCGCTCTTGCGCAGCGATTCATCCGCCGCGATTTCCTTCATTGACAGCACCGGCGAGCAGGGAATATCGAACTTGCGCAGGATGTCCACCGCCTCGTACTTGGTCTTGTCGGCAAGCCATTCTTCGATGGTCTTGAAGATTTCGAAGATATGCGGCTGACGGCCCTTGGGCGTGTTGTAGTTCGGATCGCTGATCCACTCTTCCTTGCCCAGTGCCTTGCAGATCGGCTCCCAGGCGTGGCCCTGGATGGTGAAGTAGATATAGGCGTTGGGATCGGTCTCCCAACCCTTGCACTTCAGCACCCAGCCCGGCTGGCCGCCACCGCCGGCGTTGCCACCACGGGGCACCACGTCGCTGAACGTGCCGTGCGGATACTGGGGATACTCTTCCAGATAGCCCTGGCGGTCCAGTCGCTGCTGGTCGCGCAGCTTCACGCGGCACAGATTCAGCACGGCGTCCTGCATCGATACGGCAACCTTCTGACCCTGGCCGGTCTGCTGGCGGCCGATGATCGCGGTCAGGATGCCGATGGCCAGGTGCATGCCGGTGTTCGAGTCACCCAGGGCTGCGGCCGACACGGTCGGCGGGCCGTCCCAGAAGCCGGTGGTCGACGCGGCACCGCCAGCGCACTGTGCCACGTTCTCGTAGACCTTCAGGTCTTCATAGTGGTGGCCGTCGCTGAAGCCCTTGACCGATGCCACGATCATCTTCGAGTTCAGTTCCTTGATGCGCTCCCAGGAGAACCCCATGCGGTCAAGCGCACCGGGGCCGAAGTTCTCGACCAGCACATCCGATTCGCGGATCAACTGCTCCAGGATCTTTTTGCCTTCCGGCTTCTTGGTGTCCAGCGTCAGCGACCGCTTGTTGCTGTTCAGCATGGTGAAGTACAGCGCGTCTGCGTCGGGAATGTCGCGCAATTGCGTGCGGGTGACGTCGCCGGAGCCGGGGCGTTCCACCTTGATGACGTCTGCGCCGAACCATGCGAGAAGCTGCGTGCAGGCGGGGCCGGCTTGCACGTGCGTAAAGTCGATGATCTTGATGCCGTTGAGTGGGAGGTTCACAATCGCTCTCCTGATGGAATAGAGGGTGAAACTGGGGTGGATTACTTCTTGGCCGCGCTTTGCGGATTCAGATTGGTCAGACGACCGCTTTCGGTGCCGGCAGCCGGGTCGATGACGGCGTTGACCAGCGTGGGCTTGCCCGACCGCAAGGCTTCGTTCACCGCGGCTTCGAGTTCCGCCGGTGTGGTGACGTTGTGACCAACCCCACCGAACGCTTCCATCATCTTGTCGTAGCGCGCCCCCTTGACGAACATCGTGACCGCCGGATCGTTGCCGCCGGTCGGATTCACGTCGATACCCTTGTAGACGCCGTTATTGTTGAAAATGACGATGCAGATCGGCAGGTTGTAGCGGCAGATAGTTTCCACCTCCATGCCCGAGAAGCCGAATGCACTGTCACCGCACAGCGCGAGGACCGGCTTGCTGGTTTCGACCGCCGCAGCGACCGCGTAGCCCATGCCCACACCCATCACGCCCCAGGTGCCCACGTCCAGGCGCTTGCGCGGCTCGTACATGTCGATCACGGCACGGGCGTAGTCCAGCGTGTTGGCGCCTTCGTTGACAAACGAGATGCCCGGATTGGCTTTGACGACGTCCTTCAGCGCGCGCAGCGCGCTATGGAAGTTCATCGGCGACACATCCTTGGACAAGGTCTCGGCCATCTTCGCCAGGTTCTTGTCCTTGCGTTCGTCCACCGCGTTCAGCCAATCGGCGCCCGGCTTGGCAAAGCCGTTGCCGATCTTGTCGAGCATTGCCGATACGCACGAACCAATGTCACCCACTACGGGCGCGGCGATGGCTACGTTACTGTCCATCTCGGTCGGCGAGATGTCGATCTGGATGAACTGCTTCGGCTTGCCCCAGGTCTTGCCTTTGCCGTGCGACAGCAGCCAGTTCAGGCGGGCGCCGACCAGCATCACCACGTCAGCTTCCGCCAGCACGTACGAACGTGCGGCCGAGGCCGATTGCGGGTGTGTATCGGGCAGCAGGCCCTTGGCCATCGACATCGGCAGGTACGGAATGCCGGTCTTCTCGACCAGCGCGCGGATATCCGCATCGGCGCGAGCGTACGCGGCACCCTTGCCCAACAGGATCAGCGGGCGCTTGGCGCTCTTCAGCAGCGCGACAGCACGGTCGATCGAGTCCGGTGCAGGGAGTTGGCGCGGGGCCGGGTCCACCACCTTGATCAACGACTTGCGGCCACGCTCGGCTTCCATCGACTGGCCCAGCAGATTGGCCGGCAGGTCCAGGTACACACCGCCCGGACGGCCCGACACGGCGGCGCGGATGGCACGCGCGATACCGACACCAATGTCTTCAGCGTGCAGCACGCGGAAGGCAGCCTTGGCGTGCGGACGGGCGATAGCCAGCTGGTCCATCTCTTCGTAGTCACCCTGCTGCAGATCGACGATCTCGCGCTCGCTCGAGCCGCTAATCAGAATCATCGGGAAGCAGTTGGTGGTCGCATTCGCCAGCGCCGTCAGCCCGTTCAGGAAGCCGGGCGCAGACACGGTCAGGCAAACGCCCGGCTTCTGCGTGAGAAAGCCGGCAATCGCTGCGGCGTTGCCGGCATTCTGCTCATGACGAAAGCTGATAACGCGCATGCCGTTGGCCTGCGCCAGACGGGCCAGATCCGTGACCGGAATACCGGGCAGGCCGTAGATGTTCTCGATGCCGTTCAGCTTCAGCGCTTCGATGACCAGATGAAAACCATCGGTTTGTGCCTGATGTTCTTCGCCAGCCTGACGCTGCAGCTCGTTTCCGACTTCTGCCATGGTTGCATCCTTCTATACAAATTGACGGGGATTGGAAAACTTCTGCTTCAAGGTGTCTTCAGCGGTGGTGCTCGCGCCCGCCTGGCTACTTCGGACTTCCACGATGTCTCCTCCTTCACGATTCGCTACAGGCAGCGACCTTTTGGAAAATACGGTATGTGATATATCACAATTCAGCAAGCATTGATGCGAACTTTCGTCGATGCGCCGCAGCATTTCCCCGAAGTTACGCAACCAGATAAGGGAAACTACCGAGCTTCCCGCATTCGCAAACTGACTCGTTCAGCCGCGCACATGGTTGACCAGCGAGCCGATCCCGCGGATCGACACCTCCACCACCGAACCCTCCTTCATCGACCCGACCCCGATCGAGGTGCCGACGGCGATCACGTCGCCCGGCATCAACGTCATGTCCCGCGACAGGAGGCTGACCTGCTCCTCGGGCGAAAAAACAATGTCGGACAACGGGTAGTTCTGGCGCTCGACGCCGTCCAGACGCGTTACCACGCTGGCGCTTCGCCAGTCAAAGCCGGAGACAATGGCCGGACCGACGCAACCGAAGGTGTCGGAACCCTTGGCGCGCGTCCACTGCGGGAAGTTGGGATCGGCATTGAGCAGCTCGCTCGCCGTGACGTCATTGACGATGGTGTAGCCGAAGATGTGCGAGGCAGCCTCGGCGAGCGGCACATTCCGGCATTCGCGGCCAATGACGATGCCCAGTTCGCCTTCGTAGGCGATCTTGCCGGTATACCCGCTCGGACGCAGGATGCCGTCGCCGGGGCCGGCCAGCGAACTTGCCGGCTTCAGCAGGAACAGCGGATGCACGGGCACCGCTTTCTCCAGCCGGGCCGCGAGGGCGTGAAAGTTGTTCCACAGCGCCACGATCTTGCCTGGCTGGCACGGGGCCAGCAGGTCCAGCGAGGCGTAGCTGTAGCTATTGCCCGTGGGGCGAGGATCGGTATAGCCAGGGCCATCGCATTCGATGACGCGGTCGGCATCACCCTCGTCAAGCCGGCCATAAGCGGCGTCGCCATCAGGATGGCGGAAGCGAATCCAGGTTTGCACGGCAGAACTCCTCCGGCAGGCGCGAGCGTGCCGCACCTGCTCTTTCAGCAGAGAATGGAGAGACCCCCGTCAGGGGCTGTGGAGACGAGGCGCCGGCCGTGGCCGGACGCCTCGGGTCAGATCGCTCCCGCCAGGCGCAGCGCAGCAATCTGTGCCGGCGACCGCCCCAGCCATTCGAGGATCTCGTTGGTGTGCTCCCCCAGCAGCGGCGAGCGCTCGACGTTCACCGGCGAGTCGGACAGTGTGATCGGCGAGCCGAGCTGCACGTATTTGCCGCGCACCGGGTGCTCCAGCTCCATCAGGAAGCCGCGCTCGTACATCGACTGGTCCCCGATCAGGTCCTTCATCGACAATATCGGGCCACACGGCACATCCACCTCGTTGAGCGCGTTCATCACCTCGAACTTGGTGTGGCCCAGGGTCCATTGCTCGATGATGCCGAAGCACGCGGCGAGCTTTTTCAGACGCACTTCAGGCGTGGCGAATTCCGGATCGGTGATCAGATCTTCGCGGCCGCACAGGCGCATCAGCGGCTCCCAGCCCTGCGGCTGGATGATGACGTAGACATAGTCGTTCGCACCGCCCGGCGCGCAGCGCAGCGCAGCGCCCGGCTGGCCGCCGCCCGACGCATTGCCCGCGCGCGGCACGTGGTCGTCAAACTGATCGTTGGGGTACTCGCGCAGCGGGCCGGCATCCAGGCGCTGTTGGTCGCGCAGTTTCACGCGGCACAGGTTCAGTACGGCGTCCTGCATGGCGACTTCCACGCGCTGGCCGCGCCCCGAATGCTCGCGCTGCAGCAGTGCGCCCAGGATCCCGACCACGCAGTGCACGCCCGTGCCCGAATCGCCGATCTGCGCGCCCGTCACCAATGGCATGCCGCTGGCTTCGCCTGTCGTCGATGCGGCACCGCCCATGCACTGGGCCACGTTTTCATACGCCTTGCAGTCCTGGTAGGGGCCGGGACCGAAGCCCTTGATCGACGCATAGACCATGCGCGGATTCAGGTCCTGGATATGTTCCCAGTCGAATCCGGCGCGGGCCAGCACGCCCGGACCGAAGTTCTCGATCAGCACATCGCTCTGCTGAATCAGGTCTTCCAGCAGTGCCTTGCCTTCCGGCGTTTTCATATTGAGCGTCAGGCTACGCTTGTTGCTGTTCAGCATGGTGAAGTACAGGCTGTCAGCGTTGGGCACGTCACGCAGCTGGCTGCGCGTGATGTCACCGCGTCCGGGCAATTCGACCTTGATCACGTCGGCGCCCATCCAGGCCATCAACTGCGTAGCCGAGGGGCCGGCCTGAACGTGCGTCATGTCCAGGACGCGAATGCCGTCCAGGGCTTTGCGTTGCGCCATGGTGCTGGTCTGACTGTCGTTAGTAGCCTCGGCCATGCTCGTCTCCTGATTTGTGCCTCGCTCTTTTTACATACAGTATGTGGTATATCAGCAAGATGCAAGAGGGTTTAAACCCGAATCATGGAAGTTTCGACGCTGCATCGCAGCAAATGCGCATAGCGCCTTGCGGTGCCTACGCTGGCAGAGGCTGTGTGAGCCGGGGAGGTGTTGCGGATGACGCAGAGGCCGTTCCAAGGACAGCCCCTCGCCCCTGCGAGATCGGCAAATAGCCAAGGAAAAGTGCCAAAGAAACGAGCCAAAGAAAAAGCCCCAACGTGCCGTAAAGCTGTTGGGGCGCAAGAAGATTCGGCCACATCGCGGAACAATGCCCGCGCCCCGTCACGGGCTGGGCGACGGGGCGTGCATGACGTGGCCGGCAGTCAATCCAGGAAGTCGCAGTTCTTCTCGACGTAGTCGGCCAGGTCCAGCGAGTGCTGGCGCACCAGCTTCTCGGCCAGCTCCGTATCGCGCTTCTCCAGCGCCTCGATAATCCGCAGATGATCGACGATCGACCGCGCGGCGCGGTCGCTCTGCGAGATCGTCATTTTCCGAATCGCACGCACATGGACGAAGATGTTCTTGATCGCGTCCATGATGATCTGCGACTTCGACAGCTGCACGATCGCCTGGTGAAAAACGATGTTGGCGTCGGAATACTCTTCGATGTGCTCGGCCGGCGTGGAGTCTCGGAAGCTGTCGAACATGTGTCGCAGTTTGCCGATTTCCTCGTCAGTGGCATGGAGCGTGGCCAGGCGGGCCGCCATGCTTTCCAGCGCGGCCCAGACCTGGATCATCTCCACGATCTCGCGCTTGGTCTTGCGCATGATGTAGATGCCGCGGCGCGGCACCGTGCGCAGGAAGCCTTCCTGCTCGAGCAGCGTCATCGCCTCGCGGATCGGCGTGCGGCTGACGCCCAGCGCCTCGGACAGCACGCGCTCGTCCAGTCGCACTTCCTCCCGCGACTGATAGATATCGGCATCGGCAATGGCCTGGCGCAGCATCGCATAGGCCTGGTCGCGCAGGCTGGCGCCCGCGTTGATCGGCTGCAGCGACAGGGTCAGGCCGGCGGGCTGGACTTCGGGTGTTTGGGCGGACATGAATGCACTCGTCTATGACCGGCGCCCCAGGGGCCGAGGCGGCCTCCGGCGGCGTCCCGCCCCGCTTCTCTGCCGGGGCCTGACGCGCGGACGCATGGTGTCCAGTTTGGCATGGCGCCATGCGGTTTGCTCATCAATCTCGCCGATGATCGCGCGTCAAGAACCCGAACGGGTGAGAAAGGGGCGGGCCCGGCCTTTCGTATATGGTATATCAAGATCACCACATCGCCGGGGATTTCTCCCGCGTCATGCCGCGCGCGCGACCGGCACGGGCGGCGCAGTCTGGCCGCCCTGCGCCATCCTGTCGCGCTGCTTGATCAAGCCAAGCACGGCATCGACCATCGGTGTGGGCTGGCCGATCATCCGGCCCATCTCCTGCACCACGGTCAGCAAGGGGTCGATTTCCATCGCCCGGCCGGCCTCCAGGTCCTGCAGCATCGAGGTCTTGTGCGCCCCCACCGCGCCGGCGCCGTCGATGCGGCGCTCCACATCCACGCGGAAGTGCACGCCAAAGCGCTCGGCAATCGCCTTGGCCTCCAGCATCATCTGGCGGGACAGCGCGCGCGTGGCGGGGTCGGAGGTAATGATGTCCAGCGTGGCGTGCGTCAGCGCGCTGATCGGGTTGAAGCAGAGGTTGCCCCACAGCTTGAGCCAGATCTCATCGCGGATGTTGTCGCGCACGGGCGCGTCGAGATCCGCCTTGACCATCAGCTCGGCCAGTTGCGTCACGCGCGAGGAACGGCTGCCGTCCGGCTCGCCGAGAGGAAACTTCTTACCGTAGACATGGCGGATCACGCCCGGCGACTCAATCTCCGCCGCCGGATACAGCACGCAGCCAATGGCCCGCTCCGGCCCGAGGCCGCGCCACTGCTTGCCGCCCGGGTCCACGCTCTCCAGCGTGCGCCCGGCAAACTCGCCACCGTGCTTGTGGAAGTACCAGTAGGGAATGCCGTTGACGCCGGTCACCACGGCCGTTTCCGGCCCGAGCAGCGGTTGCATCAGGTCCACCACGCCGGGCACCTGGTGCGCCTTGAGCGTGATGAACACGTAGTCCTGCGGCCCCAGCTCGCGCGGATCGCTGGTGCAGCGCACGCGCGCCACGCGCTCCTCGCCCTCGATATGAAGGCGCACGCCGTTGGCCTGCATGGCCGCCAGGTGCGGCCCGCGTGCGATGAAACTCACGTCGGCGCCCGCGAGCGCCAACTGCGCGCCCATGTAGCCGCCAATCGCCCCTGCCCCATAGATACAGATCTTCATGGGTTGTCTCCTCGATGGTTGTGATGACCGGTATTGTTTTGATATATCACATACTATATTCCAGTCTTGGCGTTTCACAACCTCTATCTCACCATAACTGCTCTCCCCTGCACCGCCGGCGTGCGCTACCATGATCCTGGTAGTCCGCTTTCGGGTAGCCCTGCCCCAGCCCACCCCAACCAAGGAGTTCGCATGGAATCGCTACTCGCGCTGGCGCGCGATCCGGCCGCCTGGGCCGCCCTGGCCACCCTGGTGGCCATGGAGGTCGTGCTCGGCATCGACAACCTGATCTTCATCTCCATCCTGACCAACAAGCTGCCCGAAGCCATGCGCGAGAAGGCGCGGCGACTGGGGATCACCCTTGCGCTGGTGATGCGCCTGGGCTTGCTGGCGACGATTGCCTGGATCGTGGCGCTGACCGAGCCGGTCTTCACGATCCTTGGCAAGGGTATTTCCTGGCGCGACATCATCCTGATTGCCGGGGGCGCGTTCCTGGTCTGGAAGGCCACGCGCGAGATCCATCAGCACGTCTCGCCCGAGCCCGGGCATGGCGAGGAAGGCATGGTCGCCCGCGCCGCGCCGGGCTTCGCGGTGGCCATCGGCCAGATCCTGGTGCTCGACCTCGTGTTCTCGATCGACAGCATCATCACCGCGGTAGGCATGACCGACCACGTGCCGATCATGTTCGTTGCCGTGATCGCCGCCGTGACCGTGATGCTGTTCGCAGCCGCACCGCTGGCCAACTTCATCAACGCGAATCCCACCATCATCATGTTGGCGCTGGCCTTCCTGATCATGATCGGCATGACGCTGATTGCCGACGGGCTGGGCCACCACGTGCCGAAGGGCTATATCTATACGGCGATGGCCTTCTCGACCGGCGTGGAAGGATTGAACATGCTGGCGCGGCGGCGGCGCAGCCGGCGCGCGGAGCCGCCGCAGGCCTGATATCGGATATTCGGGTCTGGTGGCTGGCGAGCCGCCTGCCCGAGCAGGTATGATGGCTGTCTTTGCTGTCATCCCCACTCACACGCATCCATGCTTCCTGCGGATCTTGCCGGCGCCGATGGCGACCAGAGCGCGTCCCTGCCGCGTTCCGAACGGGCCTACCAACAACTCCGGGGCGCGATCCAGGCCGGCCACCTGCCACCCGGCACGCGCCTGCGCGAGGTGGAACTCGCCGAATCGCTAGGGCTGTCGCGCACGCCGGTGCGCGAGGCGCTCTCGCGGCTCGAGTCCGAAGGGCTCGTCGTCAACGAGCCCAATCGCGGCATGATGGTCACGCGGCTCGACGCCAGCATGGTGAGCGAGCTGTATGTCATGCGCGAGGTGCTCGAATCCACCGCGGCCGCCCTGGCCGCCCGCCATGCTAACGACGTGGAAATCTCGTTGTTGCGAGATATTGTCGAGCGCGACCTGGCCTTCGCTGAAGACCCCGACAAGCTGGCACTCAACAATCGCCTGTTCCACGAGACGCTGCACCGCTGTGCGCACAATCGCTATCTGCTGAAGACGCTGCGCTCGCTGCATGAGTCGATGGCGCTGCTTGGCCGCTCCACGCTGGCCGTTCCGGGCCGCGCCCGGGGGTCGTACGAGGAACATCTGGCGCTGGTGGAAGCGCTCGAGGCGCGCAACCCCGCCCAGGCCGAGCAGATTGCCCGGCGCCATATCCAGCAGGCGTACAAGGTAAGACTGTCGCTGTGGATCGAGGAACAATCGGCTGGCGGCCAATCCCTATCGCTTTGATTTGTGGATAGTTTTGAGCCGCCCGAGCCCCAGCAGCCCCGCCCCGTGCGGGGCTTTGTTTTGGAATGTTGGCCTGGATTGTTCTAGGGAATACAAGAGTGTGTTCCCTTGCGTGCGCTATGCCGGGCCGCTCGCGCTTGCTATCGTCCATACCGAGGCCGAGGCTCTTCTCTCCCTTTTCGGCCTCACGTCACCTCCGTGGCGGTTTTTTCTTTGAGGCGCGGCCTGATCGCCGCGCCTCCTTTCTTAGGGAGGTCTGCCATGACCGACAAATCCGCCGACAAATCCGCCGACAAGCGCGTCCTGATTCCCGGCCCGGATCATCCAATCACGATCACGCCCCAGGGCGGCCGCGTGGTGGTGAGCGTAGCGGGCCGAGTGATTGCCGACACCCGCCGCGCCCTCACGCTCGCCGAGGCCTCGTACCGCCCGGTTCAGTACATTCCGCGCGAAGACGTGGACATGTCTCAACTGACGCGCACCCAGCACACCAGCCACTGCCCCTACAAGGGCGATGCGGCGTACTACAGCATTCCCGCTGGCGGCACCCGCACCGACAACGCGGTGTGGACCTATGAATCACCCCATCAAGCGGTCGCCCAGATCGCCGGCCATCTGGCCTTCTACCCGGATCGCGTCGATCGCATTGAAGTGACTCGTTAAGCTCCCATAAAAGCCAAAAACCGACCCGCCGCACACCTCGAAAGGGGTGTACGGCGGGTCGGTTTTTCAATGGCGGCGCACGGGAGGCGCCGCAGGCACTACGGGTGTTCTGACCGGATTAACCGTTCGCGTAGACGACCTTGGCCTTGCGCGCTTCCGATTGCAGACGGGAGAAAACGTTCTGCACGGCAGCCACAACGCGCTTCACGTCGTTGGCAAAACCCAGGCTTTGCGTGCCCAGTTCGCGCTCGATCAGGTCGCGTTCGAGTTGATCGGTCATCTTGATGTCGGATTGGGTGTTCATGGCGTCCTTCCTTGAGGGATTACCCTTATGGGGTTTTCCCGAATTGTAGCAGAAGGATTGTCGCAATGCAGCATTAGGTGATAGTACGTATGCGAGGAAGCAACGGGACGGCCTTATGCGTCACTCCATACATTTTGGTAATACGCCGGGCGTAAATGCCGGACTTAACTTCCGGGAGTCAGCAAGGAAGGCGAGTTGCCGCTCCAGGTGGGGAAGATTCATGGTGAGCACCAGGCGATGAGACTCACGGGGAGATGAGATGTCTGGCGGACAACAATGCCGGACTTGGCTGGCAAACGCATGAATATGCGGCTCAAGGCGCCCCCTCGCCCACATGGGCACCTGGCCCCCGCCCTGCCATCACGTCCTGTGGATTGCGCAACGGACACGCCTTCAGCGACAGGCAGCCGCAGCCAATGCAGCCGTCGAGTTGATCGCGGAGCATCGTCAGCGCGCGGATGCGGGCGTCGAGATCCTCCCGCCAGGAAGCAGACAGCCGGCGCCAGTCGGCCACGGTCGGTGCCTTGCCCGCCGGCAAACGCGCGAAGGCCTCGGCGATGACCGCAAGCGGCACGCCCATGCGCTGGGCAATACGTAACACAGCCAGCCGACGCAGGATGCCGCGTGGATAGCGGCGCTGGTTGCCAGCGCTGCGCGTGCTCGAAATCAAGCCCTTCGATTCATAGAAATGGAGCGCGGAAGCGGCCACGCCGCTGCGTTCGACCACCTGCCCAATGGTCAGCGGGTCGCGGGCGCGCATCGGGCGCACGGGTAGTTCCAACGGGTCGATTTTGTCGATCTGGTCGATTTTCGGGGGGCGGCTCATGACAGGACCATAGCGGACAAGGAAAGCCCTTGCAGCGCGCATGGTATCGCACTCGAGCTTGACCTCAATCGCACTTGAGGTTTGACACTGGCATCCCTTTCCACCCAGGACCCCGCCATGCAGCTCGAATCACCGCGCGCCCCTTACCTCCAGTTCATGAACCCGCCCGATCTCTACGATCCGCGCCTGAACGGCTATTCACATGTCGCGGTGGCGAATCTCCCCGCAAAGCTCATCTTCGCGGCGGGCCAGGGTGGCGAGGACATGTGCGGCGGCCTGCGGGCCGACTTCACGGCGCAGGTCAACCGCGCACTGTCCAACCTGCGCGTGGCGCTGCAGGCCGGCGGCGCAGACATCCCCGACGTGGCCAAGATCACGGTGCTGGTCGTCGATCATTCGATGGAACGGCTGACCATCTTCAGCCGCGCCTGGCAGGCTTTGCTGGGCGACTGGCCGGCACCCGCCTGCACGCTGATTCCCGTGCCAAGGCTGGCGATCGACGGCATGCTATTCGAGATCGAAGCCGTGGCTGTGCTGCCGGCATGACAGATTTGGCGTCCGCTCAGGGTCGGTGAGCGGCGCTTAATCTGCCGTTAAGGTTCCCCGCCTAAGCTGCACGGCCGCCCGCCACCCTGGCGTGGCCCTGACCCAGCCCTCTGTTTTCCGCCTCACCTCCATGCCTGGCACGCGCGGACCGTGGTCGTCCCGCAAGCCGCCTCCCCTGAATTCCCCATCATGAAAGTCACAATTATCGGTAGCGGCTATGTCGGCCTGGTCACCGGCGCCTGCCTGGCGGAACTCGGCAATTCGGTGTTCTGTCTCGATGTGGACGAACGCAAGATCGCCATGCTCAATGCGGGCGGCGTGCCGATCTATGAGCCGGGCCTCAAGGAACTGATCGAGCGCAATCGCGCCGCCGGCCGCCTGACGTTTTCGACCGACGTGGCCGCCAGCGTGGAGCACGCCGACGTGCAGTTCATCGCCGTGGGCACGCCCCCGGACGAGGACGGCTCGGCAGACCTGCAATACGTGCTGGCCGCCGC